>CAZHRW010000041.1:0-35797 GCA_964535025.1 uncultured Planctomycetales bacterium
GCGACGGCGGAGGTCGATGGCGATGCGGGTGGCGGCGGCGTGCTTGACGGCGTTGGCGACGGCCTCCTGGGCAATACGATAGAGGTTCACGCACACCCCGGCATCGTCGAGGGCCAGCGCGTCGTCGTGCCAGCACTCGACGGCCAGGCCGCTGCGCAGCTCGGTGGTGCGGGCGAGTTCGGTAAGGCTGGCGCCGAGGCCGCCGTAGTCGAGGCTGACCGGGTCCAGGCCGTGCGAGAGGGCGCGGACCTCGGCGACGGCGTCCTTGGCGACGGCGATGATCTGCTCGGCGGGGCGTCGGAGCTCGGGGGCGGTGCCGTCGAGGCCGCGAGCGAGGGATTCGGCGAAGAAGGTCAGGCCGGAGAGCTTCTGGCCGAGCGAATCGTGGAGGTCGCGGCCGATGATGCGTCGCTCGGCCTCGCCGGCTTCGAGGACGCGTTTTTCGAGGTCGCGCCGGTCGGTGATGTCCATGCCGAGCACGAGGACGACGGACTGGCCGTCGACGTCGCTGAAGGGGTAGCCCCAGACCTGGTAGGTGCGACCGTCGTCGCTGGTCCACTCCCAGGTGCTGGTGCGTTGGGTGTGGAGGATCCACTGCTGGGGGCAGCGGTTGCAGGGGCCGCGGCGGCCGAGCTGGATGTCGTAGCAGGGGCGGTCGCCGGGCTCGCCGAACAGGTCGAGGAAGCGGTCGTTGGCGAAGCGGACGCGGAAGTCGGCGTCGACGAGGGCGACGTAGCCGGGCAGGAGGTTCAGCACGCTGAACAGCCGCTGCTCGCTGCGGCGAAGGCGCTGCTGGGCCTCCTCGCGACGGGCCATCTCGTCCTCGAGCTCGCTGACGACGTCCTTGAGCTCGGCGGTGCGGTCCTCGACGCGCCGTTCGAGCGCGGCGGCGGACCGCCGGAGGGCGTCGCGGCTGCGGGTGACCCGGCGGAAGAGGACGGCGTAGGGGTCGCGCAGGCCGGTGCCGATGATGGCCTTGTAGATGAGGTAGACCGAGCCGAGCTTGGCGAAGTGGCCGAGGTTGTTGAACAGGCCGTACGGGTTGCGACCGTAAAGGACGAAGCAGACCTCCGAAACCATGGTGGCGACGATGGAGCCGGCGAGGTAGGCCCAGGTGCGCCGGTCGAGGTCGTCGCGTTGGCGGCCGAGGGCGACCAGGGCGACGCCGAGCAGGCCGACGAAAACCATCTCGGTAATCTTCTTGAACGGCGTCAGGCCGTGCGCTTCGTCGAAGGCGACGGGGAAGCTGGGCCAGAAGAAGATGGCGGCGATGAGGGCGGCGAAGACGGCGGTGTAGACGGCGGCGAGGGCGCCGGCGTGGAGGCGTCGGCGGGCGAGGAGGCCGACCAGCAGCAGGGAGACGCACTCGACGGCGCGGCCGGCGAGCCACAGTTGGGTGGCGAGGTTGCCGCCGGGGTGGTGGGGGAACACGCCCATCCCGCGGAAGGCGAGGGTGTGGATGAGGTCGAGCAGGCCGACGAACAGATACGCGACGCCGAGCAGCAGGACGAAGGGTGCGGCGGCGATGCGCCGGGTGTTCCAGGCGATCATGAAGATGCCGAAGGCGACGGCGGCGCTGAAGACCTCGACGAGGGTGTGGAACAGCAGGTAGTTGTGGAGGCTGATGACGACGAGCAGGCCGGTGATGCCGGCGGCGATGAGCAGGCCGAACATGCCGTGCAGCCGGGGGTTGCTTTCGGAGAAGGGCATGGTGGTGTTCCCGCGGCGGATGTCGTGCTCGTGCGCGGCCGCGTCGGACGGCGTGGCGGCGGCGCGAGGTTTGGGGCGTTGGCCCCGGCGTCGGTCCTGGTTTTGGGCTCGGCAACGTAGGTTACACATTACAGATAGGTCCCGAGTCGGTCGTTCGGCGCCGCGTGGTCGGCGGCGCTGTCAGGGTGCATGATACCAGCAGGCGGCGCGGGGTCAAATAGGGGCACGGGCGATTTGGCGCGTGGCGGGACGCCGTAGGGCGCGTGGGGGATTTCCCTAGGGGTTCACCCTTCGATGAGCTGGGGAATTACTGACGGACCCAAGGGCTGCCGCCCTCCCGCGGCGGCGGCGGCGCGGCTAGTGCCCCGCCTCCGGCTTCGGCGTCGGGGCCGCCTTGACGGTGTGCGAGCGGCCGCGTTTGAGCGTAACGGTTCGCGTGGCCGGTGCGTGGTCGGGGCGGGTGAGGCGGAGGGTGTAGGTGCCTTCGACGAGGCTGGAGATATAGCGGACGCCGTCGGCGTCGGTCTTGCCCAGGGGGATGGTCCGGCCCTGGTCGTCGACGGCCTCGATCGCCACGCCGGGATCGCTGCGGACGATGAGCTCGGCGAGGACCGGCGTCAGCCGTCCGGCGAAGGTGGTGGTGTCGCGGTCGAAGGTGACGCGATCGATGAACGGCCCGTAGCCATCCTTGAACGCCTCGATGGTGTAGACGCCCGGCGCCAGGGCCACCGTGAGCGGCTCGTCGTCGCTGTTGTACTCGCCAACGACGGCCCCCTGGCGCGACAGGACAATCGTCGCATCGGGCGGGTGGATCGACAGCGTGCACGCGACCGCCTCGGCCTCGTCGGCGGACGCACCGTCCGCCGGCTCGGTAGGCAGGGTCGCCGGAGGTCGCGGCCGGGCCGCCGTGCCGTCGTCGTCCGACCCGCACCCCGCCAGCGCCACCCACAGTCCCGCTGCCGCCACCAAGGCCAGTCGAGCCGCCATCCGATCTCTCCTTTCGCCCCGGCGCGCGATTCCGGGACGACCTCTCACGCGCCGCCGCAGGGCCGGTTCGGGCCCATGGGCACGTTACCGCAATGGCACCGTCGAGGCAAGCCGGATCGGTGGTGCGCGCCCGGGCGTTCAGGCGATCCACTTGCGGCGGATGTTCCGCAGGCTGACCGCGAACAGAACCACGCAGAACGCCGTCAGCGCGCCGAAGTCCAGTGCGAATGGCATGTGGTCGGCGCGGCGAATCGCGGCGTGCAGCACGTCGACGCCGTAGGTCAACGGAAGAACGTAACTGAGCGGCCGCAGCCAGACGGGCAGTTGCTCGATGGGGAAGAACAGGCCGCACAGGAAGATCATCGGGAACCGGAAGAAATTCGAGAACGTCTGGGCCTCGAACACCTCCTTGACCGAGACCGCGATGAACAGCCCGAGGAAGGTCGAGCTGATGGCGATCAGGACCACGACGGGGACGACCAGCGCCCACTGGACGCCCGACAGGTCGGTCATCAACGACGCGAAGGCCAGCGGCACGAACGCGTTGAGGGTGCCGAAGAGGATCGCGCCGGAGGTCTTGGCCCCCATGAGCAGCTTCAGCGAGAGGGGCGCCAGCAGGAGCCGCTCGAACGACCGGCCCTTCTTCTCGAAGGTGACGGTGACCGACAGGACGCTGGTCGTCCCGAACAGGATGCTCAACGCCACCAGGCCCGGCAGCAGGTCCGGCAGGCTCTCGACGCCCAGGCCGGACCGGATGAAAAACATGGCGATCCAGACCAGCGGAAACAGCAGCCCCCAACTGATATTGGGCGGCTTGAGGTAATAGGTCCGCATATCCTTGCGGAGGATATTCCAGAACGCGATCCACGCGGTCATGAGCGGCCTCCCTTCCCGGCCTTCTCCTTCTCCTGTTTCATCGCGCCGGCCTCGATGCCGGTGATCTCGACGAAGACGTCCTCCAGCGAGGGTCGGAGTTTGCGCGCCTCGGCCACCTCGGCGCCGCGGTCCTCCAGCAGCCGCACCAGCGGCCCGACGCGGATCGGCTCGGCGGCTTCCACGCGGATCTGGTCGTTCGCGACGGCCTGACAGTGCAGGTCGGGCCATTCGGCGACGATCGCCTCGCACAGATCGGCGGCCCGGTCGGCGACGGCGAACTGCACCACGTGGCGGCCGTCGGTGCGGTGCATGAGGGCCTCGACGGTGTCGATGCGGACGATGCGACCGTCGACGATGAAGGCGATGCGCCGGCAGAGCCGCTGGGCTTCCTCGATGTAGTGGGTGGTGAGGAAGATCGTGGTCCCGCCGGCGTTGAGATCGGCGATGAGCTGGCGGATCTGGCGGGCGCTGGCGACGTCGATGCCGGTGGTCGGTTCGTCCATGAAGAGGATCGGCGGGGCGTGGATGATGCCGGCGGCGAGGGTGAGCTTGCGTTTCATGCCCTTGGAGTAGCCGGCGAACTTCCGCCCGGCGGCGGCGGTGAGGCCGAAGCGCTCGAGCAGTTCTGCCGCGCGGGCTTCGCGGTCCCGCCGGCTCATGCCATAGAGGGCGCCGCAGAACGTCAGGTTGTCCCGGCCGGTCAGCTCGGGGTAGAGGTTGCTCTCGTCGGGCACGACGCCCATGAGGTGCTGGGCGGCCTTGGGGTTTTTCGAGCAGTCGATCCCGCCGACGCGGATGGTGCCGGCGTCGGGGCGGGCCAGCCCGGTGAGCATGTTGATGGTGGTGCTCTTGCCGGCGCCGTTGGGCCCGAGAAAGCCGAACAGCTCGCCGGAGCCCACGTCGAAGTCGATGCCGGCGACGGCCTGGACGTCGTCGAACCGCTTGGCCAGGCCGCGAACCTCGATGGCGGTGTCTGTGGGATGATCAGGCGTCATTCACCGTCTCCTTCGTAAACAGCAGCCAGACGCCGATGCCCGTATTCGGATCGTCGGCGGTCAGGCCGCCTTCTCCAGTGACCTCGAACGACGGCAGGCCCGCTTCGATGGCCAGGCGACGGAACGTCCGGGGGCTCCGCGCCTCCGCGAACGCTCTGGCTTGCTCGGGGCTCCTGGCGGATCCCCTCCGACGGCGGATGAACGCTTGCCTGGCCCACTGCGGATAGCCGCGGCCCAGGCCGCCGCCGATCATCGCCCGGCCGCCGGGCCGCAGGATGCGGCAGACCTCCCGCAGCCCTCGGGCGCGGTCCCGCCAGAAATAGAACGAGCCGCGGCTGACCACCACGTCCACCGATTGGTCCGGCAGGGGCATCGCCTCGGCCGAGCCGACGACCGCCACCGTACGCGAAGCGAGACCCCGCCGACGTGCGGCATCCAGAGCGCGGCACAGGGCATCGGCATTCGGGTCCATCAGCACCATCGTAGCTCGGGCGATCTTCTCCAGCAGCGCCAGGCCAAGATCGCCCGGGCCGGTGCCCAGATCGACCCAGACGCGGTCATCCTGATCGCCACAGAACGCGATCACGTCCTCTGCGACGGTGAGATAATGGTCCGGCAGCGTGTCCGTCATTGATCGCTCTCGCACGGGTGGCTCCGGCTATCACCATGGCACCGGCGAACCTGCTCCGGTGAGCAGTCGCCCGGGGCGCCCTTGAGTCGTTCGGGATGCTGGCAGTTCGTCGTCGTCGCGCAGGGGTGCACGCCCGCGTCTCCGTGACAATCCCGGATCTGCTCCGGCGAGCAGTCGGCGGGCCTGCCCTTCAAGCGCTGCGGCTTTCGGCAACCTTGTTCTTGTTCGCTGCAGGACATCCCGATGCTCCTTTCGTGATCGGCCGGGCCCCGTGCGCCGGGTCCAGCAGAGTGTCGATCTCCGCCCGCCACGCGGCGAGGGTGTCGGCGTTGAGACGGTAGTGAATGAAATAGCCGTGTCGGTCGTCGATGACGAGCCCGGCATCGCGCATGATCCGCAGGTGCTGCGAGACCGCTCCCTGGGTCACGCCCAGCCGTGCCGCCAGGGCGTTGACGCACAGCGGCCGCGCCTTCAGCAGTAGGACGATCCGCACGCGGGTCTCGACGGACAGCACCTTCAGCAGCCGTGCCAGATCCTTCGCGTGCTGTTTTGATTTAGTCATTGGTAATACGCTAATGAGCCGGTGCCGCCGCGTCAACCCCCAATGTTGCCGCCGCGCCCGCGATTGCGGGCCCGCGGCGTCATGATTTCCGTTGACGGCAGCGCCGCCAGTGGTATAATCCGTTGTGAATGCGCACGTTGTCGCCGAACGGCGTGCAGTGCCCGCCCGGGTCGTTGCGTTGCGGCCAAATCTGTTCCGTGGCGGTTTTTTCGAATCGTTTCCTTGCGGTGTGTTTCATCTTGCTTTCAGGGTTCCTGACTGAGGAGGTTCGGACATGAAACGGCTTTCCCTGCTGGTCATCGTGGTGCTGTCGGCGTCGGTGGCGTCGGCGGCGGTGCTCGAGGATTTCGATGGCGCCTATACCGGGCCCGGGGCGCTGGTGACCGATCCGGCCGATCCCACCAACACGGTGCTGCACCTGGCCGAGGTGGACGGGACGAACAACGCCGAGGTGTACCAGATCGCCGTGCCCGACACGGCGGGTGTATTCAGCGTGAGGATCTACGACTTCGGCGCCAACGACGAGAAGGTGGACTCCCGCTACGGCCCGCGCTGGGGGTTCACCGGCAACGGAGCCCTGCCGGCGACCGTCATGACGTTGATGTACAAAAGCTGGCTGAGCGGCTACAAGGGTTACGTGGCCAACGAGAACACCGGCACGGTGATGACGAGCCCCACCGACCCGATCTACTCGGTCTACTGGGCGATCGGCACCGTCGGCCGTTACGTCAAGGCCCTCGACGACCTCGCCACGCCCGATGTGGACGAAGCCCAGGGCGCGTGGTCCACGTGGACCTTCGAGGTGGCCACCGACGGGACGATCACCGTCACCGCCGAGGCCGAGGACCTCGTGGATCCCAACGGCGGCTACCAGTCCGGCCCGGTCTCGCACTCGGGCGACCTGCGCCCGGTCGGCACGATCGAGACCTTCTTCGTCTCGGCCGGCACGAACGACGCCGAGCCCGTCGGCTACCTGAAGTTCGTGGGCTTGCTGATCGACGATGTGAGCTTCACGGCGGCCGGTCCCGTCTGCAATCCCGGCGATGCTGACGGCGACGGCGACGTCGACCTCGACGACTTCGCCACCCTGAAGCGCAACTTCGGCACCAGCGAAGGCGCCGACTGCTCCATGGGCGATTTCGACGGCGACGGCGACGTCGACCTCGACGACTTCGCCCTGCTGAAGACCAACTTCGGTACGTGAGTTGAGAGGCGAGCCCTGACCAGACGCCGACGGGCGACCCCCAACGACAGGCATGGCGCCGACGGCGGGACCAACGTGGGTTCGCCCTTCGTGGGGCGCCGCGCGGAGAGTCACTTGCAGGTTTACGAACTTGTGATATAATCCACTTGCAGGTTTACGAACTTGTGATATAATCGGTTGTGTCGCCCAGACCCCCATCCTGTCACGGTTCATGCGGGCGGGGGGCGCTGTTGGCCTGCCGTCTGGGCCGGGGAGGGAGCCTGTTGGGCCCCGGCGGCGAGTCGGAGGTTGATCGCGACTGACAACTGGCTGATAAACCAGGTACTTTCCCAACTCGAACCGATGGAAGGGAGATGGAAATGAGGCACAGTGCAGGACAGTTTTGTGTCGGTATCGTCGTGGCCCTGGCGTTGACCACACTGGCGGTCGCCCAGGCCGAGACGATCAAGCTGATCGAGGACTTCAACGATTACCCGCTGAATGAGACGATCCATGACAAGGGCGACTGGGAGATGTGGGAAGAGCCCATGTGGCAGGCCCAGCGGAACTCCAGCGCCCTCGGGGATCACGGCCACTCCTTGGTCGTCCAGAAGGGCGACAAGGTCGCCCTGGAACTGATCAACCGGGACACCGGCGGCGAACTGGACACCGTCTACACCGCCATGAACCTCGGGATCAACAACTACATCGAGGACACGGGCACCATCTACATCCGCTTCATGGCCAACCAGGACGGCGACACGCTGGTGGCCGTGAACAACTACCAGCCCGGGTGGGACTACGACGCATGGGAGACCGGCGATGCCGGCGCCCCCAGCTTCCAGGGGACCGCGACCGGCGAGGGCGCCGGTTATGCCCACAACGCCATGCTGGTCGAACTGAGCGCCGAGGACTGGCGCTGCTACAACATCAGCGGTTATGAGCAGCATGCCCCGGCCAAGACGGCCGAGACCGTCTACGAGATGTGGATGCAGTTCGACCTGGCCGCCCAGGCCGCCCGGTTCTACCTCTGCGAGGACGGCGGCGATCCGGCCGTCGTGCTCACGTCCGCCCAAGGCGAGTGGTGGGGCTTCCGCGACAGCCAGGACTCGGTCGAGAACCTCAAGTTCTTCGCCGGCAATCACGACTATGAGACGCAAGTCTACGTCGAGTCGATCGCCGTCAACACGACCGAGTACGTCACCGTCCGCCCGGACGGCTGGGAGGCGTGGACGCTCAGCGAGGAGCCCGTCTGCAACCCCGGTGATGCCGATGGCGACGGGGATGTCGACCTCGACGACTTCGCCATCCTCAAGGTCAACTTCGGCACCAGCGAAGGCGCCGACTGCTCCATGGGCGACTTCGACGGCGACGGGGACGTCGACCTCGACGATTTCGCCCTGCTGAAAACCAACTTCGGCACGACGTTCTGATCGACCGGAGGCGAGCGTTGAGACATCAGGCCTGAGGCGCACGCCGCACCGGCGCCCGGGCCCCGATACCAGCACCGTCGCGAAGGGCGGACCCGCCGCGGGTCCGCCCTTCGTCATGATGTGTGCCAGGCAGGCCGCGATGACTTCGAGGTGTAAATCCTCCGGAGGCCCTGACCGCGGCAATTCCGAGTTGAACAGCAACCGCAGTGGGGGCGCTGAGGGACACCATCGCCCGGCCCCGGCGCTAGGGCCGTAGCGACGGGTGGGTGCCCGCGGGTTCGCCCTTCACCATCCGCCCCGGGCCGGGCATGGCCGCGCGTGGCGGCGCCGCAAAGAGCTGCGGGAAAAGGGTTGACAGGAAGCCGGCAGGCTCTATACTCCTGTATAGTATGCGTCGGGCGGCATCACCCCATCGCCTGGCGGTGTGCCGTGGGTTCCGGGGAGACCGAAACTAGGGAACATACCATGATGACCGATGACATTTCACGCCGGTGGCGTCTGATCCTCATCCTCCTCACGGTGGCGGCCACAGGCGCCGCGACGGCCTCGACGTCCTGCCCCGAGGGGATGGACCTGCTGGGGTTGCGGGGCGACGCCGACGGCAGTTCACTCGTGGACATGGACGACTTTGCGATCGTCAAGGCGAACTACGGTACCGGGGCCGGGTGGCGCCAGGGCGACTTCAGTGGTGACGACGACGTCGATCTGGACGATTTCGCCATCCTGAAAACCTGGTTCGGCCGGCGTCCGGGGGTGCCGATGGCCGAGCTGAACCATGATATCGACCTTGACGGCCAAGTGGATCTGGACGATCTGGTTCTGCTCAAGGCCCACTGGGGCGAGGGAATCTGCGGCGTCCCGATGGGCTTTCCGTGGTCGTGGGACCCGATCATCATCTCCGCTGGGGCGGCGCCCGTGTCGGCGTCGGGCTGTCCCCGGGGCGTGCCGGTGGAGATTGTCGTTCCCGGCGACGCCAACCTCGACCGGGTGGTGGACCTGGACGATTTCGGGATCCTCAAGCGCTCCGGGTGGATCACCCCCGGCGCGGTGTGGCCTGACGACGCCGACTTCGATCGCGACGGGGATGTGGACCTGGACGACTTCGCGATCCTCAAGACCCATTTCGGCATGCGCTTTGAAGAGGCCGAGACGATCTGCGCGCTGTGGTCGGGCTGGGACTTCAACTTCGACGGCTGGGCCGACCTCGACGATTTGGTCTACCTGAAGGATGTCGACTACGGCGGCTTCCTCTGCGGCGAGTATGTCGGCAGCGGGGGGCCCGGCGGGGTGACGCCCGAGCCGGCATCGGCGGCCCTGCTGGCCCTCGGCGCCCTGGCGGCGATCCGCCGACGACGCTAGACCCTCTGGCGGCCGGCCGTCGTCCCGGCCCCAAGCGCCCAAACGCCGGAGTGTCAGGCCACAGCGGTCACGGACAACACGCAGACTGTGCGACCCTTGCGCCCCGTCGCGACGTATGGATGATGATGGCGTCGGCTGGGTCGGCTCTGTATTCTCCCGCCTCCGACAAAACATCGGCGCGGCAACACGTGCCCTCTGGGCACAAGCCGTTGCCGTTGGTGTGTTTGCGTTCTTTGTGCCCTTTGTGGCTCTCCGTGCCGTTGCTGTGTGAGGGGGCCGAGCCACGACGGAAACGGGAGGAGACGGCGAAAACCCGTTGAAAAGCGCGCGGTGATTTCCACAATGATCTGTGGGGTGCGCACGGTTGCGCCCCACGCCTTGGCCGTAGGTGCCGCAGTACGGATGTCCGGCGGCGTCGGTTCCCTCCGCATGCCCCACGGCCTGGTGGCCAAGGCTGGTAGGATGACTCTGGAGTGATTCTGAGGATCGGGCCCCGGTTCGACGGGGCCGGCGGGTCGCGCTACAGCGACAGGAGAAGGTGATGGCGAAAGACATGGTCATGATGGACGGCAACGAGGCCGCGGCGTACGTCGCGCACAAAACCAACGAAGTATGCGCGATCTACCCGATTACGCCCTCCAGCCCCATGGGCGAGTGGGCCGACGCCTGGTCGGCCGCGGGGGCGAAGAATATCTGGGGCACCGTCCCGTCGGTCGTCGAGCTGCAGAGCGAAGGCGGCGCCAGCGGGTCGGTCCACGGGGCGCTGCAGACCGGGGCGCTGACCACGACGTTCACGGCCAGCCAGGGCCTGCTGCTGATGATCCCCAACATGTACAAGATCGCCGGGGAGCTGACCCCCACCGTCTTCCACGTCTCGGCCCGCTCGCTGGCGTGCCAGGCGCTGAGCATCTTCGGCGACCACTCCGACGTGATGGCCGTCCGGCAGACCGGGTTCGGCCAGTTGTCGAGCTGCTCGATCCAGGAGATCATGGACCTCGCCCTGATCGCCCAGGCGTCGACCCTCGAGTCGCGGGTGCCCTTCGTGCACTTCTTCGACGGGTTCCGCTCCAGCCACGAGATCAACAAGGTCGAGCGGCTCGACGAGGAGACGATCCGCGCGATGATCGACGACGAGCTGGTCCTGGCCCACCGCCGGCGGGCGATGTCGCCGGACCGGCCGGTGCTTCGGGGCACGGCCCAGAACCCCGATGTTTACTTCCAGGGGCGCGAGACGGTCAATCCCTACTATGCCGCGACGCCGGAGATCGTCCAGAAGGCGATGGACCGGTTCGCCGCGCTGACCGGGCGGCAGTACAAGCTGTTCGACTACGTCGGCGCCCCCGACGCCGAGCACGTGATCGTCCTGATGGGCTCGGCGGCCGAGACGGCCGACGAGGCGATCGAGTATCTCGTCGCGCAGGGCCGCAAGGTCGGCGCGATCAAGGTTCGCCTCTACCGGCCCTTCAGCACCGAGCACTTCCTGGCGGCCCTGCCCGAGACCGTCAAGGTGGTCTGCGCCCTGGACCGCACCAAGGAGCCGGGCGGCGCCGGCGAGCCGCTCTACCAGGATCTCATCACCGCCGTCACCGAAGCCGGGCGGTCCGTGAAGGTCCTCGGCGGGCGCTACGGGCTGAGCAGCAAGGAGTTCACCCCGGGCATGGTCGCCGGCGTGTTCGACAACATGGCTGCGGCGACGCCGACCAACCACTTCACCGTGGGCATCCACGACGACGTCAGCCACACGAGCATCGACTACCCGACCGACCTGGTCACCGAGCCGGAAGGCACCGTTCGCTGCATGTTCTACGGCCTGGGCTCGGATGGGACCGTCGGGGCGAACAAGAACTCCATCAAGATCATCGGCGAGGAGACCGACAACTTCGCCCAGGGCTACTTCGTCTACGACTCCCGCAAGGCCGGCGCCGTGACCGTCAGCCACCTGCGTTTCGGGCCGCGACCCATTCGCTCGACCTACCTGGTCACCGCGGCGGACTTCGTCGCCTGCCACCAGTCGTTCTTCCTCGAGCGCTACGACATGCTCGCCAACGCCGTCGCCGGCGGCACCTTCCTGCTGAACACGCAGGCGCCCACCGATCAGGCGTGGGACACGCTGCCCAGGCCGGTCCAGCAGCAGATCATCGACAAGAAGCTCAAGTTCTACGTCATCGACGCCTACGACGTCGCCCATGACACCGGCATGGGTAATCGCGTGAACACCATCATGCAGACGTGCTTCTTCGCCATCAGCGGCATTCTGCCCGCCGACGAGGCGATCGCCCGGATCAAGGACGCGATCCAGAAGACCTACGGCAAGAAGGGCGACAAGATCGTTCAGATGAACTATGCCGCCGTCGACGCCGCCCTGGCCAACCTCCATCAGATCGAGGTGCCCGCCGAGGTCACCAGCCGCATCGACATGCCGCCGATCGTCCCCGACGAGGCGCCCGAGTTCGTCAAGACCGTCACCGCCACCCTCATGGCCCAGAAGGGCGACTCGCTGCCCGTCTCGGCGATGTCGGCCGACGGCACGTGGCCGACCGGGACCACCCAGTGGGAGAAGCGCAACGTCGCGTTGGAGATCCCCGCCTGGGACCCGGAGGTCTGCATCCAGTGCGGCAAGTGCTCCATCGCCTGCCCGCACGGCACGATCCGCATGAAGATCTACGAGGCCGATCAGCTCGACGGCGCCCCGGAGACCTTCAAGAGCGCCGATGCCAAGGGTAAGGCGTTCGCCGGCAAGAAGTTCACCCTCCAGGTCGCCCCCGAGGACTGCACCGGGTGCGGGATGTGCGTGCAGGTGTGCCCGGCCAAGAACAAGGCCCACCCCGAGCGCAAGGCCATCAACATGACGCCCCAGCCGCCGCTCCGCAAGGCCGAGGCGGCCAACTACAAGTTTTTCCTGGGCCTGCCCGACTACGATCGCACGGCGTTGAACCTGCGGACCGTCAAGGACAGCCAGCTCTGCCGTCCGCTGTTCGAGTACTCCGGCGCCTGCGCCGGCTGCGGCGAGACGCCCTACGTCAAGCTGCTCAGCCAGTTGTTCGGCGATCGGGCGATCATCGCCAACGCCACCGGCTGCTCGTCGATCTACGGCGGCAACCTGCCGACCACGCCGTGGACCAAAGACGCCAACGGCCGCGGACCGACGTGGTCCAACTCGCTGTTCGAGGACAACGCCGAGTTCGGGTTCGGCTTCCGGCTGACCCTCGACAAGCACGCCGAGTACGCCCGCGAACTGGTGGCGGACCTCCGCGACCGGATCGGCGCCGAGCTGGCCGACGCCCTGCTGGGCGCCGAGCAGACCACCGAGGCCGACCTGGCCGCCCAGCGCGAGCGGGTCGCCCAACTGAAGAATGTCCTGGCCGGCGTCGACGACCCCCGCGGCAGGCACCTGCTGTCGATCGCCGACGTGCTGGTCAAAAAGAGCGTCTGGGTCCTCGGCGGCGACGGCTGGGCCTATGACATCGGCTACGGCGGGCTGGACCACGTGCTGGCCTCCGGGCGGAACGTCAACGTCCTGGTCCTGGATACCGAGGTCTACTCCAACACGGGCGGACAGATGTCCAAGGCCACCCCGCGGGCGGCGGTGGCGAAGTTCGCCGCCGGCGGCAAGCCGATGCCCAAGAAGGACATGGCGATGATCGCCATGACCTACGGCAACATCTACGTCGCCCGTGTCGCCATGGGCGCCAACGACGCCCAGACCGTTCGGGCGTTCCTGGAGGCCGAGGCCTACGACGGGCCGTCCCTGATCATCGCCTACAGCCACTGCATCGCCCACGGGATCGACATGACCCGGGGCATGGACACCCAGAAGGCCGCCGTCGCCTGCGGCCACTGGCCGCTGATGCGGTTCAACCCCGACCTGGCCGCCCAGGGCAAGAATCCGCTGCAGCTCGATTCCAAGGAGCCCACGATGAGCTTCAAGGACTACGCCTACGAGCAGACGCGGTACAACATGCTCACCAAGAGCAGGCCCGAGGCCGCCGCCCGGCTGATCGAACTGGCCCAGGCCGACACGACCAGCCGCTGGCATCAGTACAAGCAGATGGCCGAGATGACCTACGGCAACGGCGCCGGCGACGACGCCTGAGTGACGTGCCCCGGACGTTAAGCGCACAGTGACGGCCCGTCGTTCGCGGCGGGCCGTCGCTTTGGGCCGGGGGTCTGCCGTTCAGTCCGTCGTGTCGGGTTGCTCGGCCAGGCCGTTGGGCGAGGTGAAGAAGGCCCGCAGGTCGTCCATGACGGGCTTGCCGATGGGGGGGTAGTTCAGGCGGGCGGCATCGTCGGCGTCGAGCGTGCCGGTCATCCCGGGGTGGTCCCGCCATTTCCACACCAGCACCCCGCCGACCCACGGCTCCTTGGCGAAGGTTTGCAGGAAGCTCTGCATGCAGCGCTGCTGCTCGACGAGGGCCATGGTTTGCGACCGGACGTAGTTCCACGGCTCGATCGAGCAGCCGTCCTGGCTGGGCCAGCCGACTTCCATGAAGAGGATGGGCTTGTTAACCTTCCGCTGCCAGGCGGCGATCTCGTTGCGGATGGGCGCCCACGCCTCGCTCAGGGATTCGACCGTCGGGTTCTCGACACCGCGCGGATTGAGGTTGTAGTAACTGGTCATCCCGACGGCATCGAGGGCGTCCCAGAACTTCGGAACCGTGTAGTGGTCCCAGTTGGCCGAGTAGCTCAGCAGCATGCGGCGCTGCTCGACGAACGCTTCGTACTCCGACCGCAGCTCCGCCGGCAGCGCCTCGGCCGTCGAGGGTGCCAACGCGTCGATCGACGCGATCCCGTAGGCCTCGCGCCACTGGTCGGCCGTCCAGTCCGGGTGGCGGGCCTTGAGCTGCTCGCGGAACTGCCGATCGAGGATCTCGCGGCTCTGGCGGCGGATGGCGGCGATCAGCCCGCGCCAGCGGTCCTCCTGGCGTTCGGTCTGGATCAGTTCGCTGCCCACGATGAACACGTCCACGCCGTGCTCCTGGGCCAGTGCGGCATAGTGGAGGATATACTCGCTGTAGCTGGCCCACCACGCCGACCAGTCGGGCGGGTCGATCTGGCCGCGCCACTCGCTGCCCCTGGGGTGCGTCAGCAGCACGATGGGCATCAGCACGGTCCGCAGTTTCAGCTCGTCGGCTACCTCAAGCATCCCGACCAGCCGTTCGTCGGACGGGGTCCGTTGCCGGTCGACATATACCGAGGCGGACGAGGCGTTCTGCTGGACCGCCGAGATCGACAGGCCGACGGTGTTGGCCCCCGTCGCGGCGATCTCCTGGATGTAGTCCTCGAACGGGCAGTCCGGGCTGTTGGTGTGGACCTGCAGCCACAGGCCCCGCAACTGGCTGGACAGGGGGACGAAGTCCTCGCGGGGCGTCACGGTGCCGCCATCGTCGTCGCCCCCGGCCAGGCGCAGGAGGGGCACGGCCAGCACGAGCAGGCCGACGACGGCGAAGACGGCCAGGATCTTGAGCTTTTCAGCGGTCATACGCATGTTTTGCCGGCTCACGACGCCGGCCCAGCCAGTATAGCGATCGGCGGCCGTCCATGCCACAGGTCGCCGGGTCGGCGGCGGCTTGACCGGCGGGGGGCGATGACGATAATGGACGACTGGGTGACCCGTACGGCAGGGGGCGAGAACAGATCTGCGTTTAGGAGTGCCAACGATGACAGACCAGACCCATCCCGACGCGGGGCGCGACGAAGAGGAACTTCCGGAGATCGACCCCGATACGCTCGAACCGGTGCAGCGGGAAGCCGACGACGTGCCCGAGATCAAGCCCATCCTCCATCAGGCCGACGAACCCCTGACGCTGATCGACGACGAGGACGCCGGCAGCGGCGCGTCGAAGATCCAGGCCATCGGCCAGGGCGCCCTGCACGCCGTCGCCACCGAGTTCAAGCGTCCCGTCAATGTCACCGGCGCCGGCGCCACGCGCTGCAGGATCTTCCACAGCAAGATCTCTCCGGTGCCCATGGAGTACCTCGAGAAGCTGATCAACGAATGGATCGACAACAGCGACATCGAGGTCAAGTTCGTCAGCCAGGTCGTCGGCATGCTGGAAGGCCAACGCGCCGAACCGGCCTTGATCGTGTCGGTGTGGTATTGACGGCCGCCTGCAGGCTCGTCCCCTACGCCTCGCGCCTCGCGCCGTCGGCTCGCTGGTCGGGGGCGGGGATCTCCGTCGGCAGGGTCAGGGAGAAGGTGGTGCCTTCGCTGGGCGTGCTCCGCAGTGAGAGGGTTCCGCCGAGGATCGTCGCCAGGTCGCGGGCGATCGCCAGGCCCAGTCCGGCCCCGCCGTGCGCGCGGGTGGTCGAGGCGTCGGTCTGGTAGAACTTCTCGAAGATGTGCGGCTGGTCGGCTTCGCTGATGCCCGGGCCGGTGTCGGTGACCTCGATGACGATCCGGTCGGCCCCGGCGACGCCGGTTGTCCGCACGGTCACCGCGCCGCCGGCGGGGGGGAACTTGATGGCGTTGTCCAGCAGGTTGAACAGGATCTGCTGGAGCTTGCCCGCGTCGGTCCGGATGATCGGCGGATCGCCCGCCACCTCCAGCGCCAGCGAGAGGTTCTTCTTCTCGGCCTGCGGGGTTACCAGCGACACGAGCGTTTCGCAGATGTCCGAGGGGCTGACCCGCGTGACGGTCAGCTTCACGTTGCCCGCCTCCATTCGCGCCAGCTCCAGCAGGTCGTTGATCATCCGCAGCAGCATCCGCGCCGGGGCGAGGATGTTCCCCCCGTACCGCTTGATGCGGGCGTCGTCGCTCTCGCTGAGCAGCTCGGCGAACCCGATGATGCTGTTGAGCGGGGTGCGAAGCTCGTGCGAGATGTTCGCCAGGAACTCCCCCTTCAGCCGGTTGGCCTCGAACAGCGCCACGTTCGACTCGGTCAACTCGTTGAGCTTCAGGTCCAGCGCCCGGTTGGCCGTGCGCAACTGGTGCTGCGACTGCTGGACCGCCTGGAGCATCTCGTTGAAGCTGTCGCCGAGCTGTTCGAACTCGTCGCCGGTCTTCACCTCCGAGCGGATCGTCAGGTCGCCCTCGGCCACGCGATCGGCGACGCCCTTCAGGTCGCCGACCGGCGAGAGGATCAGCCGCTGGATGATCAGGTAGAAGGTCATCAGCGCCAGCAGCAGGGCGACAAAGCCGCCGATGAGGATCACCCCCCGGCGGATCACCCGGTTGCGCGGGGAGACGTCGGCGGGCAACTGGGCCTCGATGAGCCCCACCAACTGGCCCTGGCGCAGCGCCGGGGCCCGCCCGTACTGATCGTGACGGTCGCGGCCGTGGCAGGCCAGGCAGGCGTCAGTGGCGCGGACGGCCCGGAAGACCTTGCGGACCGCGTCGTTGTCGAGGTCCGGCAACTGCACCATCGTCTGCGTCGAGTCGCGCCGGAACGTCTTGGCCGCCAGTTGGGCCTGCACCGGGGCATTGGTCGGCAGTTGGCGCTTGTCGTCCAGCAGGTGCAGACGGATCGGACCCCGCAGGGGCGCCGCCAGCGGCTCATCAGGGTCCACCCGGGCGGTGAACAGGTCGCTGACCTGCTCGACCGGCCGGTCGGTCGCGTGGGCCTGCACCCACTCGTGGAAATACAGCCGCGTCACCTCCCGACCGGCCAGCAGAACCCCCTCGTCGGCGAGCGTCTCGGTGTACAGCACCGGCGCGATCAGCGTCGAGCCGATGATGATCACCGCGGCCACGCCGAACAGAAGCCGGCACTTGGTTGCCAACGTGATGCGCACGAACCGCTTGGCCATGGCGCGCTATCCTACCCGCCCGGGTGCGCCGCGGCAACGACCTCACCGGTCGGCCGGGGCGGTCGACGTCGCCGCCGGGGCCTGCCGGGCCAGCCGCCGGAGCTGATCGACCAGGGCGGTCTGCCGGTCCTCCTGGTGCTGAAGCTCCGCCTGGAGCTGCCCTTCGGCCCGGAGGGCCCGCTGGCGGAAGCTCAACATCATCCCCAGCAGCACCGCGATGATCACCGCCATCAGCAGCCCCACCACCTGCGCGTACCGCAGGGGCACGGTCGCTTCCGTCGTCGGGGTTTCACCTTCGCTCACGGGACCTCCTCTCGCGGATATCGCTGCGGCGCCCATCCTAGGAACGACCGGCCCCGATGTCCAGATTCGTCGATGCAGGGTCGCTTTCGCGGCCCGCCGGGAGTACAACAAGGCCGCATGAACGCCGAAGCCATCATCATCACCATCGGCAATGAGCTGACCAGCGGTCTTGTCGCCGACACGAACAGCGCCGAGATGAGCCTGATGCTCGCCGAGCGGGGGATCGTGACACTCCGCCACGAGACCGTCGACGACCACGCCGGCCGCATCGCCGCGGCGTTGCGCCGCGCCGTCGAGGAGGCGGCGGTGGTGCTCGTCGCCGGCGGGCTGGGGCCCACCGAGGACGACGTGACCCGCGAGGCGCTCGCGGCGGCGATGGGACGGCCGCTGGATCTCCATGCCGAGAGCCTGCGGCGGATCGAGGCCTTCTTCGCCGCCCGCGGGTACGTCATGAGCGACGCCAACCGGCGGCAGGCCCTGTGCCCGGCGGGGGCCGAGCCGCTGGCCAACCCCGTCGGCACGGCTCCGGGGATCGCCGCGACGGTCGGCGGCGCCCGCGTCTTCGTGCTGCCCGGGGTGCCGCGGGAGATGCACCACCTGATGGACCTCCACGTCCTGCCGCGCCTGGCCGACGTGGGCGTCGATGGGACGGTGGTCTTCCGGGCCCTGCACGCGGTCGGGGTCGGTGAGAGCGTCATCGGCGAACAGCTCGCCGACCTGATGGCCCGCGACGGCAACCCGCTGGTGGGCACGACCGCCTCGGACGGGATCATCACCGTCCGCGTCACCGCCCGCGGCGCCGGCCGCGACGACGCGGCCGCGGTGGCCGAGCGGACGGTCGCGGAGGTTCGCCGCCGCCTGGGGGCGGTGATCTTCGGCGCCGGCGATCAGACCCTCGGCGGCGCCGTCATCGAGGCGCTGAGCCGTCGCGGCCAGACCGTGGCGGTGGCCGAGAGCTGCACCGGCGGGTGGCTGGGCAAGCTGCTGGTCGACGTCCCGGGCGCCAGCGGCGTGCTGGCCGGGGGCGTGATCGCCTACGCCAACGCCGCCAAGGAAGCCCTGCTCGGCGTCTCGGCGGATCTGCTGGCGGCCCACGGCGCCGTCAGCGAGCCGGTCGCCGCCGCCATGGCCGACGGAGTGCGGCGGCGGCTGGGGGCCGACTACGCCCTGGCGATCACCGGCATCGCCGGCCCGACGGGCGGGACGCCCGACAAGCCCGTGGGGCTGGTCTACACCGCCCTCACCTGGGCCGACGGCCAGGACGTCCGCCGCAGCCGGTTCGTCGGCGATCGCCAGGCCGTCCGCCTGCGCTCGGCGCTGACGGCGCTGAACATGCTGCGCCTGCGGCTGTTGGAAGCCTAGCCTTCCTTGTGGCGCAGCCAGATCTCCCGGATTTCCCGCAGGGGGTAGCCGCTCTGGTTGAGCTGGCGGATGAGCGCGACGCGTCGGACGTGGTCTTCGGTGAAGATGCGGCGGCGGGTCTTGGGGTCTCTGGCGGGGGTGATCAGCCCCAGGAGGATGTAGTATTCGACGGTCTGCTTGCTGACGCCGGCCCGCTTGGCGACGGTCGAGATCCGCAGCCGTTCGGGTCGGGATGTCGGGGCGGAGTGGGGCATGTTCAGTGATGATATCGCCCCGCCCGGCCGGTGGACTTTAGCGCCGTCCGGCCTTGATCGACCCGCGGCGGTTGCGTAAGGTATTGGAAATGCGTTGCGATACCTCCCCCGACCTGGCCCCCACACACCGAGGAATGAAGATGGTACCCAAGCGTCAACCGGTTCTCCCGACGGTCCTGGCGGCGATGGCGGCGCTGACGGCGTCCGCCGCGACGGCCGCGACGTGGGCCGAGGCCCAGCGGATCAAGGTCAGCCAGCTCGAAAAGGCCGCCGCCCACGCGGCAGCCCAGCAGCGCAAGACGCACTTCGAGCCGACCGACGTCGAGGCCGACTTTCGGGGCATCGGCGGCGTCGCGGTCGAGCGGTCGACCGCCTGGGACGTCGACGGGGACGGCGAGTGCCTCAAGGTGACGCTGTCGGCGATCCCCGCCAACCACAGTCACACGGACATCGATCACCGCCTGGCCATCCGCTTCGCCGGGCCGGTGAACCTGCTGAAGCGTTCGACCGGCCTGGCCCTGTGGATCCGCCCGGCCGGGCACCTGGCGCCGACGCTGCGATTCGGGGCGCACTTCAAGTGCGCCGGCAGCGACGAGGACCCCGTGATCATCGCCGACACGCCGCTGGTCCACAAGTTCGGCGACAGCCCCCACCAGGCCTACCTCGACTGGGGCTACGCCTTCAGTCACGACGTCCAGCCGCTCAAGGGGGCGCCGCGGGAGTTGTTCCAGCGGGTCAACGCCGTCGAGCTGACCTTCGTGCAGAAGCGGATCCCCCGCGGCGACGGGCCCCTGCCGCCCGCCTCCGGCGTGTTCTACCTCGACGGCGTCCAGCTCGTCGACTGGTACGACGGCAGCTACGACAACAGCCGCTTCCCCGCCGACGGGCCCCTCAACGCCGCCCAGCCCATCGTCAGCCAGGGCCGCACGCAGCAGGTAGCCGTCATCTGCGCCAAGTACGGCGGCGAGGCGGGCATCCGGTCGGCGATCCGCGCGATGGACATGATGGCTCGCATCCAGTGCTGGGACGGCTCGTGGCCGGAGATCCAGACCCGCCTGCAGGGCGAAACCACCCACGGGATGATCCTGGCCGACCTGGCCCGCGCCCTCCAGGCCCTGCGCGACCAGAAACGCCCCGAACTGAACGAGCGGGTCAACATCCGCCACTGGCAGATGACCCGCGATGACCTCTACGAGCAGATGATCTACCGCGCCGCCATGAGCCGTGCGCCCGCGCCGATGCATACCTGGGCCGATACGTACTTCAGCGGCGCCGGCGCCCTGCAGAGCGGCTGCAACCGGCCGATGTACTTCACCGTCTCCCAGTACGTCGCCGCCGGGGTCCTCCGCGACGCCGCCCGCAAGCGGGAGGTGCTCGCCGAGTACGACAAGAACATGGACGACCTGGTCGCCTACCAGGGCGTCACCGCCGGCGGCTGGCCCATCTTCGGCGAGGGCAACCGCTACGACGGCCGCGGGCTGCACTGGGACTGTGGCTACACGACCGACCACGTGTTCATCATGGCCATCGGCTCCCGCGTCACCGACGACGAGCGGTGGGGCCTGATGATGCGGAAGTTCGACACCGTCGTCGAGGCCATGATGCTTGCCGACGGGCTGCGGATCGACGGCGGCCTGTCCGAGCGCGGCCGTGCCCGAAGCGGCGGGCTCAAGGCGCCGGATATCGTCTTCCAGGAAGCGCATCGCCACGGCGCGACACGGCTCGCCCAGTGGGGCGCGAACGTCTCGGCCCTGGCGTGGGCGCAGTGGCCGTCCGGCGGCAGCCAGTGGCCCTACGCCTCCAGCGCCCGCGGCTACGGGCTGGGGGCGTTCCTGACATGGCTGACCTACGACCTGGCCGCCGAGCCCGAGCCGACCGACCTCGGCCACATCTTTCCGCGTCAGTGGCCGGTGTGGACCGCCGTGTGGATGGACAAGTCCGGCCAGGAGGCCCGCCGGTCCACGCTCATCGTCCGACCCGGCAACGCCCCGGCCGTCAATACCTTCGCGTGGGAGGTCGGCCAGTACCCGGTCGTCACCGGCGCGCCCGTGGCGGTGGAGTTGCTGGGCGAGACGCCCGTCGCGATCAGCGACGTGACCGCCACCGGCGACGTGTCGGCGATGGCCAGGACGACGCCGCGCTTCGAGGTGGACGGCAAGGGACGTTTCGAGGACAACAAGGTCCTGCTGACCGGCCCCGCGACCGTCACGATGATCTACGAGGACGGCCGCGTCGCCTTCGGCGCCGCCCCGGTCGAGGAGGGCAAGCCGGCGGGCTTCCGCGTGCGGCCGCTGAGCGAGCCGGAGCCGTACGAGCACTTCCACGGCACGCTGGCCGAGGCCGCGGGCCTGTTGACACGGCCCGACGCAAATCTGGTCGACCCGGCGGTGGGGACGACGTGGCGGGCGTTGGACTGCTACCCCAACAAGGACTACTCGATCGGCCAGGCCATCGACGGCAACAACTACAGCGCGTGGGTCATCGGCGGGTTCACCCCGGGCAGCGGCCTGCGGTTCACGCTGCCGCGACCGGTCGCACTGGGCAGCCTTCGCCTTGTGCAGGGCGACTACCGCAACACCTTCGACGTCGCCACTCGCGTCACCGTCACGCTCGCCGACGGAACCAGCCGCACGCTCGAGATGCCGCGCGACCCCGGCCAAGACTTTACGCTCGACCTCGGCGGCGCCGTGTCCGAGACTGTGACGCTCACCGTCGACGCCGTCGCCGAGGCCGAAGACGGCCCCGGGCAGGTCGGCGGCTGGGCCGAGATCCGCCTCAGTCCCGCGGGCCGCTAGCGGCGCGCGCCCGCGGGAGGATGTCCTCGGCGGTCAGGGCCAGCGCGTCGACGAACCAGGCCAGCTCGCCCAGGCGGGTCAGGGCCGCCGGCGCGTGGGCGTCGGTGCCGAAGGTGAAGCGGCAGCCGGCCTGCTTGGCCAGCGCCAGCAGCCGTGCGGCGGCGTCGCGGCGGGCGGGGTCGGACAGGTAGCCCACGGTGATCTCGATCCCCACGCCATGCTCGGCGGCCAGGCCGACCGCGTCGGTGAACTCGTCATCGCTGATCGCCGCGATCATCGCGGGGATGCCCTCCTGGAAGCCGAGGGTCAGGAAGGGGTGGGGGATGATGGTGGCCAGCCCGCTGGACGCGGCGGCGCGGAAGAAGGCCAGGGCGTGGTCGGCCACGTCGCGGGGGCGCGAGGAGGCGGGCTGGGCGACGAACCCTTTCATGTGGAAATGACTGCACGCCAACAGGACGAAATCGACCTCGGCGGCGGTCTCGGCCGTGATGCCGAACACGCCGGGGGCGATCGTCTCGGCCTCGCAGCCGACCAGCATTCGCACGCCGTCCATCTCGGCGGGCACGGTCCGCCGCAGGTCGACCAGCCGGTCGATCGTCTGCGGCGCGTACCACGCGCTGGGGTCCACGTCCGGGTTGGCCCACACGTGGTCGGCCAGGCCGACGGTCCGCACGCCCATAGCCGCCGCGGACCGCGCGATCCGCTCGGGCGTCTGGCCCTCCGGGTCGCCGCAGCAGGCGGACAGATAGGTGTGCACGTGCAGGTCGTGATCGATCAGTTCCATGGCGGTACCTCGTAACTCAGGGATCAAGCGGGTCGGCCCGCCCGGCGACCTCGACGACGGTGGGGCGGGTCAGCGTGGCGGGGACGGTCACCAGGACGCCGTCGTCGAGACGGACGAGAGGGCGCAGCGGCATGCCGTCGGCGTGGGCGGTGACCGGCCCGCGCCAGCGGCCGCGAATGTGGAGCGTGGGTCGATCAAGCGGCCCGTCCGGGCGCAGCTCGACGCGGCAGCGGCCGTTGACGGCGGCGGCGGCGTAGCAGCCGGCGGTCTCGTCGAACCCGTCGCCGACGGCGCGGCCGAGGTGCACGACCATCGGCGCGGGCCTGCGGTAGTTCAGCCGTACCGCCGCCGCGCCGTCGCCCGGCGGGATTGTCAGCAGGGCGCAGTCGACGGCCAGCAGGTCCGAGCCGGTCCGCCGCCAGGTGGGGCCTTCGTGTCCATCACTCCACGCGGCGGTTCGGCCGGCGGCGAGGTGCACGGCGGTGAGGACCTTCCCGCCGGCGTTGTTGAGCGCCATGTGCGTGATGCACCGCCCGTCGGCGTGGAAGGTGTACGTCCAGCGGATCTGGCGGACGTCCAGGTCGATCCACCGGCCCGGGCGGGGCGGGAAATACCACGTGTTGGCGATGCGCACCCGCAGGGGGTTCACCTCGATCAGCTCGACGCGCCCCAGCCGGCGGTCACCCATCAGGCGGAGGTCCTCCCCGTCGCCGGCGGGTGCGGCGTCCGGGCCGGTCAACCGCACGACCGGCTGGGCGCCGTCGGGGCGCCACAGGCCGTCGCCGCCGGCGCGGAAGCGGATCCAGTCGCCGCCGGCGGCGCGGAGCGTGAGGCTCAGCCCGTCGACCATCAGCGTGAGCCCCTCGGGCGTGTTTTTGACGTACCGGCGGTTGTCGATCAGCAGGATGTCGTCGAGGCCGAACGCGACCGGCTCGACGGCGTCGACGAAGCCGAAGGTGAGGGTGCGGACGCGGCCGAGGTCGATCGCGTCGACCCCGCGCAGGTCGTTCAGGTCGATCAGCACGGTGTTCCACCCCGGCCGCACGAGCCGCCGGCGGCTGTGCCACCGGCCGTCGCCGTCGCCGAGGGTCACGCGCAGGTCGTCGCGGATCTCGTCGAGGTGGATCGCCACAGACAGCAGCGTGTAGGGCCGCAGGTCGCGGACGGCCGGCAGCGTGCAGGTCAGCGCGGCGGCCGGTTCGAGCGTGACGGCCAACGCCGCGGTGCCGGTGCGGGTGACGTCGAGGACCTCGCGGCAGGTGCCGCCGCCGGTGACGGCGAAGTGGCGGACCTGATCGGTGCGGCGAAGCCCCTCGGCCGTGGTCGGCTCGAAGTCGGCCAGGGAGACGAACGTCCCCGCCGCCGCCTCGCGGTACGCCCGGCGCTGCTGGACGGTGAGCGGCTCGCCCGCCGCGGGCGACGGCGGCGCGGGAGGCGTCGGGCCCGCGCAGCCGGCCAGGACCGCCAGGATCGTCGCTGTGAGGCCTCGCCCGATCATGGCCGTGAGCATACCACGGCGGCGCGCGCAAGGAAACGGGCGGGCCGGCGCCGTGGCCGACCCGCCCGCGAAACACGGCCGCGCCGACGGCGTCAGGCGACGTCCGCCTTGGTGGTCACCTTGGCCACCAGGGCCTGCTTGAAGCCCAGCAGCAGCGGCGAGGCGATCGCGATCGACGAGTACGTGCCGAACAGGATGCCCGCCAGCAGCGTGAAGCTGAACCCGTGGATGCCGTCGCCGCCCCAGATGTACATGATCAGCACGACGATCAATGTCGTGCCCGAGGTCAGCAGCGTTCGGGACAGCGTCTGGTTGATCGACTGGTTCAGGATGGTCGGCGTGACGGTCACGGACCGTTTGCGGTTCTCGCGGATCCGGTCGAAGACCACGATGGTGTCGTTGACCGAATAGCCGATCACCGTCAGGACCGCGGCGATGACGGCCATGTCGATCTTGAACGCGTCGAACATCAAGGCCTTGCCCACCGCCGTCGACGCCGCCCAGCCGCACAGGGCGACCAGGCCGACCACGACGAGGGTGTCGTGGATCAGGCAGATCACCGCCGCCAGGCCCCAGCGGACCGACCCGAACCGCCACCAGAGGTAGCCGATGATCACCAGCCACGACAGGCCGATCGCGATGAGCGCCTGGGCGCTGGTCCGGCCGGTCATCGCGGCGTCGAAGTTCGTCTGCGACTCCAGGCTCTGCCGGGCCGCCAGCGCGTCGGTCAGCAGTTCGGTCTCCCGGGCGACGAAACGCTTCCAGGCCGCGTCGCTTCCGGCGCCGCTGTCCACGTCGTCGCTGCGGACGATGACGGCGAACTGGACGTACCGGTGCGGGTGGTTGGGGGCGGCTTCGAGGGGCAGGACCGTGGTGTCGGCGAGCTGCAGGTCTTCCCGTCCCGCCTGAAGGCGGGTATCCCGCAGGCGCTGTTCGAGCTGCGCCTGCGCCATCGCCTGCTCGGGCGTGTTGACGTCGAAGGCCATCAGCAGCCCGCCGCGGTTTTCCAGCAGCGCCTGGCGGAACCTGCCGCCGACGGTGCGATCATCGACCAGCTCGTCGGTCAGCTCGACGTACCCGTCGGGGCCGATCGACAGGTTCAGCGCCTCGACGGTCCGCCCGGCCAGCACGGTGGCGTCCACGGGCTGGGTGGAGCTGAGCAGGCCCTCGAAGGCCGTGTTGAGCACCTCGCGGACCTGGCTGTACTTCGGCTCGATCGACGTCACCTGGTAGCGCGGGTCGGGGAGGGTCTTGTCGAGTTCCTCGGCGGTCAGCGTCCGGTTGCCGTCGGCGTCCAGCAGGGCGAAGGCCCGCTCGTCGCGCCCCTGGGCGGTCCACTCCGCCAGCGACACGGCGCCGTCGCCGGCGCCGCCGCCGGCGCCACGGTCGTAGGTGGCGATGAAGTCGTCGACGCGGCTGTCGGTGCGCAGCTCGTTGACCTGCACCGACTGGCCCGACATGGACTTGACGTCCAGCTCGGACGCGGCGGCCCGGATCGCCTGTTCGACACGGGCGTCGGTGGGCAGCTCGCCGTCGATCAGCGCATCGTCATTGAGACGGATGACCGCGCGGGTGCCCTGGGCGAACTCGATACCCAGCAGGTTCCTGCGGCGGGTGCCCACGGCGACCAGACCGGCGACGATCAGGACCGCCGAGACCGCCCAGAACGCGTGGCGCTTGGAGAACCAGTTGATCTTCGGCGTGCCCACCAGCTCGGCCATGGCGGTGTTCCACGCCGCCGGGCCGATCAGGTGGAAGATCCACCGCGTGACGCACAGGGCGGTGAACAGGCTGATGGCGATGCCGATGCCCAACGTCGTGGCGAAGCCGCGGATCTCCTGGGTGCCGGCCCAGTAGAGGATCGCGCAGACCAGCAGCGTGGTGACGTTGCCGTCGATGATGGCGCTGCGGGCGCTGGTGTAGGCCTTGTCGACGGCGGCGCGCAGGTTGCTCTCCCGCCGGCGCTCCTCGCGGAGGCGTTCGAAGATCAGCACGTTGGCGTCGACGGCGATGCCGATGGTCAGGATCAGCCCGGCGATGCCCGGCAGGGTGAACACCACGTCGAAGGCCGACATGGCCGCCAGGATCAACACGATGTTCATCGCCAGGGCGACGTCGGCGACGGACCCGGCGAACCAGTAGTACATCAGCATGAACGCGACCACGCCGATCAGGCCGATCCAGCCGGCCCGCCAGCCGCGATGGATGTTGGCCTGCCCGAGCGTCGGGCCGATCGACTCGACGGCGACCGGCTCGGGGTCGACGCGGGCGCGGAGCGTCCCGGCGTTCAGCAGGCGGATGAGGTCGTTGCGCTCCTGGTCGGTCCGCTGGCCGGTGATGATGCCGCGCTCGCGAATGCCCGACTCGATCCCCGGGGCCGAATCGACCTCATCGTCCAGCAGGATGGCCATGGCGTCGCCGACGTGGGCGCTGGTCAGCGCGTAGAACCGGTCGGCGCCCCGCCGGTCCAACTCGAACCCGACGACCTGTGCGCTGCGGCGCGGGTCGTAGTCGGCGTAGGCCCGCTCCAGCGCCCACTGCGGGCCGTCCTTCGTCTGGAGCATCGCTTCATCCGGCCGGTTGGACAGCAGGATGTACGACTCGGCGCCCCGGCGGGCCACGACGTGGTGACGGGCTTCCAACTCGTCGGCCGTCTCCTTGTCGCGGACCTTGAACCACTGGTACGGGCGGCCCCGGTCGCGGGCGGCCTGGGGGCCGAGATCGGCGAACTCGTCGAGGTACTCCTGGGCGCGGGACGGCAGGATCCTCAGACCCTCGAACTGGACGTCCTCGGGAAGAACCCGCGGCGCGATCCGGAACTCCAGGACGCCGGCGTTCTTGACCAGGCGAATCAGGTCCTGCGGGTCGTCCAGCCGTCCCCGCGCGTTGGCCCAGTCCTTGTACAGCCGCGCCACTTCGTCCAACTGCTCCGCCGCGTCGGGATACGCCTCGCGAAGCGCGGCCAGGTCCGACGCGAACAGCTCCCGACGCGTCTTGACGTCCTCGCTGTCCAGCTGGCGGGCGATCTTCGGCGGATCGTACAGATCCAGCACCGCCATCACGTGACTGGGCCGGAGGTTCGTCGCCAGCAATTCATCCAGGGCGTCGCGATAATCGTCCTTGGCCGTGTCCAGCGCATGGGTCAGCTTGTCGATCTCGGTCTGCTTGGCGTCGGCCTTCTCGCGGTCGACCGGCTCGGTCGTCTCCAGCGCGACCAGCTCCTCTTCCAGCACCGCCAGCCGGTCGGCAATGGCGGCCTGCTCGGCCTGGACCTTGTCGTGCAGGGCGGCGACCTTCCGCAGACGCTCGGCGCGGCCGTCATCGGCGCCGAGCTTCCCGGCGATCAGCGCCTCGCGGTCCTCGCCGGTCGCGTTGGCGACCCGCCGGATGAACGCGCGGGTGATGTTCCGCTCGGTCAACGCGTCCAGGGCGTCGACGAACGCCAACTTCGCCTCGCGGGCGGCCGGCGAGCCGACGGGCATGCGGACCTCCAGGCGGTCGTCACCGACCGGCCGCCACTGGAGGTTCATCACCCCCTGCGGATCGACACGTTCCTTGAGCGTGTCCATCACCGCGTTGAGGGTGTCCCGCTTGTCGCGGACATCCTCGGTGTCGACCTTGAAGATCAGGCTGTGCCCGCCTTCGAGGTCCATGCCTTTCTTGAGCGGCTTGGTGGCCAGCGCCAGCACCGCCAACACCAGCAGGGCGCCGAGCATGGCGAACCGCAGGCCAAGAGGTTTACCTTTCATCAGCGATCTCTCTATCTGTATCGGAGGGTTGTGGAAGCATGCCTTTCCGTCGCGGCCGCCGGCCGCGGGGGTCTACAGGGGTTTATCGGTCAACCGATCGGCGGGCGCCACGAAAAGCGCCCTGCAAGCCGTTAGGAGATAAGGAGATGTCCGCCGGCTCGCCGTCGGTCACGCCCGCGGCGGCGCCCGGGGGGCGACCGCAGTGTCGACCATCGGCTCGGACGGCCGGGCGGGGCGGTCGGGCCGGCGCGCCGGCCGGTGGGGCCGGTCGTCGGACGTCGCGGGCGTTGCCGGGACGGCCGTGGCACCGTCGCCGCCGACATCCCGGTCCCCGCCGGTCGACAGCACGGTTTCGGCCGCGACGAGGGCATCGCGGGCCTCGGGGGCGACCGGCGGCACGGCCAGGCCGTGTCGGCGGGCCCAGTCGGTCAGCGCCGCCGGCAGGCGGGGCGCGCCGTCGGGGGCGATCGTCACGCGGCCGTCCGTCTCGACCACGCGGAACGCGCCGCCGCTATCGGCCGCCAGCGCATCCAGTTGCGCGCGGGCCGCGACGCTGAGCGCGTCGCTCCGCCATCCCGCGCGCCGGCCGTCGACCCGGCAGGTCGCGCGGACCGGCCCGGTCGTCAGCACCAGCAACGCCAACAGGATGTGCAGCGGTTTGCTCATAACGCGTGCATGCAGGTTATTCGTACGCCGCCCACGCGGCGGCGGTTTACGGCCCGTCGCGCCTATTTGCGCTCGTCTTCGGCCTGCTCGGGCGGCCCGACGTGGCTGATGGCCTTGCGGACGAAGCGCATGCGCGTGTTGGCGGCGTCGTCGACCTTGACGACGATCTCGTTGTCGCGGACGTCGACGACGGTGCCGATGATCCCGCCGATCGAGGTGACCTTGTCGCCCTTCTTGAGGTTGGAGAGCATGGCCTGGCGCCGCTTCTCGGCCTGCCGCGACTTACGGCTCCCGAAGTACCACAGCAGCGCGAAGCCCACCAGCAACAGCGGGAGGAACCACCGCTGCAGGAACGGGGTGGGCTCCTGCGCGGTGTCCGTGTCGGCCGGTTGGGTGGTGGGGGTCTTCGAGTCGTCGACCCGCTCGTCGTCGGTCGCTTCTTCCTCCAGGGCCTCTTCGCCGTTGTCCTGGGCGGTCGTATTTCCGGTGGTGTCGTCCGCCGGGACGCCGACGTCGTCGCCGGGCTGGGCGAGAGCGTAGCCGCCCAGGCCGGGAATCATCGCCGTGGCCCACAGGCCCACGAGTATCCACAGTGCCGTCCGTTTGGTCATGATGTCGTTCCTATCCAGCGGTTCAGTGTTTACGTGTCGTCCGCCGCGAGGGGCCGCGACAATGAACCGGTCATTGTGGCGCCGCGGCGGCGCGGCGTCAATGGTGGAATCGCACCCCCTTTGCCCATTCCTATCGGCCGGTGCGGCCGGTCGGTGAAAAACGGCGCGGCCGAAAGCTTGCCTTCGTCGGGCGGCCCACCTATACTGCCGCGTTTCCGCTGGGGTTAAGAAAGGATGGATGGACATGAGACTGGCAGTCATCGGCGGCGACGGCACCGGTCCGGAAGTGGTGGCCGAGGGCCTGAAGGTTCTCAAGGCCGTCGCTGAGAAGGAAGGCTTCACCTACACGACGGAGGACTTCGACGTCAGCGGCGACCGCTACCTGGCCCGCGGCGGCGACCCGGCCAGGCCGTCGATCGAGGTGATCAGCGATGAGGAGATCGACCAGCTCCGCGCGTACGACGCGATCTACCTCGGCGCCGTCGGGCACCCCGACGTGGCGCCGGGCATCCTCGAGAAGGGCCTGCTGCTGAAGACCCGCTTCGACCTCGACCAGTACATCAACCTCCGGCCCGTCAAGCTCTACCCCGGCGTGCCCTGCCCGCTGGTCGGCAAGACGCCCGAGGACATCGACTTCGTCGTGGTCCGCGAGAACACCGAGGACCTCTACTTCGGCGGCGGCGGGTTCCTCCGCAAGCATACCCCCCAGGAGGTGGCCACGCAGGAGATGATCGCCACCCGCTTCGGCGTCGACCGCTGCGTGCGGTACGCCTTCGAGCTCACCCGCCGGCGCAAGGAAGCCGGCTACCCCGGGCGCCTGACGCTGGTGGCCAAGGTCAACGTGCTGACCTACGCCCACAACCTCTGGGAGCGGGCCTTCCACGCCATCGGCGAGGCCGACTACCCCGACATCGAGCGCGACTACAACCACGTCGACGCCTGCTGCATGTGGTTCGTCAAGCAGCCCGAATACTACGACGTGATCGTCACGCCCAACATGTTCGGCGACATCATCACCGACCTGGCCGCGATGATCCAGGGCGGCATGGGCGTCGCCGCCGGGGGGAACCTCAACCCCGCCCCCGACGGGGTCTCGATGTTCGAGCCCATCGGCGGCTCGGCCCCCAAGTACACAGGCAAGAATGTCATCAACCCCATCGCCGCGATCGCCTCGATGGCCATGCTGCTCAGCGAGACCGGCCGCAAGCTCGACGATCCGAAGCTCGCCGCCGCCGGCCGGCGGGTCGAACAGGCCATCATCGCCACTACGCCCAAGATGAAGAGCCAGTCCGCCGGGCGGATGGGCTACTCGACCACCGAGGTCGGCGACCTGGTCTGCGACGCGCTGTAGCCGCGCCGCCTACTCGTCGGCCGCCGGCGGGGCGGGCCGGACCTCGATCAGCGGGGCGGGCGTCTTCTCGCTGGTGGCGTAGAGGGTCACGCCGTCCGCGCCGTAACAGAGCGCTTCGCCCTGGCGGCGGCGGGGCAGGACGATGCGGCGGGGCCGGCGGGCGAAGGCTTCGGCCCATCGCTCGCCGCCGCGGCGGGTGACCTCGAAGGCGTCGCCGTAGGTCCCGATGATCGCACGGCGGCCGTCGGGGCTGATGTCCATGGCCGTGACCGGCGCGCAGTCGAGCGTGGCGATCCGCTCGGCGACGAGCCGTTCGGACGGCTGCGTGGCCGGCGCCGCCAGGGGCAGGCGGTAGACGCCGGAGGGGCCGATAATCTGCTTGTCGACCAGGTAGACCGCCGGCTCGGTCGGATCGACGGCAACGGCCTCGCAGTCCCTCGGGCCGTCGGCGTAGGTGAAGGTGATCGTCCGGCGGACGCGGAACGTCTCGCGGCTGGCCGTCGCGGGCGCCCGCGGGTCCGGCTCGGTCGCCAGGTAGAGCCGCACCACCGGACGGCGACGGTCGTTGTCGCCGACGTCGGCGACGATCAGCGTGGGCGTCCCGTCGAGGACCGCCGACGCCATGTCCTCCCAGTCGACGTGCCTGGCGCCCCGCAGCAGGATCTGCCCCACGTGGCGGCCGCGACGGTCGACGGCGAACAGCCGGGGCCGGTCGCCCGAGTCGTTGTGGGTCCACAGCACGTCCGCATGCCGTCGCGACGCCGCCAGGCCGCTGCTCTCGTCGATGGCCGCCCGCTCGAGGCGCGCGACGACCCTGCCCCGCTCGTAGCGGATCGGCGCCGCCGGCTGCGTCGCCGCCGGCCGGCTGGACGGCCGCGTCGCCGCGATCGTCAGCAGCGCCGCCGCGAGCAGCACCGTGCCTGTCACACTGGGACGCATCGGGTTCATCTCCACGATCCATCGTCGCCGATCGGTCCGGCCTTTTCCACCCTTGCGGATTTTCTCGCCCTGCGGGGGAACCGCCCGCCGTCCGGGGCGTCCAACCCTGTAGACCCGTGGGAGATCCGAACCGCTTGTGGAGGCTGCGACCATGAATGCGAAGGTGGTGCGATGGCTGGTGACGATGGGCGTGCTGGTGGCGGCGGCGCACCTGGCGAGGGCCGACGGGATGATCGTTCCGGTCGACCCGGCCCTGCGCGTGCGGGGCTCGTGGGCGGTCAAGTATCACCGCGTCGAGATCACCGTCCGCGACCAGGTGGCCCAAGTTACGATTGACCAGGCGTTTGTGAACACCGGCCGCCGGGAGATGGAGGTGGAGTACCTCTTCCCCATCCCGCCGGGCGCGGCGATCACCGCCATGACGCTCCTGGCCGACGGGCAGGAGCTGCCCGGCAGGCTGATGGACGCCGACGAGGCGCGGCGGATCTACGAGGACATCGTCCGCCGCAAGAAGGACCCGGCCCTGCTGGAGTACGTCGGCTACGGGCTCTACCGCACACGCGTGTTCCCCCTGCCGCCCGGGGAGGAGAGACGGGTCATCGTCAATTACACCGTCGCCTGCGGCAAGGACGGGGACCTCGTCCGCGTCCACTATCCCCTGAACACCGAGAAGTTCTCCGCCAAGCCCATCGACGACGTCCGCGTGACGGTCGACATCCACAACGCGCGGGCGATCGGGCCGGTCTACAGCCCCACGCACGACCTGACCACCGAACGCCACGGCCCCACGCACGTCACGGCCACCTACCAGGTCGCCAACGCCATCCCGGCGACCGACTTCGAGGTCGTCTACCAGGACGGCTCGGGCGACATCGGGGCGACCGTCGTGTCCTACCGCGTCGACGGCGACGCCGACGGGTACGTCATGGCCCTGGTCAGCCCCGTCGCCCACCAGGCCGCGAGCGTCGAACCGAAGGACATCGTCTTCGTGATCGACCAGTCCGGGTCCATGAGCGGCCGGAAGATCGACCAGGCCCGCGAGGCGCTCGTCTGGGTGCTGGGCAACCTCAACGCCGAGGACCGCTTCAACGTCGTGACGTTCGCCTCCTCGGTCCGTCCCCTGTTCACCGATCCGCTCGTCGCCGCCGACGCCGACCACACCGGCCGGGCGATCGCGCAGGTCAAGCAGCTCGCCTCCGGCGGCGGGACCAACATCGCCGGCGCGCTCCGCGCGGCGCTGGGCCGCCTGCCGGACGATGACGAGCGGCCGGCCTACGTCGTGTTCCTCACCGACGGGCTGCCCACCGTCGGCGAAACGACCAGGATCGACGAACTCGTCACGCTGTCGAACGAGGCCAACGCCGCCGGCGCACGGCTGATGACGCTGGGGATCGGCTACGACGTCAACACCCGCCTGCTCGACCTGCTCAGCCAGACCCATCGGGGCTTCAGCGAGTACGTCAAGCCCAACGAGTCGCTGGAGGCCAAGGTCAGCGGCCTGTACACCAAGATCCGCAACCCCGTCATGACCGACGTCGCCGTGACGCTCGACGGCGCCGCCCTCAACCGCGTCTACCCCGCCGAGGTCGGCGACCTGTTCGACGGGGGACAGATCATGCTCGTCGGCCGCTACGCCACCGGCGGCGCGTTCACCCTGCGGGTCACCGGCGCCTGCCGGGGCGAAAAGCGCGTCTTCGAGTACCCCGTGCACCTCGACGCCCGCAGCGACGACACCAGCCGTGCGTACCTGCCGCGCCTGTGGGCGATGCGCCGGGTCGGCTACCTGATGGACCAGATCGCCCTGCACGCCGAAAGCGACGAGTTGACCGACGAGCTGGTCGCCCTCTCCAAGGCGTACGGCATCATGACGCCCTACACGGCCTTCCTGGCCGACGAGACGGTCGACCTGGCCGACGGCGACGCCGTCCGCGACCGCGGGCGGCGGATGCTGTCGGCGGGGCTGAAGGTCGACACCGGCTGGGCCGGCCAGCAGAACGCCGCGGTCCGCGGCGAGCTTCGCCGCGCCGCCAACGTCCCGGCGGCCGTGGCGGCGCCGGTCGAAGGTCCCGGGGCGGACAGGGCCGCCGGCGGCACGGCGATGATCGGCGGCGGGGCGACCCGCCAGGCCTATGAAGCCGCCAGCGGCGAGCCCGTCACCCGCGTGATCAACGTCGCCCACCAGACGCTCTACCGTCGCGGCAACCAGTGGTTCACGCCCGACCTGGCCGCCGTCGACGTCGACGACCCCAACGCCGACGTCGTCACGGTCCGCCAGTTCGACGAGGACTACTTCACCCTCGCCCGCCGCGACAACCCCGCCCTCAACGCCGTCCTCGCCATCCAGCAGGCCGGCCAGGAGCTGCTCGTCAAGGTCGACGGCCAGGTCTACCGCATCCTCCCGGCCCACTGAACCGCCGCGACCGCCACAACACGGAACGGCCCGACGCCCCGGTGTCGGGCCGTTCCCGTGCGCGGCGGGGTGACAAGCGGCGCCGCCTTCGCTAAGGTGGCGGCCATGACCAGAGCGGGCGAGACGAGCGCGAGGACGCGACGGCTGCAGCGGGCCGATCAGGCGCATGTGTGGCATCCGTTCACGCCGATGGGGCTGTGGCTGGACGAGCCGCCGCTGGTGATCGAGCGGGGCGAGGGGTTCGAACTGATCGACACGGACGGCCGGCGGTACATCGACGGGGTGTCGAGCCTGTGGTGCAACGTGCACGGCCACCGGGTGGCCGAGCTGGACGCCGCGGTGCGGGAGCAGCTCGACAGGATCGCCCATTCGACGCTGCTGGGGCTGGCCGGGCCGCCGAGCATCGAACTGGCCGAGCGGCTGGTGAAGACGGCGTCGCCGGGCGGGGCGCTGACGCGTGTGTTCTACAGCGACGCCGGGGCGACGGCCGTCGAGATCGCCGCGAAGCTCGCCTACCAGTACTGGCAGAACCTCGGCCAGTCGCGGCGGACCGGCTTCGTCGCGTTCCGCGAGGGCTATCACGGCGACACGATCGGCTCGGTGAGCCTGGGGGGGATCGACACGTTCCACCGCGTCTATCGCCCGCTGCTGTTCGACACCCGCTTCGTCGCCTCGCCCTGCCCGCACGTGCACCCCGCCGGCGACGGTGCCGCCGCAGTGGTCCTGGCGGAGATCGACGCGGTCCTCGCGGCCGGCGCCGGGGAGATCTGCGCCGTGACCGTCGAGCCGCTCGTCCAGGGCGCCGGCGGCATCCTCACGCACCCGGCGGGGTTCCTGCGGGACCTGCGCGCCCTGACGCGGCGCCATGATGTGCTGCTGATCGCCGACGAGGTCGCCACCGGCTTCGGCCGTACCGGCAGGATGTTCGCCTGCCCCCACGAGTCCGTCGAGCCCGACCTGATGTGCCTGGCCAAGGGCCTCACCGGCGGCTACCTGCCCCTGGCGGCGACGCTGACGACCGAGCGGATTTTTTCAGCGTTTCTGGCGCCTGGGAAGACCTTTTATCACGGGCACACGTACACCGGCAACGCCCTGGGCTGCGCCGTGGCGTTGGCGAGCCTGGAGCGGTTCGAGCGCGAGCGGATCCTGGAGAAGCTGCCGCCCAAGATCGACCGGATCGCCGCGTTCCTGGGCAGGATCACCGAGCATCCCAACGTCCGCCGCACCCGCCAGTGCGGGCTGATGGTCGGCATCGACCTCACCGGCGCGGACGGGGCGCCCTTCGACCCGGCCGCGCGGACCGGCGCGGCCGTCTGCGCGACGGCCCGGCGGCGGGGTGTCCTCATCCGTCCCCTGGGCGACACGCTGGTCCTCATGCCCGCCCCGGCGATGGACGATGCGACGCTCGCGGCCCTGCTGGCGGGGGTCGCCGGGGCGATCGCGGACCACTTCGGCCGCTGAGGTCGCCGGCCGTTCAAGCCGTGGTCGTGTGGTCGAGGGGCATCTGCAGGGCGACGGTGGTGCCCTCGCCCGGCGCCGAGCGGAGGTCCATGCGGCCGCCGAACATCTCGACGCGCTCGCGGATGCTGAACA
>CAZHRW010000042.1:0-9157 GCA_964535025.1 uncultured Planctomycetales bacterium
GCACCGCCACGGCTCGAGGCCGGTTCGGGTCGCTACTGCCTCACCGTATGGTGCTTGCATCCACTACGCTCCGTCAGTTACTGGCGCTTCTCCCCGGAACCTACGTTTCCACAGATGCAATCAACGATGTTTCGCCCTTTCTATCAAATACTTCACTCCCACAGCTAACCATATGGTACCTACAACAACCGCCGTTCCCACACGAAACCCGGGCCCGGTTTCGTCGCGCAAGGCAACTAAATTAATCATCACTGCACAGGTGCCAAGCATCATCCCAATCAAGGCTAGCACACGCGACGAGTCTCCTTCACCATGTTTGCCCATTCCTCGCTCCACCAATTTCCAGCTTTCACCGTCTCTCTAGGCGCACGCAACGAATACCCCTTTAACGTCAATTCCCACATACATAACGCATTCTGCCTGCGGGCACAGACGACAGAAGCCGAATCTGGCCCACAACTGAACGCCCGTCAAGCAGTAGACACTGGACCACTCCTAAAACCACCCACCGAAATGCACGGCACATATGGTCCGAGCTAGCTCCTCACCCTGAACGAACAGCGAAATACGCGCCAAGTGTTTCCCCGGAACTCAGGGCGCTGACAGCCGCCCAGCACACGGCGGTTGTCTTGCTTGGGCGGGGTCCACATTCTTCATACGCTCGTATGCAGCATTTCCGCCCCTCCTCCGTTATATGTCACACACACCACGTCACTGAGCCAGGAATCTCACGTCCTGCAAAGGAATAGTTACGATTACTTGCGCCTCAACAACTCAACATGAACAGTTAAAAGTACGGGTCTTAGTCTCTGTCTCCGTCCTCGTTCCACCAACAGCCCCACGAGGAGGACCGTATCTTGTATATGGGGAGCCCACCGGTTCCCACTCTTCTGGCAAGGCAAGGCTGCCCGCAATAGCAACGCCGCCCATAATCATGCTTGAGCCACCCAGGTACCACCCAATAATACCAGCAGCAGTTCGGGGGACACAGACCGAACTCGCCCCTCTATCCTGGCTTCTTCTCATCGGCGAAACTCCAGAGGCCCCGCCATTTTGACGGGGGCCGATGACCGGCCGATCTTCGCGGGGTCCGGCGCCCTCGAACGCCTCCCCATGCTCACGCATGGAGCTTCCTTTCCTGCCTTCCATATCCGCATCCCCTTCCGCGATGCTGCTGAATCATGAATTGACTCCTTCGTCGATCAAGACGGGCGGCCATCGGCTGGCGTCGAAGATCTGCCAGGCGTCCACCGCAGGGAGATCATGTTGATGGTCGCCGCCGCGGGTCATCCACAAGTATAGCGTGACTCGCGGTCAATCCAACCTTCCTGACCGCCGCCAGGCGACGGCGGGCGGTTGCCCGCGTCCGCGGCGCTTGATCCGGGCGGGGGCGGCGTGGATAATGGCGGACGGCGATCATGGCAAAGGAGGCCGCGATGCGATATCTGGTGTGGGTGCTGTGCGTTTTGACGCTGCTCTCAGCCGCCCCGCTGTCGGCGCAGGAGAGTCCGGCCCTGGCCACCCAGCCGCCGCGAGGGACGTTCGTGATGCGGCCGGAGCTGGTGGGCACCCACCCGCGGCTGTTTTTCACGGCCGACGACCTGCCCGCCCTGCGCCGCAGGGCCGCCGGGGCGGCGAAGTTCTTCGTCGACCGCGCCCGCGAGTGTTACGGCATGTACCTCGGCCAGGCGATGCCCGACCCGCCGGAGGGCTGGAAGCGCTACCTGTACGGCAACTGGGCCCTGGTCAGCTTCGACCTGATGGCCGTGACGACCGACGATGCGCGGGCCGCGGCGACCGCGCGGCAGTGGGCGTTGGCGCTGTGCGAGCAGGACTGGTGGGTCCGCGACGACCTGTCGCCCATGGACACGCTGACGGGCCTGGCGATCACCTACGACGTGCTCTACGACCGGTTCACCGACGCCGAGCGTGCCAAACTCCGCGGCGCGATCCACCAGGGGCTGACCTTCATCGCCGAGCGGTTCTTCGTGCCGTCGTACTGGACCCGCGACTACCAGAACAACCATTGCCACAACCGCATCTGCGCGTTGGCGACGGCGGCGTTCGCCATTTACGGCGACGATCCGGCCCTGGACGTCCAGCCCCAGGCGGACCTGGCGATCCAGCAGGTCCGCAACGTGCTGGCGTGGCTGCCCGAAGACGGCAGCCAGCACGAGGGCCCGGGCTACTGGAGCTTCGGCCACCACTGGCTCGTCCGGGCCGTCCACGTCGCCGAACACACCACCGGCGAGGACCTCACCGCCGGCAACGCCCACATGACCAATGCCCACCGGTTCCGCCTCTACATGACCGCGCCGGGCTGGAACCACACGCTCAACATCGGCGACGGCGGGGCGGGCAGGCTGCAGAACCCCACCGCCATGATCCGGCCGGCCGTCGAGGCCCGCGACGGCCACACCCTGGCGCTGCTGCGGCACTTCATGGACCACGGGGAGTTTCGGGACACATAAGACACTCGAGTTCTTTATATGTCCCGCAACTCGGACCGTCCCCAATGCCCAAGGCTTGCCCAAGGCTCGCCGTCAGTTGCTTCCTCATTCAGTTCCGTACCACCTTCTGTGCTTGCAGGTCTACAGTCACATCAGGCCCACTTCCCTCAATCATCTCCCGCTCCATCCTGACGGCTCCTACGGTAGTGTTGTAGAAGACGATGTATTCCTCCTCAAAAACGTGCCTGTCCATCTTAGAGAATGGCTTGCGCCAAGGCGGGCCATAGCGAAACAGGAACACGTCAATCGGTTGGTCATCTCTGTTGCCTGACAAGGCTAAATAAGCCCCAGTCATGGTTCCCGCGACTTCCTCGCGCGTCATACCGTACCTCACGCCCCTACTGAGAAACCGGTACGACCCGATCTCCCCAGGCCTTGACGACCTGTAGGCATCCTTGGCGTCGGCATATGCCAGGAGGTAGAACACGCTCCCATTCAACACCGCGCCGACAAGAACGAGAACAATGACTACCGTCCCAACCGCAACTGATCGGACTCGCTTTCTCTTGTCCATAATGCTTAACCCCTATGGCATCGGTGACCTTTTTACCAGCGGCCCCTCCTGGGTGACCTTGCTCAGAGTACATCCCCATCCAGCGCCACCCACCGTAACGTTGATCCCACCGATGTCAAATACACCATGAGCTATGAACTGTCCAGCCGTGGCTTGCACGCCGGTAATATTGCCAACGGGTGTGCTAATGCCAACGAAAGCAATCGATGCGCCGCTCCCCTTCTCGATCGGCCACTGACAATCGGCCTCATAATCATCAAAACCAACACGCGCGCTTATCCACCCGACCGCAGTCCCTCCACCGACCAGTCGCCCGTAGCCCTTGACGTGGTACCAGCACGAGCCGTCAGTTCCCCACGCATCGACGCTGACACTCCCATATGCCAGTATTCCTCCTACCCAGTTGCCTGAGATATCTCCCCCCCACCTGCACTTCTTCAGTCCCTCGGGGTCAACGAACACCATTGGGTTCGAAGCACAGTACTGGTACAAGCTCATCCCATCGTCGTACTGGTGCCAGTGGCTATAGCCAAATCCATCGCCTGTAGAGTTGACATCCTCGCCCCTCGCACGGCCCGATCGATCCTGATGCTGCCGCCACAATGTTGGATCCAGCGATCCCGCATTTGCGCCTGCCCTCATCGGTCCGCCTGCCACACGACCGCGACTTCCCTTCCCCAAGTCCGCTCCACCGGAACCGACAGGATGGAGGATGTCGCGTTTCGCGAAGCTACCTCCAACAGCTGGCCCCGCAGCCCCAATCCGCGCAGGAAGCCCCGCACCCGGCCCCGGATCCCTCTGCATGAACACGCCCAGCCGCGGGTTGCACATGGCGGATGCTTCGGTGGTGAACGCTGCGACGGCCGCGAGGGCCAGCAGGACGGCGATCAAGCGAGTGATTCTCATGTTCGTACCCCATTCCTTAAGTTGCTCGATGATCATGTTCGGGTCTCATGGCCTCGGCGGCTGTCCGGGCACCGGCGGCTGATATCGCTGTGGTAGCCCCACGTTCTGCCGAGGAGGGATTGGTGATTGTGGCACGCCCGGCGCGGCCGGTTGAGTTCGCCGCATGTTGGCGTGGTTCATCGCGTTGATTCGCTCAATCTCGGCCATGGGACTATTGCGGTACACCATGGGCGGCTCACGGAAGCCCTGCGGCCCCTGGGCGAACGTCGGCGGCTGAAGACGCCGTTGGGCGTCCCGTGCCCAAGCCAGGTACGCCGGGTGCTTCGGCGCGAGCCGATGGGCGGCGGCGTAGGCATTGAGGGCTTCCTCCGTCTGCCCGTTGTCGGTGAGGCAGTGTCCGCGAGAGGCCAGGAAGCTGGCCAGTTCCTCGGCGGGTGTCAGCGAGACAAGGTAATGGTTGCGCCTCGCCTCAGCCTCGGAGATCCTCACCGGCCAGGTGAGGTAGTACTCGTCGGAGAAGCTGCTCATGCCCCGGTTGGTGCCTTCAATGTTGATGCGGTCGTTTGGGGCGTCCCAGCGGCAGAACGTGTGCGAATGGGTCAGAACCAGCCTTACCGGGTAGTCGAGCCGCCGGGCGACGGCTGTGTAGATCGCGGGCATGGACACGCAGGTGCCGCCGCTGTCGTCGCCGATCATCCCGTGGATGAACAGATCCTGCGAACGGCGGAAGTCCACGTCGCGGATGCGCTGCTTGTTGTAGTGGACGCCGAAGTCCTGCTGGAGGACCGTGACCAGCATGAGCATGCGAAAGTAGCCTTCGGAGTTTTCGTAGTTGCCGGGGTTCTGGACGAACCTGTACTGGTGGCGGTCGGTCTCGTGCTTGACTCGCGCCGCCCAGCGGTCGAGCGTGGCCAGTCGCTGGTCGATGTCGAGCTTCTCCGCGCCGGGCAGGCTGGTGGCGCAGAGCAGATTCATCTCGGCGACGTCCACGTCCGCCAGTTGCTCGGGGCTCATGGCCAGGAGATCATCGAGCGTCTGGGCGGACCGCTTCACGGACGGCGTGAGGCTGGGCATCGCAGCCTGGGGTTCGACGGGCTTGACGGTGACCATGGGTTTGTCGTCCGGCGTGAAGCAGGCCACGTAGACGGCCGCCCCGATGGCGACGATGGCCGCGGCAGGCAAGACAACGTGCAGAATCCGCCTGGCCTTGCTCACCTTGGGCGGTGGTTGCGGCTGCGATCGGTTTTTCCGCTTCCTTTGAGACAGAACTGCACCCCCAGAATGCAAAGGGCTTGCCGCCCTGGAGGATCGACACCCCAGTCCCCACGCCGGGCGGCCAACTGCGAAGGTATCCGCCGGGGGCGCCAGCGTCAAGCTTACAATTCCAATTTTCGACCCCCACCCCCCCGAGGACAGGCCGGGCGGTGCTACGCGGGGGCGTCCCGCTTCGATCGCCACGCGGCCTTCGTCGACGGGCGCTACGTGGTCCTGCTGGACGAGCTGGTCGGCGCCGGCGACGAGGCGCACACGTTCCAGTGGCGGCTGCACAACGCCGGGCAGTGGCGCGCGGTGGCGCCGGACCATTTCACCGTCACGGAAGATGATGTGTCCCTGGATGTCCGCTTCCTCAACGACGGCCGGATGACCGCGGAGTTGTTCGCGGCCGAACGGACCGCCCAGCCGGGCCTGGCGGTGATGCAGGCCGGACGGCGGGCGAGGTTCCTGGCGGTGCTCGTGCCCCGCAAGGCGGGCATGGAGGGCCTGACGGCCGGCCGCCTGGCGGCCGAGGGGGCGACCGCCGTGGCCGTCAACGGCGACGGGCGCCGCGATGTCGTCGTTGTCGCCGACGGCGACCGGCCCTTCACCGCCGGGCCCCTGGCCGGCCGCGGGGCCGCGGCGATCCTCTCGACCGGCGCCGACGGGCCGGAGAGGATGATGCTCGTGCGGGGGCGGGAGCTGACGGTCGACGGCCGGACGGCGGTGTCGGCGTCGGCCGACGTGGATGTCGCCAGGACCCGCGAGGGCGAGACGGTCGTCGTCGAGGTCGCCCCGCCCTACAAGACGGCCTCGGCCGGACCGGTGGTGCTGCGCGTGGGCGGATGGACGCCCGGCGAGCCGTGTACGGTCGCGATCGACGATCGAACCCCCGCCCAGGCGGCGGCCGACGCCGACGGGATGCTCACGCTCGAGCTGACGGTGGACCGCCGGCGAACGGTCCGCATCGCCCCCCCAGCGGGCGAAGGGGGCTAGGCGGCAATGCAAACACCCAAACTTGGGGTTTCGCACCCGCCAAAAAACAGGGACAGGTTTTCTAAAAAGGCGAGGTATCTCGGTATTGCAATGCTGAAATACCGAATCCTTGTCAGAACTGAACTTAGCTCCCGCAAGGTGCCCCGACAGACGGCATCTCGGACGTTCATCAAATGAGCGCTCCCAGAGGCTCGGGCCTTCACGTATCGCGCTAAGTATGTTAAAATACAGTTTGATGGCTGCACTCCAGGGGGTAACGGAGGCGACAATGCGATACCTGGCGTGGACGATGAGCACCGCGATGTTCCTCGCGGCGGTGGCGGCTCCCCAGGCCCACGCGGTGGTGGCGACGCAGCCGCCGCTGGGCACCTTCCAGATGCGCCCGGACCTGGTCGGCGAGCACCCCCGGCTGTTCTTCACGGCGGCCGACATCCCCACACTGCGGCAGCGGGCGGCCGGGGAGGCGAAGTTTTTCGTCGACAAGGCCTATAACAGCTACCGCGGTTACCTCGGCAGAACGATGCCCAATCCGCCGGACGGCTGGCTGCAGTACCTCTACGGCGACTGGGCCCTGGTGACCTTCGACATGCTCGCCATCACCCGCGACAACCAGTCGGCCCGCGATACCGCCAAGGACTGGGCCCTGTCGCTCGCCGCCAACCGCTGGTGGATCCAGGACGACCTGGCCCCCATGGACGCCCTGTCGGGCCTGTCGATGACCTACGACGTCCTCTACGACGAGTTCACCGAGGCCGAGCGCGCCCAGCTCCGCGACGCGATCTGGGACGGGATGACCTACATCGCCGATCGCACCTTCGTCGGCCAGTACTGGACGCACGACTACCAGAACAACCACGCCCACAACCGCATCAACGCCCTGGCCATGGCCGCCTTCGCCATCTACGGCGACGACGCGGCCTACGACGTCCAGCCCTACGCCGACCTGGCCATCCAGCAGGTCTGGAACGTCCTGGACTGGGCGTCCGACGACGGCAGCCAGCACGAGGGGCCGGGCTACTGGACCTTCGGCCACCACTGGGTCGTCCGCATGGTCCACCTGGCCGAGCACGTCACCGGCGAGGATCTGGCCCGCCAGTCCCCCCACATGACCAACGCCCACCTGTTCCGCCTCTACATGACCGCCCCCGGCTGGGACGACACGTTCAACATCGGCGACGCCGGCGGCGGGGCGTGGGAAAACGTCACCGGCATCGTCAAGGGCATCGCCGACGCGCAAGACCCCTACGGCATGACCGTCCTGCAGGCGTTCATGGACCACGACCCCGACCGCTTCTACCAGCACACGATCTGGGGCCTGCTGTGGTACGATGGCACCGTCGAACCCCGACCGCTGGACGAACTGCCCCTCGGCCGCTTCTGGCCGGACCTCGAAATGGTCTCCGTCCGCTCCGGCTGGGACGACGACGCCGTGGGTTTCGTCTTCAAGTGCGGCCCGGTCGGCGGCCACAAGATGCAGCAGCTGCGTGGCAACGACTACATCAACGTCGCCCACGACCACGCCGATCAGAACCACTTCCTGCTCTACGCCTTCGGCGAGATGCTGGCCACCGATGACGGCTACCCCGATCAGAACTGGACCGCCAGCCACAACACCATCATCATCGACGGCCAGGGCCAGCCCCGCGAAGGCAGCACCTGGCAGCAGCCGTTCGATTACAGCCTGAGCGGCACGATGCTCGATGCGTTCCTTGCCGGCAACACCTTCTTCGCCACCGGCGACGCCAGCCGCCTCTACGAGGAGGCCAACCGATTCCACCGCCACGCCGCCTTCGTCGACGGGCGCTACGTGGTGCTGCTGGACGACCTGCTCGGGCACAGTTGGACCGACCACGACTACCAGTGGCGGATCCACAACGACGGCACCTGGACCACCGAGGGGCCCAACCACTACCGCGTCAGCGAGACCGGCCCGTGGCTGGACATCTTCTTCCTCAACGACGGCGTGATGACCAGCGAGTTCTTCCCCGCCAACGCCTTCGCCGATGAAGGCCTGGCGATGACCCAGACGTCCCGCAACGCCGAATACATCTCGGTGCTCGTGCCCCGCAAGGCCGGCATGGACCCGCTGACGCCCCAACGGATCAGCGCCGCCAACGCCACCGCCATCCAAGTCGACGGGGACGGGGGCACCGATTACATCTTCCTGGCCGATTCCCTGGACGGCCCCGGCACGCCCGCCTTCTTCGCCACCGACGTGATCGTCGGCCGGGGCGTCGCCGCGATCGCCTGCACCGCCGGCGACCGGCTCGAGACCCTGATGCTCGTCCGCGGCAACCAGTTGAGCTACGACAACACGACGATCGTCCAGACCTCGGCCGACGTCAACGTCGCCCGCCGCATCGACGGTCCGGCCGTCATCGTCGAGATCGCACCGCCCTACAAGACCGCCGCGCCGGGCAACGTGGACCTGACCCTGGGCGGCCTGCACCCGGGCAACGAGTACGCCCTCACCCTCGACGGCGTGCCGGGCGGGACGGTCATCCCCGACGAGGCCGGCACGACGACCCTCACCGTCGACGTGTTCGACCAGCGGAGCATCCGCCTGGAAACCGTCACCCTCGTCGCCGACGCCGGACCGGATCAGATCGTGATCGACAGCGACGCCGACGGCATGGAACTGGTCACGCTCGACGGCTCGGGATCGTTCGCCCTGGACGGCACGATTACCGACTACCTGTGGTCGCTCAATGGAACTCCCCTGACCATGGGCGAAACCGCCCTCGCCCCCCTGCCGCTCGGCGAGCACCTCATCACACTGCAGGTCAGGGACTCGGTCGGCGGCAATGAAACCGACGACGTCCTCATCACCGTCCGGGACGGCTCGGCGACCCCCGGCGACGCCGACGGCGACGGCGACGTCGACCTCGACGACTTCGCCATCCTCAAGACCAACTTCGGCCGCACCGGCGATGCGACCTGGGCCGACGGCGACTTCGACGGCGACCAGGACGTCGAC
>CAZHRW010000043.1:0-5084 GCA_964535025.1 uncultured Planctomycetales bacterium
GGGGGGGGAGCCGCCCGCGCCCGCGCCCGCGGTGGGGGGGGTGGCCGATCGGTTCGGTATCGAGTTCTGCGGCCTCGAGGGCGAGGACTCGGCGATCGTGACGACGATCGACTTGCGCGACCTGGCGTGCTTTGACGGCCACCCGCTGCTGGACGAATGGAACCTGACCTACGCTCCGTTCGTCGTCGAGGTCCGCCCGCCGGCCGAGGACCGCCAGGAGGGTGTCTGCCGTTTCTGCGGCTGCACGGAGGATCATGCCTGCATCACCGCCGATGGGCAGCCCTGCCATTGGCGGGCGCCGGCGATCTGCTCGGCGTGCGCCGACGTGATCCTCGCGCCTGAGGAAGACGACCTGGACGTGGTCCTGGAATCGGTCGAGAAGCGGGCGGATCGGGATGGGGCGCGCGACGCCCTGGAGAAGATCCTCGGCTTCGACACCGACCACTACCCCGTCGAACGGCCCTGGTGGACCGACCGGGTGGGCAAGGCGATCGACAGGCTCAGGCCGGATGAGGGCGACGACGGCGAGACGACGGACAAACCTGACAAGCTCGCCCCCAAACCTGACAAGCTCGCACTCAAACCTGACAAGCTCGACACGAACGCTGAGAGGTCGGGTGCGCCGCGGGCGGACCTGGTGATGGTGCCGATCGACCAGATCGATGCGGGGCACAACGTCAGGCAGGTGATCGACGAGGCACCGCTGCTGCAGCTGACGGCGTCGATCGAACAGCTCGGGATGATCGAGCCCGTGGTGGTGCGAAAGCTCAGCAAGGCCGAGGCGGCCGGCGGCAAGCGGTTCAGGATGGTCGCCGGCCACCGGCGACTGCTGGCGGCCGAGCGGGCGGGCGAGGAGTTCGTCGAGGCCAAAATCTACAGCGGCGTGGACGACCGCTGGGAGTCGCGGGCAAGACTCGCCGAGAACGTCCAGCGAATGGACCTGGGACATATGGACCTGGCGCGGGTGTTCGGCGATGCCGTCGAGGCGGGGCTGACCGTCGGCCAGGTGGCCGAGGAGGCCCACGTGTCCGACGACATGGTCCGCCGACACCTGGCGTTGCTGAGACTGGCCGAGCCGATCGGCGAACTGGTGGCGTCGGGGCGACTGCCCGTGCACCAGGCGGCGCTGATCGCCAGGGTGGGCGACCCGGACAGGCAGATGAACCTGGCCGAGAGCTGCTGCCATATGACCTGGGACGGCGAGAAAACCGGGTGGAAAAAGAGGCCGCCGTACGGACATAAGGAGGGCGACCCCGAAGATTACGTCATGCCGATGCGGGAACTCCGCCAAGCGGTGAGCACCGCCTTGTGCGGCCTGGCGGCGTGCGGATGGCTGAAGGTCGAGGCCGCGGCGGCGGCGTGGGCGGCGAAAACCGGCGAGGCGATCGAACGGTTCGAAGGCGAGACGGCGATCTGCGAGCTCGGGGGGATCGCGGGCCGGCGGCCGTGCGCGGGCTGCCCGGACAACTCGGCGACGTACGCCGACCAGCCGGGCCTGTTCGCCGGCGTGCACCCCCAAGGCAGCGACAAAAGGGGGTACTGCACGAACAGGCCGTGCTATGAGACCAAGACGGCCGCGTGGGAAAAGGTCAAGACCGAGCGGAAGAAGAAGGAGGCGAAGAAGACCAAGGCCAAGATCACCCAGGCCAAAAAGGCCGGCCTGGACGTCTGCGAACTGTGCGGCAAGGTCGCCGATGCCGACCAGACGTTCGAGCCCTGCGAGGCCGCCGGGGGCGTCAAGGTTTGCCCCAAGTGCGCCGAGAAGGCGGCGAAACGACAGGCGTCGGCGCGACGAGCGGAGAGCGGCTATCAGGCCAAGCAGAGGAAACGCGAACAGCTCGAGGCGAGCTTCCCGGCGACGGCCGCGCAGCGGGCGGCGCTGGCGCTGTGGGAGCGGGGACAACGGGCCGCGGCGGCGATTCGGGGCCAGATCCTCAAGGCGGCCAACACCGAGGACCTCCGCGAGGCGGCGTGGGCGAGCTGCTGCGGACTGGCGACGGCGGGGGGCGCCGACGGTGTCAGCGAGATCGTGATCGATACCGGCGAACTGGCGCCGATCGCGCTGAGAGGCGACGGCGACGGGATCGGCCAGGACGCCGAGGGGCTGGTAAGGCTGTGGGATGTGGCGTCCATGCAGGATGCCAGCTACGGCGGCGAGACGAGATGGGAGATGCTGTACAAGCCCGGCGTGCAGCACTGGTCGGCGAATGTGGTCAATGTGCCCATGGAACCCGAGGCGGCGGCGCTGTGCGAGCTGTTCGAGGAGATCATCCGCTGGTGGGGGCTGGGGCCTGAGGTCCCGCCGAAGCCGACGGCGGCGGAGACGACGGGTGGTGAAACCGAAGGCTCCGACGGTGAAACGACGACGCCGGCGGCCGGGTCGTTCGTGAGGTCGCTCGAAACCATCCCGGCGACGATTCTGCGGGTCGAATCGGCCGATCCGGGGCCGATCGAGGGCCGCGGGGCCGATGGGAGGGTCTTCGAAGTCACCACACGGGTCGAACCGGCCGACGAAGCGGAGATCTCCGCGTGGCGGAACGAGCGGGAGAGCCGTGTGCTTAACGCGATCCGCCAGGGCCGCAAGAAAGAGGCGATGGCGATGATCGACCTCGAGCTGGACGACGAGGGGGATTGGCTGACGCCGGCGGAGCTGCTGTTCATGCTCCGTACCGCACAATCGGGCGGACTTACCGGCGACTGGCGACGGGCGGCCGTGGCCAGGCGGATCAAGGCGCTCGAGGGTGAGCTGGGGGGGGAGGAGGCGACGGCGTGAGCACCACACCCACAGAGGCGCAGAGGCGGTACATGGCGACGGCAGCACGAATCACGGACACCGGCGGGCATCCGGCCTTTTGCATCGACGCGCCAGGTCGCGCCGACACAGGTAGGGCGTGTTTGTATCGCGGGTGGCTGGAAGTCGCCGACGTGGCGTGGGTCCGCCTCACACCCGCGGGCAGAGCCGCCTTGGAGAACAGGCGATGAGCGAAAACGACAAGGCGACGGTCAATCATGAGCTGGTGATCGCGGCGGCGATGTGGATGGCGGGGTTCGCGATGACGTGCGATGTGGAGACGATCCGGGCGACGTGGTCGGCGATGCTCAGCAACGAGACGGTCGTGCCGATCTTCGATCCGACGCGGCACCTCAAGCACGGCCGGGACGGCGAGGCCGGGCGGAAGATAGTGCAGGCCTTCCTGCGGTTCCGCCGGGACCTTGAAGGCGTCAAGGACGAGCTTCTGGCGGAAATGGAAGGGACGGGATGAGCGGTCCGAGGGAAACGCGGGAGTGGGCGGAAAACAGCGCGAACGTCTGCCTGGGATGCCGGCACGGGTGCCTGTACTGCTATGCGGCGGAGATCGCGGCGAGATTTGGGCGGCGGGCGCGGGACGGCTGGAGCGACTCGGAGCGGGTGAACCGGGCGGCGGTCGAGTCGCTGAAGGGCAGGCGGTTCGGCGGGCGGGTGATGTTCCCGGCGACCCATGATATCACGCCCGGCAACTGGGAGGCATGCCTCCAGGCGCTGGGATACCTGCTGGCGGCGCATAACGACGTGCTGGTGGTGACCAAGGGCGGAGAGGCGGTGGTCAACCTGGTCGGGATGGAAATGCACGACGCCGGGCTGCAGCGCGATGGGTGCCGGTGGCCTAAGCCCGAAATGCGGTTCTCGATCACCTGCGAGGACGATCGTATTCGGGAGTTCTGGGAGCCGGGGGCGCCGACGATCGGCGAGCGGTTCGGCGGGCTGAAATGGGCCTGCCATTGGGGGATGCCCACCAGCGTGAGCGTCGAGCCGCTGCTGGAGCCGCACGCGGCCGTGGAGATGGTCAGCGGCCTTGAGACGTTCTGCCGCAGCGACGCCCATGGCCGTGGCGGTGAGATCTGGATCGGCAAGGCCAGGCAGCTCAAGCGGCGGACGGCCTGGGCGCGGGGGCGGGTGACCGGGCTCGACCGGGCCGTCAGGCACCTGGAGGCCGAACAGGCCGACGATGTCGTGATGGGCGTCTATGAGAAGCTGAAGGATCACCCCAAGGTGCGGTGGAAGGATAGCTATGCGGCGGTGATCCGCAGGCACGGCGGCGAGATCTGAGTGAGCGGCGGGCGGATGGACAGGCCCGCGGCAATTGAGGCTACGGATGGCGAGACGGACCCAGACGACGACGAGCCCACCGACGGCAGCGCGGCGGAGACGCCGACGGCGGCCGAGGCGGATGGTGTGGGCGGTCCGGCGATGGGCCCAATGGTACGAGCCCGACCGCGAGGGCTCGGAGTTCGGCAGTCAGTACGCCGCCCAGTACGTGCGGCTGTGGGCCGCGGGCAACTATCACGTGCCCCGCCACGCGGTCCGCGGACAACGGGCGGCCATGAAACGCGAAGGAGGATTTGAGCTGATCGGGATCGCCGATGAGCTGCTGCTGATGGCCGCGGACCGGCCGTGGGAGCAGCGAGGGCGATTGGTGAACCACCTCGGAGCGCCTGCCAGCGAGGCCGATATCGCTGAGATCCTAGGCTCCGACATCCAAACGGTGAGATGGGCGCTGCGGACGCTCAGCTCGCCCGAGATCGATTTCCTGGAACGCGTCGAGGTCAGGGACCTCCGCGCGGCCGATCGGGCCGGAGAGGCCGCCGCAGGCGATGCGGCAGGCCCCGGCGACGAGCGGCCGGTCGATCGCTCCCCAGCGGCCGAGGCAGACGGTGCACGAGGCCCCGGAGCGGATGTCCAGCCCACGCCCGCCGGACGCGGCGGAGACCCCCCCCACGAGGTGCCACGGGTTGAGGCTACGCCTCCCCTAAACCGCCAGGACGCCCGCAGGGCCGCGACCGCCGGGGAGGTCGGTCGCACCGGCGAGGGCGTGGCGTCGAGCGGTTGCCGCCAAGACCAAGATCAAGATCAAGACCAAGATCTAGATAAAGAGAAAGGCGCCGGCCTTGCGGCCGGCGGCAAGGCGGCTGCGCCGGAAGAGCGCAGCGAAAGAACGGCGCTGGAGACCGAGGGTGGGGCGCAGAGCGCGGGCGCGGGCGCGCGAGGGCCAGAGGCCGGGGCGACGGGCGAGGGCCAGGGCCGGGCCGGCGGCGAGGCGGACGCC
>CAZHRW010000044.1:0-23045 GCA_964535025.1 uncultured Planctomycetales bacterium
ATGCCGACTCTCCCGTGCATTGTCGTGACAGCAATTGCATCGGGAAGTCGGCTGTTTTTTTATCAGTGCTTATGATTCCGGAAATCGGCTAAAGGCCACTGAACTCTGTGGCAAGCTGTGTCGTTGCCGTTCTTGCCGTCCTGTTCTTTGTGTGCTTTGTGGCTATCTCCGTCGTCAAGATCGGCAGCCCCCGGCCAACCACGGAAATGGCAGGAGTGTCCGATTTTCCGGTGGCATTGCCCGGCCCAGGCATGCATAATACAGTGCTTTACGCGGCCGGGCCTGCTGGCCGTCGGCCGAACGGTTTGTCAATCTGGCGATGAGACCCTCCTGTGGCGCCAACCACCAGGTGTGGTGGCCGGCCGAAAACAACTACCAAAACCGTAAAGTGTTGTGTCAGGCGATTGGCTGTTACAGATTTCACAACCGAGGTCATCCATGAGCGAAAGCATTGAGACGGCCGTCAAGGCGGCCTGTCAGGCGTGCGGCAACGACCGCGGGCGCCTGATGGACATCGTCGAGGCGGTCCAGGCGAAGTTCGGGTGTGTCAGCCCCGAGGCGATGGACGCCATTGCCAAGGCGGTGGGCGCCCATCGCGTGGAGGTCGACAGCGTCGTGTCGTTCTACGCGTTCCTGTCCTCTCGCCCGACGGGCAAGGTGGTCATCCGTCTGTGTGATGATATCGTCGATCGCATGCACGGGGTCGAGCGCGTCGCCGAGGCGTTCTGCGACGAGCTGGGCATCGCCGTGGGCGAGACGACCGCCGACGGCGCCGTCGCGCTGGAATACGTCCCCTGCATCGGTCTGTCCGACCAGGCGCCGGCGGCCCTGATCAACGACGTGCCCGTCACGCACCTGTCCAGCGACGCCGCCCGCCAGATCGCCCGCGACCTGACCGCCGGCGTCGAACCGGCCAGGCTGGTCCGCGAGTTGGGCGACGGGAAGAACGCCGATCCGCTCGTCCGCTCGATGGTCAACAACAACCTCCGCAAGGCCGGCGAGGTGGTCTTCGGCGAGATGGCCCCCGGCACCGCCATTCGCAAGGCCCTGGCGATGAGCCCCAACGAGGTCATCCGCGACGTCAAGACCGCCCGGCTCCGCGGGCGGGGCGGCGCGGGCTTCCCCACGGGGCTGAAGTGGGACTTCACCCGCGGCGCCGAGGGCGAGACCAAGTACATCCTGTGCAACGCCGACGAGGGCGAGCCGGGCACCTTCAAGGATCGCGTCATCCTCACCGAACGGCCGGACCTGATGTTCGAGGGGATGACCATCGCCGGCTACGCCATCGGCGCCGGCGAGGGCATCCTCTACCTGCGGGCCGAGTACGCCTACCTGCGCCCCTACCTCGAAAAGGTCCTCGCCGACCGCCGCGACGCCGGGCTGCTGGGCAAGAACGTCTGCGGCCGCAACTGCTTCGACTTCGATATCCGCATCCAGATGGGCGCCGGCGCCTACATCTGCGGCGAGGAGACGGCCCTGATCAGCTCGTGCGAGGGCCTGCGGGGCGACCCGAAGAACCGCCCGCCGTTCCCGGCCCAGAAGGGCTACAAGGGCTGCCCCACGACCGTCAACAACGTCGAGACGTTCTGCTGCGTCTCGCGGATCCTCGAGGAAGGCCCGGGGTGGTTCGCCCAGCAGGGCACCTCCGGCAGCCCCGGCACGAAGGTGCTGAGCGTCTCGGGCGACTGCCTCCGCCCGGGCGTCTACGAAGTGCCCTTCGGCACCACGGTGAACGACCTGCTCGCCATGGTCGGCGCCGAGGACGCCGCGGCCGTCCAGGTCGGCGGCCCCAGCGGCCAGATGATCGCCCCGAAAGAGTTCGGGCGGAAGATCTGCTACGACGATCTGGCCACCGGCGGAGCGATCGTGGTGTTCAACGCCGGCCGCGATGTGCTGGACGTGGCCGAGTACTACATGGACTTCTTCATCGAGGAAAGCTGCGGCTACTGCACGCCCTGCCGCGTCGGCAACGTCCTGCTCAAGCAGGGCCTGGCCAAGGTGCGTGCGGGCAAGGCCCTCGCGGCCGACCTGGACGCCCTGCAGCAGTTGGGCGAGACCGTCAAGACCGCCAGCCGGTGCGGGCTGGGGCAGACCTCGCCCAACCCGGTGCTGACCACGCTGGCGAATTTCCGCCCCGCCTACGAGGCACGGCTGACCGAGGCGCCCGACGGGCTGCAGCCGTCGTTCGACATCCAGGCCGCGCTGGCCGGTTCCAAGGACATCCAGGGCCGCGCGTCGGTCATCTACCCCGCATAGAGAGAGTGATCCCATGAGCAAAACCATCACCTTCACCATCGACGGCGTCGAGGTCACCGCCCAGCCGGGCCAGACGATCCTCCAGGCGGCCGACGCCGCCGGGATCTACATCCCCCGGCTCTGCGCCCACAAGGACCTCTCCCCCTTCGGCGCCTGCCGCGTCTGCACCGTCATGGTCAATGGACGGCCCCAGTCCGCCTGCACCCAGCCGGTGGCGCCCGACATGGTCGTCGAGAACGATACCCCGAAGCTCAAAGAGATCCGTTCGTGCATCATCGAGATGCTCTTCGTGGAAGGCAACCACTTCTGCATGTTCTGCGAGAAGAGCGGCAACTGCGAGTTGCAGGCCCTGGCCTACCGCTTCGGGATCACCGCCCCGCGGTACGACTACCAGTTCCCCCGGCGGGACGTAGACGCCTCGCACCCGGACGTGATCATCGACCGCAACCGCTGCATCCTGTGCGGCCGCTGCATGCGGGCCAGCCAGGAGCTGGACGGCAAGCACGCCTTCGATTTCGTCGAGCGCGGGCCCGACAAGCGCCTGGCGGTCGATGCCGCCGACGGCCTGGCCGACACCGACGCCGAGGCCGTCGACAAGGCCGTCGATCTCTGCCCGGTCGGCTCGCTGATGCGCAAGCGGGTCGGCTACCAGGTGCCGATCGGCCGGCGGCAGTATGACCACACCCCCATCGGGTCGGACATCGAGGCCTCGGCCTCCAACGAGAAGTAGAGGAACACGACCATGGCAAAACCCAAAATTGCTACCACCTCGCTGGCCGGATGCTTCGGGTGTCACATGTCGCTGCTGGACATCGACGAACGCATCCTCGAGCTGGTCGAGCTGGTGGACTTCGACAAGTCGCCCATCAACGACATCAAGACCTTCACCGGCCGCTGCGCCGTCGGGCTGATCGAGGGCGGCTGCTGCAACGAGGAAAACGTCCACGTGCTGCAGGCGTTCCGCGAGCACTGCGACATCCTCGTGCTCGTCGGCGACTGCGCCACCATGGGCGGGATCCCGGCCATGCGGAACATGGTCCCCCTGCAGGAGTGCCTCGACGAGGCCTACCGCAACGGGCCGACCGTCTACAACCCCTCCGGACAGATCCCCCACGACGAGGATATCCCCCTGATCCTCGACAAGGTCTACCCCTGCCAGGAGGTCGTCAAGGTCGACTACTACCTGCCCGGCTGTCCGCCCCCGGCCGACACGCTCTGGCAGGCGCTGCTGGCGCTGGTGAACCACAAGCCGCTTGACCTGCCCTATGAACTGATCAAGTACGACTGATCCACCTGCGGGAGATCGATAGTGAATACCAAACAAGCGACCAAGAAGATCGTCATCGAGCCGGTCACCCGCGTGGAAGGGCACGGCAGGGTCACCATCCTGATGGATGGGGACCACAAGGTGACCCAGGCACGACTGCACATCGTGGAATTCCGCGGCTTCGAGCGGTTCATCCAGGGGCGGCCCTTCTGGGAGGCCCCGGTGGCCGTCCAGCGGCTGTGCGGGATCTGCCCGGTCAGCCACCACCTCGCCGCCGCCAAGGCGATGGACCTGATCGTCGGCGCCGACCAGCTCACGCCGACCGGTGAGAAGATGCGCCGCCTCATGCATTACGGCCAGATCCTGCAGTCCCACGCGCTGCACTTCTTCCACCTGTGCTCGCCGGACCTGCTGTTCGGCTTCGACGCCGACGTGGCCGTCCGCAACGTCATCGGCGTCGCCGCCAAGTACCCCGACCTGGCGGTCCAGGGCGTGATGCTCCGCAAGTACGGCCAGGAGATCATCAAGGCCACCGCCGGCAAGAAGATCCACGGCACCGGCGCCATCCCCGGCGGGATCAACAAGAACCTCTCGATCGCCGAACGCGACGCCTTCCTCACCGACCTCGACCAGATGATGGACTGGGCCCGCGGGGCGCTGAAGGTCGCCGTCGACTACACCGTCGAGAATCTCGACACCGTCGGCCCGTTCGGGGCGTTCGACTCCAACCACCTGTCGCTCATCCGCGACGACGGGGCCATGGACCTCTACGACGGGAAGCTGCGGGCGATCGACAGCGAAGGCACCACGATCTTCGACCACGCCGACGTGCAGGGCTATACCGACCTGATCGCCGAGGAAGTCCGTTCCTGGTCGTACATGAAGTTCCCGTTCATCAAGTCGCTCGGCCCCGAAGATGGCTGGTACCGCGTCGGACCGCTGGCGCGGCTGAACACGTGCGACTTCATCGACACGCCCGAGGCCGAGACGGCTCGCAAGGCATTCGCCGGCCTGACCGACGGCAAGCCCAACAACCTGACGATGGCCTACCACTGGGCGCGGATGATCGAACTGCTCCACGCGATGGAGAAGATCACCGAGCTGCTCAACGACCCGGACCTCCAGGGCGACGACCTGGTCGTCACCGGCGAGCGCCGCGAAGAGGCCGTGGGCATGCTCGAGGCCCCGCGGGGCACGCTGATCCACCACTACCGCGTGAACGATCGCGACCAGATCACCATGTGCAACCTGATCGTCTCGACGACGCACAACAACATGCCGATGAACCGCGCCGTCGAGAAGGTGGCCGCCGACCATCTTTCCGGCACCGCCGAGATCACCGAAGGGCTGCTCAACCACGTGGAAGTGGCCATCCGGGCGTACGACCCGTGCCTGTCGTGCGCGACCCACGCCCTGGGCAAGATGCCCCTGGAAGTCGAATTGATCGACGCGGACGGCCGCGTGGTCGACCGCAAGAGCACCGTATGAGCACCGCTGAGATCCTGTTGATCGGCTTCGGCAACCCCGGCCGTCTCGACGACGGCCTCGGCCCGGCGGCGGCGGCGGCCCTCGAGGCGCTGCAGCTGCCGGGCGTGACGGTCGACAGCGATTACCAGTTGACCGTCGAGGACGCCGAGGCCGCCGCACGCCACCGCGTGGCGATCCTCGTCGACGCCGCCGAGGTCGGGCCCGAGCCGTTCTCCGTCCGGCGGCTGACGCCGGGGCGGGAACTGAGCTTCTCGACTCACAGCGTCAGCGCCGAGGCGGTGATCGGCATGGCCCGCAGCCTGTTCGCCGGCGAGGTCGTCGGCTACATCGTCGGCGTGCGGGGCTACGCGTTCAACGCCTTCGCCGAGCGCCTCAGCGAGCGGGCGCAGGCCAACCTGGACCAGGCCGTCGCCTGGCTGAGCCGTGTGCTGACCCTGGAGGCCGATGCACTGATCCACGAACTGGACCGCCGGTCCGCCGCGACCGCCGATGGAGAAGACCTATGCAAGACGGCAAGTACGTGATCCTCTGTTGTGACGACGATCAGGACGTCCTCGATTCGGTCCGGATGATCCTCGAAGCCAACGGCTACGCGATGGTCGGCGCCCGCAGCGCCGAGGAGGGCCTGCGCGCCTACAAGACCGCCAAGTGCGACCTGATCATCGTCGACCTGATGATGGAGGAGGTCGACGCCGGCACGACCTTCGTGCGGGAGCTGAAGGCCCTGGGCAACACGGCGCCGATCTACATGCTCTCCAGCGTCGGCGACGAAATGAACGCGGAAGCCAGTTACACCGACCTGGGCCTGGCGGGCGTCTTCCAGAAGCCCCTCGACACCGAGGCGCTGCTGAAGGTCCTCAAGGCCAGACTCAAGTAGGCCTGCCATGAGCAAAGCGACGATCCCCGGTGCCGAATGGACGCAGGCCGCTCCCGAGGCGGCGGGAATGGACGAAGGCCGCCTGGACGAGGCGAAGCGGGCGTGGGACGCCTGGGCCGACGGGCGGGCGTACCGCGTGGCGATCGTGCGGGGCGGACGGCTGGTCGCCCAGTGGTGCCGGGGCGTGGATGCCGCCGCGCATCTGTCCCTGGCGTCGGCGGGCAAGTCGGTGTTCTCCACGGTGCTGGGCATCGCCGTCGCCGAGGGAAGGATCGGCTCGCCCGACGACAAGGTGGTCGACTACTACCCGGAGATGATGGACGTCCCCGACGGGACCGGCCCCAAACCCGGCCGCTTCGCCCGCGCCAAGGACCGCGACATCACCTTCCGCCAGCTCATCTCCAACACGTCCGGCTACCTCAAGCCCGACGAGCCGCCCGGGCGGGTTTTCCACTACCAGACGTTCGGCATGAACATCCTCTGCCACGCCATCGCCACCCGCTACGGCGTCTACGACAGCCGCGACGGCCGGCGCTTGCCCGGCATCAGCGCGCTGATCGACGAGAAGATCGGCAAGCCCATCGGCGCCGACTGGACGTACCATACGTGGAACTTCGACCATGCCCCAGGCGCCCGCACCGACATCTTCGGCAACTACACCAGCATCGACACCACGGCCGGCGACATGGCCCGCCTGGGCCTGCTGTGGCTGCGCCGGGGCCGCTGGGGCGACCGGCAGATCGTGCCCGCCGCGTATGTCGACGAGGCCACCCGCGTCGCCGCGCCCATCCGCGAGCACGAATCGCCCGACAACCAGGTGTACGGCCTGGGCTTCTGGACGAACGAGACGGGCCGTCTCTGGCCGAATCTGCCCACCGACAGCTACGCCGCCCGCGGCGCCGGCCGTCAGTTGATCTGGGTGTGCCCCTCGGCCGACCTGGTCGTCGTCAAGAGCCCCGGCCTCTTCGAGCGGGGCCAGGAGCACCTGCACCTGCTGGCCGACGTGGTGGCGGCGGTCGACTAAGACTTTAGACCGTCCGCAGCCGCTCGACGACCAGGTCGCGATACTCGGCGATCAGCGGGTTCATCTGGCGAAAGCCGATCGACCCGCCGGTGAGGGCCGGCCCGGTGGTCTCGTCGTCGCGCCAGGTGAAGCAGGGGATGTCCTCGATACAGAACCGCACCAGCGGGCCGTGCTTGATCACCGCGACGGCGTACCAGCCGTCGGCCTGGGCGACCGAGGGGATCGGGTCGCCCCCGCGGGCGACCAGGTGGAAGCCGCGGCTCTTGCGAAGATTGCACGACTGGCAGCGGATCTCCCCGGGATGGCGCCGGCGGAAGTACGACACGTGCAGGGCGTTGATGTCGCCGGAGTGGTACTGGTCGTACGGCCCGGTGCGCTCGGCGAGCGACGGGTCGAGCACGTGCTGGCCCTCGCGGCCGCGGGCGGCGAAGAACAGGATCGCCAGCCCCGGCTCATAAATCGGACGGAACTGCCAGCGGATGCGGATGTCGTCGTCGAACGCCTCGGGGCACCAGAACACCAGGTTCGACTTCTGCCCCGCCTCCACCGCCCCGGTCGATTCCAGCCGCATCGCGCCCAGCGGGAACGTCGTCGCACCGGGTCCCTCCATCCGCCAGCCGTCCACGTCGTCGGCCGCGGCGAGGGGGTTGGTGTACACGGTCTCGCCGACGGCGAGGTCCAGGTCCGCAAGCAGGCTGTCGGAGGCAATATCGGTCATGATGGGCCGATCCTAGCTCGCCGCGGCGGGGCCGTCAACCGGCCCGTGCGCTTGAACCGGCCTGCTACCCCCATACAATGGTCCCCACACCCTAACACCGGGAGCGCTGCAATGATCCAATCCGATCTGCCCCTCACGCGGCTGTCCGACCCGTCCGCGTGGACGATCCACTGCTATTTCGACATCACGCCCGAAAGCCCCGACGGCCGGCGGGTGGCGCTGTTTCGGATCGCGCCGGACAAGGCCGGCGGCCAGGTGCTCGTCGTCAATGCCGACGGCACTGAGCGGCGGGAGGTTGGCCCGCCGATCGTCGCGCCCATGGGGCCCAACTGGCACCACGGCGAGGCCGCCCAGCAGTGGCTCGACAACAGCCGCGTCGTCCACAATCGCGTCCGCTCCGACGGGCGGCCGACCAGCGCGATCGTCGACGTCGAGACCGGCCAACTGCACATGCTGGACGTGACCGTCCGCATGCTCCATCCGTCGCGCTCGCTCGGGATTACCTCCAGCCACGAGATGAAGCTCGGCGCCGGCCGCGACACGGAGCCGCCCGCGGTATTCCGCGTGGATCTCGACAGCGGCATCGTCACGCGGCTGTTCGGCATCGACGACATCCTCGCGATCCATCCGCGGGCCGACGTCGCGCGGAAGTACCCCATGCAGTTCAAACACACCAAGTGGTCGCCGGACGGCACGCGGCTCTTCGTCGTCTACCACAATGAGCACCTGCGCGACGTCCACCGCGGAGGCGACCGCGTCAAGTCCATCATTCTCGCCGACGCCGACGGTGGCCGGCTGCGCTATCTCGGCGAGTTCGGCCACCACCCCATGTGGTCGCCCGACGGGCGCGACGTGCTGACCTACGAACCCCACGCCGACGGCAGCCAGTCGCTCGTCGCCCGCCCCGCCGACGGCGGCGAATCCCGCACGCTCCTGTCGCCCGCCCCCGGCGTGCACGGCAGCCTCGACCCGGCCGCCGCGACCCTGGTCACCGACACCGTCCCCGGCACCGCCGGCGGTGACGGCAGCGTCTTCACACTCGACCTCGCCACCGGCGCTCAGCGGACGCTGGCCACCTTCACCCATCCCCCGATCCCCCACGACCACCGCGTCCATCCCCACCCCGCCTGGAGCCGCGACGGCCGACGGGCGTATTTCAATGCCGCGCCGGACGGAATTGGGCAGGTGTTCGTCGTTCTTGTACCGGGGGGGTAACGATGTATCAGGTTGGGGTATGGCGGTCCTTTCCCACAATATGTGGGGGGGGTCGTTTTGCTGAGCTACACGGGGCATCTTGGGATCAGCACTTCAACTGGAAGATGAGAAGCATTTCAATCCTGCTCGTAAGATTGAAATATTGTGCCCGATATTTTAATCTGTAGAGGAGGATTGAAGGAATGCATCATGGACAAGTCGAGCTTTAAGTCCTCCAGAACGGGCAGGTTGGTCAAGATCACCGGTCAACCGGAAGAGTGGGCCTTTGTTCCTGACGATCTGCCGCCGAAGCCTGGATTCCCTGTAAAGCTCTGGCCGCTTCTGGCGAATGCGAAAGAGGCTCTCGGTCGCCTTGATGGTATTGGCCGAACGCTGCCCGACCCCTGGCTTCTACTGCGTCCGCTGCAGAATCGAGAGGCTCTGCGCTCCTCAAGCCTCGAAGGTACGTATGCGACACCTGAACAACTCCTGCTGTTCGAGATCCATCCACGTGAGCCTGTATCCGATCAAGACCAAGCCAATGAATGGCGGGAGGTTTCCAACTACGGCCGCGCCCTCAGCGAAGGAATGAGGCTTCTCGACAGCCTGCCCATCTGCCTGCGGTTGATCCGGTCGATGCACAAAGTCCTGCTCGAAGGCGTACGCGGTCGCGACAAGGCCCCCGGGCAGTTCCGGCGATGCCAAGTGCACATCGGGTCGGATCGACGCTATGTTCCTCCGCCACCGCACAAGCTTGAGCGCTGTCTTGACGCCTTTGAAAAGCATCTTCATTGTCCTGATGAACGCTATGATCCTCTTGCTGCGTGCTATATAAGCCATTATCAGTTCGAGGCGATCCATCCCTTCGTGGATGGCAACGGTCGCGTCGGTCGACTGCTGCTTGCCTTGATGATCTACAGGCGGTGCAATCTATCCATGCCGTGGCTTTATATGAGTGCGTTCTTCGAAAGATACAAAGATGAATACATCAATCTGCTGTTTCGTATAAGCACCGAAGGCGATTGGACCAGTTGGCTGGAGTTCTGCTTACGAGGGACAATCGAGCAGGCGAATGATTCCATCACGCGTTGCGATGCGTTAAACAGCCTCCGCGATAAGTACCATGGTTTGGTACAAGGTGGATCGAATCGAGACCATGCGACGATCAACAGTTTATTCGAACGCCCCATGCTGACTATTCCGGCCTTGGCCAAGCAGCACAGTGTATCTTACCAGACGGCAAAGGCTGACGTCAGACGGCTGTCTGGTTTAGGCATCCTGGCGGAACTACCCCGCACCTACCCAAAGATCTACTATGCTCGAGATGTTTTCGCGGTTGCTTACGCTGAATAGGTGGCGTCGCCGTGTTCCGGTATCCTGACTGCAAAGCATGCCCCTGGCCTATTTGCGAAGGGTGACGAACAGCCGACGTGGTGGCCTATGAAGCGACCGCTTTCCCCTCCCGCGTCGTCGGCCGCTGCGTCGGGAAGGGGTCGGCGTTGTCGCGGATCCAGGCGTCGAGCCTGGCGTTGAGGTCGGCGACGACGGCGGCGTGGTCCGCATACCCGGCGAGGTTGACGATCTCGCCGGGATCGGAGTTAAGGTCGTAGAGCTCCATGTCGCCGGTGGCGTAGCGCGTGAGCTTCCAGCGGTCGGTGCGGAGCATGCGGATGGGGTTGACCCAGCGCTGCTTGGAGTAGTACTGGCCGACGACGAATGCGCGGGACGGCCCGTCGCCCGTGCCGGTCAGCACCGGCAGGAGGCTGGTGCCGTCGCCGTCGAGCGGCTCGGCGCCGGCGACGTCGAGGAGCGTGGGGACCAGGTCGGTGTTGACGACCATCGGCGACAGCCGCCGTGCCTGCGGCCCACCCAGGCGGCTTGGCAGGCGGATCAGCAGCGGCACCCGCATCATCTGCTCGTACATGAACGGGCCCTTATAGACCAGCCCGTGCACCCCGTCCATGTCGCCGTGATCGCTGGTGACGACCAGCAGCGTGTCCTCGAACAGACCGAGACGGTCCATCGCCGCGAGGACCTCGCCGACGCAGGCGTCGTAGCGGCGGACCATCTCGCGGTAAAGCGCCCGGTAGGCCCGCCAGTCATCGGCCTCGGCGCCGGTCATGACGGCGCCCTGGTCGTCGTGCATGAACTGCCGCTGGACCCCCGGCTTGCTGCTCAGGTCGTCGCGGTCGTGGTCGGCGTGCAGCGGGGTGGATGCCGGGTCGACGCGTGTGCCGGCGGTGAACTGGTAGATGTCGTGCGGGTTGTTGTACGAGAGGAACAGGGCGAACGGGCCTTCGTTGCCGCGGCGCTGCAGGAAGTCCAGCGCCCGCCGCGTGACCTCCGCGTCGTCGGTCGTCTCGGGCCCGGTGACGCCGAAATCCTCGTCCCAGCCGCCCGTGGCGACGGGGTCCTTGCCGAGGTGCCACTTGCCGAAGTAGGCCGTCCGGTAGCCGGCCCGCTGGAGCCGGGGGGCGACGGTTTCCATCCGGAGCGGCTCGCCGCCGGCGGCGCCGATGTTGCCCAGGACACCCGTCCGGTGCGGATAGCGCCCCGTCAGAATCGACGAACGGCTCGGCGAGCACTGCGGGCACGTGCAGAACGACCGCTCGAAGACGACGGCGCGGGTGGCCAGGGCGTCGAGGTTCGGCGTCGTGAACGACGGATCCTCGACCCCCGCCGCCTGCCAGTGCTGCTGGTCGGAGAAGATGAAAACGATGTTGGGCGCGGGCATGCTCACTCCTTTGCGTTGCCGGATGATTATGGCCACTTCGCCCCCGAACGTCCAGGCGCCCGAGCCGGGCGTTCCCCGCTGATGATGGACCGGGCCGACGCGCTGGACGGGATGTGCGGCGGGTCATAAGCGGTCTCACGCGTCGAGCCCGACCGGCACCAGCAGGCGCATCTGGCGTCGGGCCGTCGCGACCGACAGGGCCGCGGCGAGCAGCTCGGCGGCGACCATCCCGGCGATCAGGCCCGGGTAGCCCAGCAGTGCCGCCCCGGCCACCGCCAGGGGGAGTGTCAGCGCCAGCAGGCGCAGGGCCATCAGCGTGGAGGCGTGCAGGGGCCGCTGCAGGGCGTTGAGGACGCCCCCGGAGGCGAAGAAGACGCCCTTGAACCCGTAGGCCAGCGGGGCGATGCAGAGCATCAGGGCCATCAGGCGGAGGACCTCCGGGTCGTTTTTGGAGAAGATCGACGCGATGGGCCGCCCCAGCAGCAGCAGCACCAGCACGCACACCCCGCCCCACGCCAGGCCGAACGCCACGCTGCCCAGGTGGGCACGGTGGATGCGACGGTGCCGGCCGGCGCCGCGGTTCTGCCCGACGAAGGGCACCATGGCGTTGCCCACGGCCATCAGGGGCAGCACGGCCAGCAGCTCGACACGCCCGGCAGCCCCGAAGGCGGCGACGGCCTCCCTGCCGAACTGCGAGACCATCTTCGTCAGGATCGCCAGCGTGAACGGCTGGAGCAGCATCGCCCCGCCGGCCGGCAGGCCGATCGCCAGGACGGTCTTCCAGCAGACGAGCATCTCGCCGACCGGCGGCAGGCGGAAGCGGAGCATCCGCTTGCGGACCGCCAGGATATACAGCGAACAGGCCGCCGAGATCCCCCGCGACAGCAGCGTCGCCCACGCGGCCCCGGCGATGCCCATGGCGGGGATGGGACCGAACCCGAAGATCAGCATCGGGTCCAGGACGATGTTCAGCCCCATGCTCGCGACCATCACCAGGCTCGGCGAGAGCGTGTCGCCCACCCCGCGAATGGCGTCGTTGCCGACGAAGGGGATGATCACGAAGATCGCCCCGAGGTAGAAGACGCTCATGTACGCCTCGATGAGCTCCAGCAGGTCCGGCGGGGCGTCCATCAGCGAAAACAGCGGCCGGATCGTCAGCAGGCCGACCACCACCACCGGCGCCATCGCCGCCAGACCCAGCACCAGCGAAGCGGCCACGGCGTCGCGGACCTCGTCGTGGCGCCGCTGGCCGACCAGGCGCGACACCAGCGTGGACACGCCGATCCCCATGCCCCGCCCGACGCTGACGATGACCATCGCGACCGGGAAGATGAATCCCATCGCCGCCAGCGGATCGGTCCCCAGCTTGCTGACGAAGTACGTGTCGGTCACGTGGAACCCCGCCATCGCCAGCAGGCCGATCATCATCCCCCCGACCATCCGCCCCAGCGTCCGGGGGATCGATTCGGCGGTCAGGTCGTGGTGCTTGACGGAGGTGTCGGTCATGGTCGGTCACTCAGGAAAACGCCGGGTCGCACCCACGACCATCCGTGCGCTTCGTATACGCCAGGGTACGTCCCGCCCGCGCATCGGTCAACGGACCAGCCGCCGCCGTTGCCATGGGCGGGTAGAAATGTCCGGTTTTGGCAGCAGGAATACTCGGTAGATACAACGGAAGCGAACAAGCGCTGCCTCGAGATTCCGCGTTTGTCGCTTCCGGGACGACAGCGGCGCACGGTTCGCGTTGGACCGGACATTTCTGCCTGCCGATGACCGTCCGGCCGTCGCCGTACGGCCGGACGGGCGCCCGGGGGAGGCGTGAGGCAAGTCCCAATGCGGGCACCGGTTGAGGGACCCCGAGCTCGGCGCCGCCCGGGGGCGGTGAACGGGTCCGCCCGAGAAAAAAGTCATTCTTCGCATTGACACGCCAACCAGCGGTCGATATGCTGTGTATAAATTCACAGTGTGAATTACGGAACAGCCTTTAATGTCTTCGGACAAACAGAAGAGTGGGGCAACGGCGATGACCACGAGCGGGACGACAAGCGAGCAGCTGCCGTACAAGACGATCGGACGGCTCAGCCAGTATCGGCGGCTGCTGGGGTTACGGATGCGGGCCGGCCAGGTGAGCGTGTACTCCCACGAGTTGGCCGCCTTCGCCGGCGTGACGGCGGCACAGGTGCGGCGGGACCTGATGAATGTCGGCGCAAAAGGCAGCCCAAGCAAGGGTTACGACATTAGCGCCCTGATCGAGTGTCTCGGGGGCGTCCTGGACGACCCGGGCGGGCAGCACGCGGCCCTGGTGGGCGTGGGCAATCTCGGACGGGCGTTGCTGACGTACTTCCGGGGCCGACGGCCGAAGCTGGTGATCGCCGCGGCGTTCGACACCGACCCGGCCAAGACCGGCCGGGTGATCTGCGGCTGCCGGTGCTACCCGATGGACAAGTTGGCTGAAGTCGTTGTTGCGAAGAAGGTTACGGTTGGCATCCTCACGGTGCCGGCCTCGGCGGCCCAGCAGGTGGCCTCCGAGCTGGAGGCCGCGGGCGTCGCGGGGCTGTTGAACTTTGCCCCCCAGCCGCTGCGGGTCGGGCCGCACGTGTATGCCGAGGACCTGGACATGACCATGGCGCTGGAGCGGGTGGCGTATCTCGCCCGTCAGAAGCGGGGCCAGTAGGAACCACAGAGCTAACATCGCCGGGCGCGACTTCCCCGACGACCTGACGCCGTACGACCTGGTCATCCACTGCGGCGCGTGCATGTGGAACCGCCGGTCGATGCTCTCGCGGATCGCCCGCTGCCGCGACGCCGGCGTGCCGATCACCAATTACGGTCTGACCCTCGCCTATACGTTGGGTATCCTCGAGCGGGCCCTGCGCCCGTTTCCGAGGGCCCTGGAGACCTACCGCGCCCTGCGGGACCACGGAGCGAGACGATGAAGGACGCCGCCACAATCCTATGGGTGGACGACGACGCCGATGTCCGCGAGATCCTGCGCATCATCCTCGAAGCCAACGATTATGTCGTCCAACGGCCGCCTCGGCCGAAGACCCGCCCGACGCGGTGATCGTTGAGGTGCACCTGGAGGATCTGCACCGATCGTAAGGCCCCTCGGCCGGCGATTCGCGACACCGTGCGGGCCCGGCGCCGGGAACTGCGCCGGCCGGGGCCGGTGGCGTCTACAATAATGGTAACGTTACCGCGATTGATGCGGTAGGGGACAGGTAAAGCAGGGTCGCAGGAGCGGCTCGCCCCGACGGCGGGGCCGCTTGGGGTAGGATTTCCCTTCGGGGGCTATCAAGGGGAGGTCGGTCACATGAACGTCCACAGTGCCTATCAACAGGTCCGCAGCTTCGTTTCACCGTTGCTGACACGACATCGGGACCGAACGCCGCGGGTGGGCGGCCCCCGCGCGACGGAACCGCCGGCGACCTGCGCGCACGAGTCGCTGGAGCCGCGGCTGTTTCTCCAGGCCGAGCCGGTGCCTACGCTGAGCGTCTCGGCCTTCGACGCCGTCGCCACCGAGGACGGCGATCCGGCCGTCTTCCGCATCGCGGTCGACGAGGTGCAGGCCGAACCCATCACCGCCCGGTTCACACTCGGCGGCAGCGCCAGGCGCAACCAGGACTACGAACTGCTCGTCGGCGGCCTCGACGGCACGGTCTTCACCGGCAACACCGTGACCCTCCCGGCCGGCGACCAGTTCGTCTCCGTGATCGTCCGTCCCGTCGACGACAGCGTGCTGGAAAACACCGAGACGGTGAACCTGGCGCTGGTTAACGACGGCGGCTATCGCCTGGCGTCCGACGGCGACCAGCGCAGCGCCACGGCGACGATCGAAGACAACGAGCCGACGCTGTCGGTGGCGGCCCAGGATCCGCAAGCCGCCGAAGAGGGCCTGGATCCGGGGACGTTCCGCATCACCCGCGAGGGGGCGCCCGACGGGCCCGTGATGGCCGCGATCCGCGTGGGCGGCAGCGCCCGGCGCGACGTCGACTACGCGTTGACGGCCAACGGGTCGACGGTCCAGAACAACACCGTCCTCATTCCCAGCGGGCAGACGTTCGTGGATGTGACGGTGGAGCCCCTCGACGATATGGTGGTCGAACGCACCGAAACGGTGGTGCTGTCCCTGGCCAACACCCGGGAATACCGCCTGACGGACGACCCGACCGGTCGGGCCGCCACCGTCGAACTGCTGGACAATGAGCCGACGGTGACGCTCGTCGCCACCGACGGCGAGGCCGGCGAAACGGGCCCCGACATCGCCACCTTCCAGATCACCCGCCAGGACACCCGCCAGGGCGACCTGCCGGTTGGCTTCGCCCTCGGCGGCAGCGCCCGCCGCAACCGCGACTACGACCTGCTCGTCGGCGACGAGGTCATCACCGGCAACATCGTCACGATCCCGGAAGGCCAGACGACCGTCACCCTGGTGGTGCGACCCATTGACGATTTTCTCGTCGAACGCGACGAGACCGTCGTGATCGCCCTGCGCGGCTCGCGGCAGTACGTGCTGAGCGAGGACCCCTCGCTTCGCAGGGCGGAGGCCGTGATCGCAGACGACGAGTCGGCGGTGTCGATCGTCGCCACCGACGCCGAGGCCGGCGAGGAAGGCCCCAGCACCGCCTCGTTCGAGATCGCCCGCGACGGGACGACCGTGGGGGATCTGGCCGTCCGCTTCCGCACCGGCGGCAACGCGCGCCGCGGCCTGGATTACGACCTGCTCGTCGGCGGCGAGGTCCTCGACGGCAACACCGTCATCATCCCGGAAGGCCAGAGTTCGGTCACCGTGGTGTTGCAGCCCATCGACGACGACCTCGTGGAACCCACCGAAACGGTGGTCCTCTCGGTGGTCAACACCCCCAACTACCGGCTGCCGGAAGACCGCGACCTGCGGAGCGCCTCGGCCACGATCGAGGACAATGAGCCGACGCTTTCGATCATGACGGTCGAGGAGCAGGCCAGCGAGGAGGGGCCGGAACCGGCCGTCTTCCGCATCATGCGGGAAGGCTCGAATCAGCTCGAGGTGGTCGCCAACCTCCGCATGAACGGCTCGGCCGCCAACGGCCGGGACGTTCAGATGATGGTCAACGGCGAGCCCGTGGAGAATCACCGCGTGACCCTCCCGGCCGGGCAGGACGCCGTCGACGTGATGATGGTGCCGGTCGACGATAACATCGTCGAGCCCACGAAGACGATGACCGTGGCGCTGCGGCCCTCGCGGAACCACCGCCTGAGCGAAGACGGCAGCGCCAGGGCGGCCACGGCCGAACTGACCGACAACGAGCCCACGGTCGCCGTCGCCGCGATGGATGCCGAGGCGAGCGAACCGGGGACCAACCAGGGCACCTTCCGCATCGCCCGCGAAGGCTCGGTGCAGGGGCCGCTCGATGTCGCCTTCGCCATCGGCGGCAACGCCCGGCGGAACCGGGATTACGAACTGGTCGTCAACGACGAAGTCCTCACGGGCAACACCGTCACGATCCCCGACGGCGAGAATATCGTCGACGTGATCGTCCGGCCCCTGGACGATACGGCCGTCGAGCAGACCGAGTCGGTGATCCTGGTTCTGCGCAACACGAGAGCCTACGTGTTGGCGGACGATCCGACCCTGCTGCGGGCGACGGTCGAGATCGCCGACGACGAACCGACGCTGTCGCTGGCGGTGGTTGACGAGGAGGCCGGCGAGGAAGGGCCCGACGCGGCCGCGTTCCGCATCGACCGCGCCGGCTCGACCGCCGAGGCCGTCCAGGCCCGCATCCGTGTCGGCGGCAACGCCCGGCGCAACGTGGACTACGAACTGCTCGTCGACGGCCAGGTCGTCAGCGGCAACACCGTCACGATCCCGGCCGGGGCGACCTCCGTCACCGTGACGGTCCGCCCGATCGACGACAACCTGGTCGAGAACGACGAAACGATCACCCTGGCGCTGCTTAACGCGCGGGACTACAAGCTCGCCGAGGACCGCGACCGGTTGAGCGGGTCGGCGACCCTCACCGACAATGAGCCGACGGTGTCGGTGTCGGCCATCGATACCGACGCCGGTGAACAGGGCCCCAACCCGGCAGCCTTCCGCGTCAGCCGCGAAGGGTCCACCCAGGGGCCCCTGGACGTGACCTTCCGCCTCAGGGGCAACGCACGGCTCGGGCAGGATTACGACCTGATCGCCCACGGGGAGCCCGTGACGGGCAACACCGTCACCATCCCCGACGGCAACACGTTCGTCGACGTGACGATGACGCCCATCGACGACGACCTCGTCGAGCCGACGGAGACGGCTGTGTTCGACCTGGTGAACACCAACCGCTACGTCCTCACCGACGACGTCGAGCAGCGCACCGTCACGGTCGAGATCGCCGACAACGAGCCGGTGCTGTCGGTGCAGGCGATCGACGAGCAGGCCGGCGAGGCGGGGCTCAACCAGGGCGTCTTCCGCATCATCCGGGAAGGCGCGCGCGAGCAGCCCGTCACGGTCCGCTTCCGCCTCAACGGCAGCGCCACGCGCAACCGGGATTACCAACTGACCGTCGGCGGCAGCGTTCTGGACGGCAACACCGTCACGATCCCCGCGGGTCAGGGATTCGTCGACGTGACGCTGGAACCGATCGACGACGACCAGGTCGAGATGCGCGAAATGGTCACGCTCACGGTGGTCAACGGCAGCGGCTACGTGCTGGTGGCGGACCCGAGCCTCAGGAGCGACAGCATCGAGATCGCCGACAACGACACCAACGCCCAGGTCTGATCGGCCCCGGCGTGCAGTGAATCGCGGGCGCCGCCCCCGAACGGGCGCGGCGTCCGCGTCGTCTTTTGCGGAACTCGCACCGCCGGCGCGGATGCCGGCGCCGCCTCGGCGCCGCCGGTGGCCCGGATGGCCTTGAGCAGTTGGGCGGCCATGGTGGTGTGGGCCCGGACGTTCGGGTGCCAGTGGCTGCCGGCGCCCTCCAGGCCGTGCGGATTGGTGAGGTCGACCAGGTGGATCCGCTCATCTCCGGCGGCGATCGTCGCCAGGCAGGCGCGGATCGCGCCGTGCTTGGCCGTGTTGATCATGGGGCCGAAGACGCAGTAGATCCTCGCCTGCGGGGCCGTCGTGCGGATGTCGGCGATGAGGCGGCGGTAGGCGTCGGTAAAGGCCTCGGCCTCGGGAATGCCCCGGGCGATGTCGTTGGTGCCAAGGTTGATGACGACCAGCGTGGGCCGCCAGGCGGCGCCGTCGCGTTCGCGGGCCCGCTCCTTGCCGGGCAGGGCCAGGCGCCACAGGTCGGGCAGTTGGCCGGTGGTGTTGCCCTTGCGGTCGCGGTAGACGCCCAGGCCCGACCAGGCCGCGCAGCGGACATCGGCGCCGAGACGCCGCGCGGCGATCGCCCAGTAGGTCATCCACCCGTTTTCCTCGCACTGTTTGAACGTCGCCTTCGGCCCGTCCGCCTCGTTGCCGTACCCGGCGCTGATCGAATCGCCGATCACCTGCATCCGCACCCGCCCCGGCGGCGGCGGGTCGAGCAGCGTCGTCGCCGCGGGCAGCTCGAGGCCCTTGAAGGTGATGGCCCCGAACAGGGGCTCGGTCCGCTTGAAGATCGTCACCGTGTGCGGCCGTCCGTCCAGGCCGGCGAGGGGATAGCGTTCGACCCCCGTCTCCAGCGACAGCACCTGCGGCGGGCCGTCGTCGATCCGGACGGCGAGGTAGTTGTTCCGGTTGCCTTTCTCGCCGTGGGGCCCGCCGCGGGCGTGGTCTTGCATCAGGAGGTTCACCGCCGTCGCATCGGTCCGGAAGCGCAGGCCCGTTCCCGTCCAGGCCGCGCGAAAGTCCTCCGTCCAGGCGCCCAGCAGGTGGATCTTTGCGTCGCCGGGCTCAATGCGGGTCGGCAGCGGTTTGCCGGGGGCCGCGGCGGCCGGGCAGGCGAGGGTCAACAGGATGATCACGGTGCGTTGCATGGGCTCTCCTTGGCGATCAGGGCGCCGGCGGTTCATTCGGCAGGACGACCGCGGCGGAGGCGGGCGGCAGGTCGACCCCCTCCGCCGCCGGTCGCCAGGTCGGCTCGTCGACGAGTCGGTAGCGGTCGAGGGGCGCGCCGTCGTCGAGCGCGACGCGGACGCGGATGGCCCGCTCGTTGTCGTAATTGGCCACGACCATCCCGCGCCGCCCGCCGTCGGCGTGGACGAAGATGCTGAACGGATGGTGGGGCTCACCGTCGACGGTGGCGGTGCCGCCGACGGTGTCGCGAAACTCCCCGTCCCAGAACCACCCGCGCAGCGCCCGCCGCAGCGCGTCCATCCGCGTGCCGTACGCGACGGTGTCCGGGAAGTCGTCCAGCCTGCCTTTGAAGTTGTAGGGCTCGTAGCTGATGACGTAACGGTACAGCAGGCACTGGTTGATCATGTTGCGATCGTTGAAGCCGGGCACGCCGGTCATGATCGTCGCGAAGGGCCGCAGGTAACGCGCCGCCGGGATGTGGCGGGGGTTCCAGGTGCGGAAGTACGACAGGTGATAGACCTCGTACTCCCAGTCGTAGCACGCCTCCCCGGCGAAGAGGGTGCCGGCCGGGGCGCGCTTCAGCAGACGGCGGACCAGGTGGCGGTCGTTGGCGTACACGTGGGCGCCCGGTCGGTGGCCGTGATGCGTCGCGAAGCACTGGAGGGCCGGCGAGTGGTGCTGCGACTCATCGTAGAGGATGCCGTCGGGGCCGAGGGCGACGGTCTTGTCGAACTCGGCCTCGCAGACCCGCAGGTAGCGTTCGTCGAGGAAACACATCGGGACCAGGCGCTTGGTGTTAAGGTCCAGCATCTGTGTCGCCGTCTGGTAGGGGTAGCCCGGGTGGACGTGGTGGTCGCCGTACGGGTCCTGGATGGCCATATCGGCCAGGCCGTCGCGGAACGCGTCGGTCGCGCGGTCGGCCCAGGTGAACTTGCTGAACAGCACGACCCGCACGCCCATGGCCCGGAGGGTCGCGATCGCCTCGGCGAGTTCGTCGGCCGTGCCGAGGCGCGGATCGGGCGTGTGGGAGGGGTTGCCCTGGTCCTGCCCGCCGTCGTTCCAGCCGACCAGTTGGATGGCGGCGATCCCGTGGCGGGCGCACTGCCGGCCGACCTCGACGAGGTCGCGGAACCGCATCCGCAGTTCATCCTCGGGCGAGTTGATGTGGATCTGCTGCCAGGCATGGCACTCGGCGGCCCACGCCGGCGGGCGGGCGGGGTCCATCCAGGTGTCGCGGCACCGCTTGTAGAGGTCCGCCCCCTGCTGCCAGCCGCCTTGGAAGGGCGCCAGCACGATGGGGGTCAGCGTTCGCGTTTCGCCCGCCGCGACGTGCGGCACGTGGATGGCGGCGAAGCGGACCGCCACGGGCACGCCCGCGATCGTCGGCCCGGGCGGCACGCGCGAGCCGATGACGCTTTCATAACCCGGGTATAACTCGGCACAAAAACTCACCAGCGCCATCTCGCCCGATCCCACGCCGGCGTACAGGCCCTGGCCGGCGGCCAACAGCAGGCAGAACGGAGACTCGGGCACGCGACCGATGAACTGGATGGGCCGGTCGTTGCCGTAATAGCCCACCGTGTTGTCGAACGTCGGCCGCAGGCGCCGCTGCACCGGATCGGCGTAGCCCAGGGCGAAACTCGTCAGCGCGCCGTCGTCGCCCGGCGCCGGCTGCACATCGGCCAGATAGGGGCAATAGACGTTCTCGACGACATAATCGCTGCGGTTGGCGATCCGCGTGGTCCACACGGCCCGATCGTCGTCGAGTCGTACCTCGACGGTCACGGTAATCGCCAGCGGCCCGGCGTGTTCGCTGGTCACGCCGTCCCAGGTGAACGTCGCCGTCCGCCCGTCCTCGGCCACCTCGACGGCGCTCAGGTGCTGCTTCTCACCGTGGACGGGGTTGTTCCGCCGTCCCTCGACGTGCCAGTCGCCCATCGGCCGCGTTGGCACCAGCAGGCGGAACGACAGGCCCAGCTCCGGCCGGTCGAACACCGCCCAGCCGCCGGTCAGGCCATGAAGGCCGATCAGGGCCCCGGTGGCGCTGTCGAAGGTCAGTCGCAATTGGTCATTGGCGAGCGTGATCATGGGCGTCGCTCCAAGGTGTCGTACCGAAGGGCGGATGGCCGGACCCTACCACCGGCGGCCGGCCGCGGTCAACACGCTTCCGCTCTGGGGCGGCTGTGACGATTCGGCGGGCCGGGCGGCCCCGCTTGCCCGTGGTTTCGCCGTCGGCCGGGACGCGCGTCGCAGGGGCGTGTAGAATAAGGATGACGTGGCCGCGCCGTGTGATGCGCGCGGGCGCGTATCGCCGAGGCGGTCGTTAGAGGTCTTTTATGCTTGTGTGTTTTGTTGCCCCCCGTGGGTATGAAGGGGAGACCGATGAGACGCCGCACCGCGTATCCGCGTGCCCGCGATGTCGTCGCGGGCCTGTCGACGAAGACCCAGGAGCACACGCCGTCTGGGGGCTGCCTGCACGAGCCGCTGGAGCCGCGGGTGCTGCTGCAGGGAGGGCCGGTGCTGTCGGTGGCGGCCGTCGACGCCCAGGCGTCGGAGGAAGGGCCGGACCCGGGGGTGTTCCGCTTCACGCTCGACGCGGCCGCCGCGACCGATATCGCCGCGAACTTCCGCCTCGGCGGGACCGCCAGGCGCGGGGTGGACTACGATCTGCTCGTCAACGGCAACCTGCTGGAGGGCACGTCGGTGACGATTCCCGCCGGTCAGACCTCCCTCGATGTCGTGATGATGCCCATCGACGATGCGCTGCTGGAGCTGACCGAACAAGTGGTCCTGGCCCTGCGGAAGGGCGCCGACTACACCCTGCCGCCGCAGCGCGCCCCGCGGCTGGCCCGCATCGACCTGGAAGACAACGAGCCGTTCGTCCTCATCGAGGCCGTCGACGGCCTGGCGTCCGAGGACGGCGACACGGCGGTCTTCCGCATCGCCCGCGACGGGTCGCTCGCCCATGACCTGCCGGTCGGCCTGCGGATCGGCGGCAGCGCACGGCTGAACCGGGACTTTCACCTGGTCGTCGACGGCGCGGTGCTCGACAGTCGCACCATCATCCTTCCGGCCGGCGAGCGCTTCGTCGACGTGGTCGTGGTGCCGCTGGACGATCCGTTCACCGAGCGGACCGAATCGATCGTCCTCGCCCCGGCGAGGTCGAGGTTCTTTGCGGTCGCGCCGGCGGTGGGGGTGGCCTCGGTCGATCTGCTGGATAATGAACCCACGCTGGCCCTGTCGTCGTTCGGCACGGCCGACGAGGACGGTCGGAGCCCGTCGGTGTTCCGCATCACCCGTGACAGCGCGTTCGACAGCGACCTGTTCGTACCCTTCCACCTCCGGGGCAGCGCCACGTTCGGCCGCGACTTCGACCTGCTCGTCGGCGACGAGATTCTCGACACGCGCGGCGTCGTCATCCCCGCCGGCGACCCCTTCGTGGATGTCGTCGTGCGGCCGATCGACGACGCCTTCGTCGAGCGCACCGAGTTCGTGGGGCTGGGCCTGAGAGGCTC
>CAZHRW010000045.1:0-13320 GCA_964535025.1 uncultured Planctomycetales bacterium
CTCTGTGTTGGCCGTGCCCTCTGTGGCACAAGCCGTTGCCGTGGGTTCCTTTGCGTTCTTTGTGGCCTTTGTGGCTCTCTTGGCCGTTCTGTTTGCGGCGACGTCGCGGAGGGTGTCGACCAGCGCGTCGGCCAGGCCGTCCTTGCTCAGGTACGCCGCGGCCCCCGCCTCGCGCATCTTCGCGGCCACGCCCTCCTCATCCCGCATCGACAGGCCCACCACCTTCACCGCCGGCTGGGCGGCGAGTATCCGGCGGGTGGCCTCGATCCCGTCCATGCCGGGCATGTTGATATCCATCACGACGACATCCGGTTGCGTCGAACGGGCCAGGTCGATGGCGCTGGGCCCGTCGGTCGCCCGACCGACGACGGCCAGGCCGTCCTTGTCGCTCAGGAGGGCGTCCAGCCCGTCGAGCAGGACCTGGTGGTCGTCGACCAGCAGCACCCGCGTGAGGGGGCCGCCTTTGACGGCCGGCGGCTCGCCCGGCGCCGGCGGGGGCACGGGGGCCGCCTGCGGGTCGGCCGGGGCCGTCGCGGCCACCGGTGCGACGAGCGTGACGGTGGCCCCGTGGCCGGGCGTGCTGTCGATCTCGAGACGCCCGCCGATCATGGCGAGGCGCTCGCGGATGCTGAACAGGCCCAACCCCGTGCCAGTGGACTGGTTGTCGGCCGCGGCCTGCGGGGGAAACCCCGCGCCGTTGTCGCGGACCTCGATGATGAGGTTCTCCCCGGCTTGCCGCAAGATCACGCGCACCAGCGTGGCGCCGGCGTGCTTGACCACGTTGAGCAACAACTCCCGGGTCGCGTCGAACAGCAGTGCCGCCAGATCGTCGTCGCCGGGGGAGGCCTGCTCGTCGGCCTCGACGACTACTGCCAGGTCCCCGGCGGCCATGATGTGGTTGCCCAGCCACTCCAGCGCCGCCGCCAGGCCCACGTTGTACAGGACCGAGGGGTACAGGTCGGTCATCAGCGACCGCGAGACGGCGAGGGCCTCGCTGAGCAGGTCGTCGATTTCCCCGGCCGCGGCCGGGCAGTCCCCGTGGCCGTCGGCGGTTCGCAGCCGCTGGACCCGCAGGCGGGCGCCCACGAGCAGTTGCTGGAGGCTGTCATGGAGGACCCGCGCCAGCCGCCGGCGCTCCCGCTGCTCGGTGCGTGTCAACTGCATCGCCAGGGCCCGCAACTGCTTGGCGCGCTGCTCGGCGACGGCCGTCCGCTCGGCGACGCGTTGTTCGAGCTCTGCGCTGGGCTCGGCCGGAAGGTCACGGGCCGCCGCCGGGTCTGCCTGGGCCGGCCGGAGGTTCTGTATCTCCGGCGTCGCGCTGGGCCGGCGTTTTGGACTTTCTGCCGTCTTTGCGACGCGGGGGAGCGCGTCAGACGACGATCTGGCACTCATGATCCGCTTCCTTGCACGTAGGAGTCAATGCGGGCACCAGCGCCTCCGGGGCCGAGGCACTGGCCATCTTTATTATGGGCCGCGTCTTGCCGACTTCAAGCGGCCCCATCCAGAATCTGTCACCATTGACGGGCCGGCCTCGAACTTGGCGGCCCACGGGGGTCCTACGACGGCCCCGGGCGCCCCTGTCACCCCGGCCGTTCGGCCGCGTTTTGCCGCACGACCCACCAAGACACCTGGTATGCTGCGATGCCGGCAAAAAAACAGCGAAAAGTCTGTTTACGCGGTAGATGTCGCTATACTTCCAGCGGAATGTAACGGGCGGCCGGGGCGCTAACAGAGACTCCCATAGGGGAATCCTCTATAAGTTAATAAAACGGTAGCCTATAAGCGGCCGCATTTGCGAGAAAGGATGGAAACCGATGCCGGAGTTCACCAACCCGTTCGGGGGGGTGGTCCCCCGCCAGATGACCCGCTCGGAGCTGGTTCGGGCGATCCGCCTGAATATCGCCGCCGAGCAGGAGGCGTCCTACCTCTACGAGGCCCACGCCGACGCCACGGACAACGCCCTGGCCCGCGAGGTGCTCCTGGACATCGCCCGCGAGGAGCGGGTGCACGCGGGGGAGTTCCAGAAGCTGCTGTACATCCTCGAGCCCGACGAGGTCAACGCCATGGCCGAGGGCGCCAAGGAGGTCGTGGAAATGGCCGAGCATCACGGCGTGACGGCCACGCCGGCGGCCGAGGGGTCCGAGACGGGCGAAGGTCGTCCCGCGCCGACCATCGGGGATTTGAAGGACTAGAAGGAGACCGGCCATGTCCAACGAGTTGTTGACACGCGACGATGCGCCGTTCGGCGAAAAGGTCTGGGCCGCGATCGACGGCGCCGTCCTGGGTGCGGCCAAGGGTCAGTTGTCCGGCCGTCGGATCCTCCACGTGGACGGCCCGTTCGGGTTGGGGTTGACGAGCCTGCCGGGGGGCGAGGCGGCCGCCCGGGACGGGCTGAGCGTCAACACGCCGCTGCCGCTGGCGATGATCCGCAAATCCTTTACGCTGCCGCTGCGGGATATCGCCACGATCGAGGAAGCGTCGCTGCCGGCGACCCTTCCGGCCGCGGCGGCGGCGGCCGTCGAGTGCGCCCGGATGGAGGATGCCCTGGTGTTCAGGGGCGCCGACAAGCTCGGCATCCCGGGCCTGTTGACGGCCAAGGGGGCCCACAAGGTGGCCCTGCGGGACTGGAAGACCCTCGGCACCGCCGCCGAGGATATCATCGAGGCCGTCACGACGCTGGACGGGGCGGGTTACGCCGGCCCCTACGCCCTGGCCCTGGCGCCGCCGCTGTACAACCTGCTGCTGCGTCGCTATCCCCAGGGCAACACCACCGAACTGGAGCACGTCCGCACGATCGTCACCGACGGGATCGTCAAGGCCCCCTCGATCGACAGCGGCGGCGTCCTGCTGGCGGCCGGCCGTCCGTTCGCGTCGATCGTCCTGGGCCAGGACCTGATGACGGCGTTCCTCGGCCCCGGCGAGGACGGCTTCGAGTTCCTCGTCAGCGAGAGCCTGACCCTTCGCCTGCCGGCGCCGGAGGCCGTCGTCGTGCTCAAGCCGGCGGGCTGACCGCCGCCGGCCGAACAAAGGGGCAGGGGGGCTGGCCGGGCGCGCCCTGCGCGCCTACCATAGAAGAAATACTGTGCTCACTTCGACAGGGGAATCACCATGGCAGTGCCACAAGAGGTCATGTCGGACCCCGCCGGCCGGTCCGGGGGGGCGACCGCGACGTACCGACGGCCGCCCATTCTGCGCGGGTACACGTACGATCCGGCCGAGGCCTGGGCGGCCCGCGACGACGGGCGCCTGCTGGCGGTGCGGCTGGAGACGAATCGCACGTGCAACCTCCGCTGCCGCTATTGCTACGCCGAGAGCGGCCGCCGGCTCGACGAGGAGATGCCCTACGACACGCTGGTCGACCTCGTCGCCCAGGCGCGGGACCTGGGGGCCGAATCGGTGGTCGTCATCGGCGGGGGCGAGCCGACGCTCCACCCGCGGTTCCGGCCCCTGATCGCCAGGATCGACGCGATGGGCATGGTGCCGACGGTGTTCACCAACTGCATGCTCGTCGATCGCGACGTGGCGCAGTTCCTCTACGACCACAACGCCTCGGTCATGGGCAAGCTCGACTCGCTCCGCTCGAGCGTCCAGGACTACCTGGCCGGCTCGCCTGGGGCGTCGCGGCTGATCCGCCAGGGGCTCGACCACCTCATGGACGTGGGGTTCTGCGAGGTCGACGATCCGCACCGCCTGCGGCTGGGCGCTTCGTTCGTCAGTTGCCGCCTGAACGTCAACGAGATCGACGCAATCTGGCACTTCTGCCGCGAGTGCAACATCTTCCCCAACATGGAGGTGCTCACCCCCACCGGCCGGGCCCGGCGGGAACTGCCCGACCAGGCCCTCTCCCGCGAGGAGATCCAGGCCTACAAGCTCAAGCTGCTGGAGATCGACCGGGCCCATTACGGCTTCGACTGGCTGCCCTACACGCCCCTGACCGCCAGCGGCTGCCTGCAACAGCTCTACAGCCTGTACATCACCATCACCGGCGACGTCCGCCCCTGCGCGCCGACGAAGTTCGACGAGCACCCCGACCTGAGGATCAACGGGGTCTACCCCCATAACGTCCGGCGCCGCAGCCTGCGGGAGATCTACGAGGACCCGCTGTTCGATTACGTCCGCCACATCGACCGTCACCTGGAGGGCAAGTGCGGCTCCTGCCCGCACCGCCAGGAGTGCATCGGCTGTCGCGGCTACGCCTACGCCGTCGGCGTCAATGCCGGCAAGGACCCCCGGGCGGCCCTGCGGGCCGAGTGCCTCCAGTGCGCCAGACAGGACACGCCGTCATGCGTAAGCTGATGCTCACCGACGCGGCCCGCCTCGAGGGGCGACTGGCCGACCACCTCCGCCGGCGGGAGCTGCCGGATGCGTTTCTCTACACCGGCACCGGCGGCGCGCGGCAGTGGCTGGACCTGGACCGCTCAGGGGCGTTCGACATCGCCTCGGCCCTGACCGACCTGCTCGGCCGCAGCGCCCCGCGGATCGCCGCCTGCCTGCCGGGCGGGACGGACGTGCTGTCGCTGGGGGTCGGGGCCGGCGCCAAGGAGCGGATCCTGCTGGAATGGCTCGTCCCCCCCGGGACGCGCCGCTACGTGGCCGTCGACGTCTCCGAGTGCCTGGTCGACCGGGCGCTGGCGCTGGTGGAGGATATGGACCTCGAGCGGATCGGCGTCGTGGCCTTCTGCGAAGAGCTGCCGCACTTTCGCCGGCGGGCCCGGTCGCCCACACTGGTGTGCCTGCTGGGCAATAACTTCAGTAACTACGAACCCGACATGCTGCTCGACCTTTGCGCATCGTGCCTGGATCCGGCCGACCGGCTGCTGCTGGACGGCCACGTGCTGCCGGACGGCGCGCTGCGGCGCCGGCGGTGGCGGCGGCACGTGCAGGCGGCGTACGGCAGTGAGCGGAACGCGCGGTTCAACCTCGGTCCGCTGCTGGACCGCGGGCTGCGGCGGGAGCAGGCCGAGTTCACCCTCGACTTGCAGGACGCCGATACGCCCGCCGGCCCGGCCGTGCGGACCTGCAAGCGAATCCGGGTGATCGACGATGTGACGCTCCACCTCGACGGCCAAACCCTCACGCTGCCCGCCGGCGCGACGTTGACCCTGGGGTTCACGTACAAGTACCGGCGGAGCCAACTGCACGAGTTGCTCCGACGGCACGGACTCGCCGTTGAGCTGGAGTGCCGCGGCGGACGGGACGAGTATGTTCTGTTGTTAACTCGTAAGACTCGCAAACAGGTGAAAGCATGAACGTCGAAGGCCTGCTGACGGCCGCCGGCTATGGCTGCGACGTGCTGGGACGCCTGCGGCGGGTCATGCTGCACCGGCCCACCGAGGCCCTGCGGCTCATTACGCCGGCCAACTGCCGCCGCTGGCTGTGGGACGACGTGCCGGACATCGGACGCTTTGTCGACGAGCACGACCGCTATCGGGCGCTGCTGGAATCGTGCGGCGTGGAGGTGGTCGAGCTGGCCGACTGCGTGGCCGATCAAGGACGCCTCGGGCGGCTGCCGAACCTGATCTACCTGCACGATACCGCCGTCATCTCCCGCCGCGGCGCGCTGTTGTCGGCGATGGCCTCGCCCGCCCGGCGGGGCGAGGCCCGGGTTGTCAAGGAGGCGCTGACGCACCTGGGCGTACCGGTGCTGATCGAACTGGACGACCCGGCCGACCGTTTCGAGGGCTGCCTGCTGCTGTCGGAGCAGGGGCTGCTGGTCGCCGACACCGAACGCCACGACGCGCGGACGATCCGCAAGTTCATCCGGCGGGCGCTGGAGCACTTCGAGGAGGTCATCTACGTCGCGGTGCCCAAGGCGCGCCGGTTCATGCACCCCGACACGATCTACAACCGCGTCGATCAGCACCTGGCGCTGGCGTATCCGCCGGCACTGATCCGCGCGGTGCTGTTCACGCGGGAGGGGGCCGAGCCGATCGACGTCGTCGAGCACATGCGAAGCCGCGACGTCGAGGTGCTCGCCGTCAGCGACGCCGAACAGGCGGCCCACGCCTGCAGCTTCGTGCCGCTCGAGCCGGGCGTGATCATCCACTACGACACCGCCCTGTCCCGCCAGACCCGCCGGCGGCTGGAGCGGCGGGGGGTTGAGCTGATCCTGTTTCACCCCGAGGCGATGCTGGCCGGCGGGGGCTCGTTGCGCTGCCTGACGCTCCGCCTGCACCGCGACGATACCGCCTGAGAGGCCGACGGGGGCACTCATGGAGGAGTGACTGGTGCGACTGTGCGTGCCGGCAAACTACGATCGCAAGCTGGTCGGCTACCTGGCCGCCCATCCCGTCGAGGAGGTGTACGGCAAGCTGCCGGCGGACTTCGTCGGTGGGGGACGACCCAGCTACATGGGCACACCTGTCTCGATGCGCGACCTGGCCCGGTACGTCGCGGAGCTGCGACGCCACGGGATCGCCTTCAACTACCTGCTGAACGCCGCCTGCCTGGGCAACCGCGAGTGGCGCCGGACGTGGCAGAAACGGTTGCGGCGGTTCCTGCGACGGTTGTGGGCGATCGGCGTGACCCGCCTGACGGTCTCGACGCCCTTCCTGCTCGAGCGGATCCGATTCGCGTTCCCGCAGTTCCGCCTGAAGGTGGGCATCTTCGCCCAGGTCGATACGCCCGAGCGGGCGCGGTTCTGGGAGGACCTCGGCGCCGACGCGATCACCCTGGAAAGCTTCTCGATCAACCGCGATTTCGCCCGCCTCCGAGCCATCCGCGACGCCGTGAGCTGCGACCTCCAACTGATCGCCAACCACGTCTGCCTGCCCAACTGCCCCATGCAGCCCTACCACCAGAACGGCTTCGCCCATGCCTCCGACGGCTCGGGGGGCGTCTTCCTCGACTATTGCTTCCTGCGCTGCACGCAGCGGCGCCTGGCGGATCCGTCCCTGTTCATCAAGGCCGCGTGGATCCGCCCCGAAGACCTGGACCGCTACGAGGCGATCGGCTACGACACCTTCAAGCTGCTCGAGCGCGGCATCCCCTCCGAGGCTCTCACCCGGCGGGTCGAGGCCTACAGCGCGCGACGGTTCGAGGGGAACCTGGCCGAACTACTGCTGTCGTACGGCTTCAGCGAGCCGCTTCGGCGCCACCGTCTGTGGGCGGTGCGGCACTTCTTTCGGCCGGGGCAGGTCTGGCCGTGGAAACTGCTGCCGATGCTCGAGACCATCCGCCGCCAGGGCATCCTCTACCCGATCGACACGATGCCGATCGTCATCGACACCGCCGCCCTCCCGCCGGACTTCATCGAGCACGTCGGCGACGGCGACAGCGACGCCTACTGCCGGCAGATCGCCCGCGCGGCGGTCCGCGTGGCGCCCGCGTACCGGCGCGAGGCGCTGGCGGGCGTCTCCGAAGTGGCCCGGTCGCTGGTGTTCGGGAGGCTGTGGCATGCGTGAGCGGCAGTGCGATCAGCTCGAGTGGATCGACCGGCCCGACTGCCCGGCCGAGCTGCTGGCCGCCAGCGACCGGTTGATGGCGCAGGTCAACCGGTGGTTCGGCGGGACCCGCCTGGTGCAGGCCTTCATTGCCGGCGAACTGCGACGGCGGGGCGGCGATCGGCCCCTCCGCGTGCTCGATCTCGGCTCCGGCAGCGGGGACATCCCCGCGACGATCAGCCGCTGGGCGCGACGGCGGGGACGGGCGGTGACCTTCACCTGTGTCGACTGCCGCCCCGCGGTCGGCGAGGTCGCCGAAGGGCTGCAGCGCGTGACGGCCGACATCCTCGACTACACGCCCGAGGAGCCCCACGACTGCGCGGTCGCCTCGATGGTTCTGCACCACCTGCGGGATGAGCAGATTGCCGACCTGCTGAGCCGCCTGGAGCAGCTCGCGCCGCGGCTGTTTATCAGCGACCTGCGTCGCAACGGGATCACCTGGATCGCCGGGCGCCTGCTGACGGTGCCCTGTCCGGCGGGGGTGCGTCACGACGCGCTGCTGTCGATCCGTCGCGGATTCCGGCCCGGCGAGCTGCGGCGGCTGATCGCGGCCGTGCCGGGGGTGACGGCGCGGGTGCGGGGGATGGCCTTTCACCGCGTCATCGCGGTGGTCGAGACCGACGGGAGCACGGCAATATGATGAAGATTTACCTGCGCTCGCTGGCCACGGCCAACCCGGCGATGTACGTCACCGGCGCGACGGCCCTGGCGGGATTGCAGGAGAGCTACGCGATGACGGCGGCCGAGCGCGACCTGTACGAGCGGCTCCTGCTGCACGGGCCGATCCGCGGGCGGTACGTCGGCCTCGACCATCCCCGCGACGCCGCCCAGACCGACCCGGACGACCTGAACCGGAGGTTCCATCGTTTCGGACGGCAGATCGCCACGGCCGCGGCCGGCAAGGCGCTCGAGGCCGCAGGCGTGGCAGCCGCCGACGTGACGGCCCTGGTGACCAACACCTGCACCGGCTATCTCTGCCCGGGCATGTCGAGCTACCTTGCTGAAGATCTTCACCTCGACGACGCGGTCGGCGTGTTCGACCTGATGGGCATGGGGTGCGGCGGGGCGCTGCCGAACCTGCAGTGCGCCGCCGGCGCACTGGCGCGGCGGGCCGACGGGCCGGTGCTGTGCGTGGCGTTCGAGGTGTGCTCGGCGACGCTGTTCATGGGTCCGCAGGGCGACCTGGTCGTCAGCAACGCCCTGTTCGGCGACGGCGCCGCCGCGGCCGTCGTCGCCGCCAGTGACAATGGGCCCGTCGGGCCGGTGCGCCTGATCGACTTCGAATCGGGCCTGTTTCCCACCCAGCGCGAGCTGCTGCGCTATCGCCTGGAAGGGGGTCGCCTGCGAAACGTTCTGAGCCGTCGCGTCCCCGTTGTCGGCGCCCGCGCCGCCGCACGGGTCGTCGACCGCCTCCTGGCCCGCCACGACCTGCGGCGGGAGGACATCGCCCACTGGGTCGTGCACGCCGGCGGCACCACCGTGCTGGAGCGCATCGGCGAACAGCTCGGCCTCGATCGCCACGCCCTCCGGCACGCCTACGCGGTCCTGCGCGAGTACGGGAACATGTCGTCGCCCTCGGTCCTGTTCGTCCTGCATCGCCTGCTCGACGACGACCCGCCCGCCGCCGGCGACCGGGGCATCCTGCTGTCGTTCGGCGCCGGCTTCACCGCGTTCGCGGCGCTGGTGGCGTTCACGGGGATCACTTGCCCGGGTCCCACCGACCGACCAGGCGTTCGAAGCAGGGGTCGGGGAACTTCTGCTTGAAGAGGGTGTAATACCAGCGCTCCTTGGGCGACGAGAGGCTATAACCCTCGGGCGTGGTGCGGGCCGCGTCGGCGAAGTCGCCGGCGTTGCCGTCGTCATCGGCGACGCCGTCCATGAGGTCGTCGGTGCCGGTGCCGGCGGAGAAGCGGAGCTTCTCGCGGCGGTAGATCGCCTCGGGCAGCAGGTCGCGGAAGGCCTCGCGGAGGATGTGTTTCTCGATCCATCGGCCGCCGGCGGCGGGGTGGATCACGCCCTGTCGCTGGTGGGTCTGGGTCGTGGTCATAAGATGCGTCACTCCTTGTTCAAGACGCCGCCGTCTGCGGCGTCCCCGTCGCCGGCAGGATCTCGGTGGCAGGCCCTCGCCGGCCAGGCAGCAGCTCATCCCGCCGTAGCGGCCATCGACCTTGAACGGACTGATGATCAGCGTGATGAACGACACGAACGGCCTGGCGCGCAGCGCGTCGGCCGACCCGGCGATCATCGCCGCCATCTCCACCACCTTGCGGCACCCGTCCAGCGAACAGCATCCCCTGGGGCGTGCAGCGCCCCCGTGCGGCGAACGAACGCGCTAGTCGGCGCCCGGCGGTTCGGGCGGCTCGGAGGAGGTCGCGTCGAGCGGGTCGGTCGTCAGCATGGCCGCCGCGTCGAGGTCGCGGGCTTCCATCATGGCTACGAGCCGCTGCAGGGTCGAGAGGATCTGGGTCTGCTCCCAGTCCTCCAGACGGTTGAACTGCCGGGTGAACTCCTCCTGGAGCAGCGGCGGCGCCTCGGCCGCCAATCGCTTGCCCTTGTCGGTCAGCCACACCTCGACCCGTCGCTTGTCCCGCTCGCTGCGGTGCCGCTCGATCAGCTCCCGGCGGGCGAGGCGATCGAGAATCCCCGTCACCGTCGCCTGGCTGAGGTGGATCGCGCGGGTCAACTGCCCCACGCTCATCCCGTCGCCCGACGCCAGCTCCCGCAGGACCGTCAACTGTGGCCCGGTCAGGCCGTACCGGCTGACCAGGTCCCGCGAGCGCAGGTCGATGGCTCGAATAATACGCCGCAAGGCGACCACCACCATCGGCGTGATGGCCTCGGGTGGGACGTCGTCCTGGCGATGCTGTTGAAGCATAGACCCAAACTATATCGGGCACAAAAGATTCGTGCAAGGAGGATCTTGGGCTGATTTTGCGGCCTTGCGGGACAGGCCGCTTTAAAAGGGCGGCTTATCGAGATCGCCGGCGAACCGCCCACCACGAGATCGCCGCGCCGGGCTGGGAAGGATTTGTACGTACCCTAAAGAAATCCCCTACTCTCGCGCCCCGACGGCGCCCCCCAGGCGCGCCGGCCAAACCGCCCCGGACGGCGTGGGCGATGGGAACAGCCTGGACAGACCGCTGCGGGTCGTCCATCGTGTCCATTTCGCTCGTTAGTCCAGCACGTACACGTGCACCGCCAGCGGCTCGAAGGTGTCGCTGAACGTCCCATCGTCGACCGCCACGCTGCGCCCTTCCTTCCACACGGTCGCGCGGGCGGCCCGGACGGCCTGGAGTTTGAAGGCGGGGGTGACGGCCTCGCGGGTGACGTTGACGGCGATGACGTAGACCTTCCCCTCGTAATCCTTGCGGATGGCCTGGATCGCGCCGCCCTCGGCTTCGGGGTCGTCGGTGGCGTCGCCGCCGACCGCCAGCGCCCGGTCGGTATTGCCCATGACGATCGGGCCGGCTAGGGCGGTCAGCTCGTCGTTGGTCCGCTTCAGCTCGGCCTTCATGGCGTCGGTGAGGTTATTCCAGCGGAACGGGTTGAACGCGATCGTGAAGTACCCGATGCCCCGCGCGCCGTTGGCGATGGCCGACCAGACCTCCGCGCGCATCTCTTCCGGCGTCGGGCCGCGGGTCTCGTCGGGCGTCCACGCCAGGTCCTGGTCGCTGGCCTCGACGATCGTCCATACCGGCTGATTCCGCCGCGCCAATTCCACCAGCTTGGCCGTCGCCCGTCCGACCTCGGGCAGGCGCCCGGGCTTGTTCCAGCCGGTGACGGGGTAATGATCGAAGCTGGTGATGTCGGTCGTCTCGAGGAACTCGCGATACCAGCGCAGGGGAATCTTATTGTAACGGCCGAAGAACCCGCTCGTGAGGACCTGCCACGTCAGGGCATCCTTATCGAGCGATTTGATGTGCCGATACCGCTTGGCCTGCGCGTCGGGCAGGCCGCGGGGGCGCGGGCCGACGATCTTCCCCGGCGGGGGGCTGTCGGCGGTAGTGAAGCAGATCGCGTCAACGGCGAACATCGCCTCATCGGACGGCTCGCGATCGGCCCCGCCGACGGTCTTGCCGGGCACCACCTCGAAGGTCAGCGTGTGGGTGCCGGCGTCGAGCATGACCTCGCCGTAGTGGGCCCAGCCGACGCCCACGGAGCCCCAGTTGATCACGTCGGTCGCCTGCAGCGACCGCGGCGTGGTCTGGGATGGGCGGTCGTCGAGCGTCCACTGGGTCGGATTTGCCCAGATCTTGTTGAACTCCCGGACGAACAGGCGATACCGGCCGGGCTTGGCGACCTCGAAGGTCCAGGCCGCCTTGCCGTCGTCTTTCTGCGTGGCCAGCCAGCGGCCGCCGGACAGCTCATCGCGCCGCTGGTCCAGCCAGCTCGACCGTTCGAGCGTGTTGAGGTCGGCGGCTTCGCCTTCGATCCAGATCGTCGTCGCCTCGCCCGACAGGTCGGGCGTGAAACCGGGATTGGCCGCCGTGTCCGATTCGTGGTTGATCGTCCACGCCAAAACCGCCGGGTGGTCGACCAGGGCCTCGGTCACCATGCTGTCGTTGACCAGGGCCATCAGCCCGGCCTGGTGGAGCTTGTCGAGGTAGTCCTTGAGCTCGCCGTCGCCGCTGGGGTGCAGCGTGTTGACGCCGAGCTGCTTGTGGAATGGGATCGTCGACGCCGGCTGGGCCCAGACGAAGATCGGCAGGAACGGCTTGCCGTCCACCAGCAGCTCGCCCCGCTCGGTCAGTGTGGCGCGGGGCCCGGCGGCGTGTGCCGCCGCCGCGAAGAAAACAGCGATGATCAGTGTGAGTATCGATGTCGGTCGCACCATGATGAGCCTCCTTAAGTGGCGAACAAACCACCGCGAACACTAACGCACGGCCGGCGGCTTGTCAAATTCCACGGCCGAGGCAGACGTCGGTTTGCTCTTTCCCCTCACGCCGGGGGGGGCTGGAAGGCGAGGTTTCTCACGTCGGCCACGACGTCGATCAGGTCGTTGCCCGGCTTGCCGGCGCGGTCGTTGGCGCGGCCTTCCGGATCGTGACCACAGCGGTCCCGGCGTTGGGGTCGTTGAAGGTGTAGCCGTCGTAGGCGCCGTCGGATGATGCGCTCAGCCGAACACCGCGCATAGCAAAACCGCCCCTTGCACGACGATCCGGCGGGGCCCGGCTTGAGCCGGGCCCCCGGGGGCTTGATACCACCTGTTGCCGCCTTTCAGGCGCGCCGATGTCGCCGTCCGATCATCGCCGCGGCGCCGAGCGTCAGCAGGGAGAGGCTCGCCGGCTCGGGGATAGTGGTCAGGGCGTCGAGATCATCAGCGCCGAAGGGGCCGGCCATGCCGCTACGGACGGTCGCCAGGCCCATCGCCTCGGCGGCGATCCAGATGCCCGGCGGGACGCCCGGTCCGATCGGGGTCAGCACGTCGCCTTCCTCGATGGGGGCCCCGAAGATGGCATCCGGCGTACCGATGACCGCCGAGCCCCGGCGGACGGAGAACAGCAGGAAGTCGATCCCGGGCTCATACTCCCCGATCACGCCGGTGTCCCACAGCATCAGGGCGTCGAGGTCGTCGGTGTCGGAACCCATGAGATCCAGCCCCAGGACGATCGCCGGGGCATAGAGCCCCGTCACGCCGCCGGGCGTGGTCATGAGCACATCGCCACCGACGAAGCCGTTGGCCGCCGCCGTGGCGGAGTTGAAGCCGGGGATTTCCAGCGGGTCGCCGAAGGCGGTGTCGAGGGAGAAGTAGATTCGCTCCTGCGGCTTGCGGATGTCGAGGGCGTCGAGGTTGTCGCCGGCGTCGGGCACCGCGCCGACCGTCGGGGGGTTCGGCTCGATCAAGCCCAGCCCCGGCGCGCCGCTGGGGGCGAAGCCG
>CAZHRW010000046.1:0-7804 GCA_964535025.1 uncultured Planctomycetales bacterium
GGCAGGGGCAGGCCGAGGTGGTTGGCCTCGGTGTTGGGCACCTCCAGGACCACGTCCACCTGCTTCTCGCCCGCCGTCACGCCGTAGCGGGCGTCGGTATAGCGCCCGCCCGGGTGGTAGCGGAAGTCGCCCAGCGGCTGATAGACCAGCCGTCGCGTGACCGACAGGTCGGTCGCCGGGTCGAACAGCTTGAGCTGCTTGGTCTCGTTGTCGGCCAGGGTCGTCGTCCGCTCCAGCGTATAGAGGTGGTATTCGAAGAACGCCTCCTCGGCCATGGGCGGCCCGCCGGGTGCCCCGCCGGCCCGGGCCAACTCGACGCGGGCGTCGCGGTAGCCTCCTGCCGCCCGGGGCCGCTCGACGCGGTTGACGTCTCCGGCGACCAGCTTCAGCGCCGCATCGCGATACGTCTTGCCCGAGCGGTTGTCCACGCTGACCCAGCCCGACAGCGTCGCGCCGTCGTCGTCGCTGAGCAACAACGTATAGGCGGCCTGCCAGGAGAGGTTGTCGGCCAGGTAGGTCACCTCGCCGAGGTGCTCGCCGGGCCGGGCGCCGCCGATCCGCCACTGCAGCGTCGGGCGGATGAGCAGGCCCTCGGGCCCCTTGGCGCCGCGGATGTCGCGAAGGTGGTCGCCCCGCTGGATCATCACCACCTCGCCGTCGTGGTCGAGCACGAGCGTGCGCTCGTCGAAGCTCAGCAGCACCCCGCCATAGGTCATTCCCTCCGAGACGATCTCGACGGGACGGCCGAGGTACCGGCGGAGCAGGGACTCGGCGTTGGCCAGATCGTACTGGTAGTTCTGCTCGAGCAGTTGGGCGTCCGGGTCGGTCAGGCTGCGAAAGCGGACCGTCGTCGGATCGATCGCCCTGGCCACGTCGTCGAAGGTCACCCGTCCGTCGCGGCCGATCTCCAGGCGGCGCACGTCCCGCACCATGGCGAAGTTGTTGTTGTAGACCGTCAGCGCCACGCCCTCGGTCGCCTCGGCGGCCGCCGTGCAGGGCGGCCAGGCGAGCAGCCCCGCCGCCAGGACCATCGCCGTTCTCGTCGCGATCGTGTTCATCGTCGGCTCCTTCCCGTATTCTCCGCCGGCACTCAGCCCGTTAGATGCGCACCAAGGCCGTTCGGTTCCATCATATGCCCGGGGAAATGGCGGGTCCACCCAATGGGTGGTCCCCCGCGTTGGATCCGTCTCCCGTTGAAGATCTCCGCCCGACGACGGCAAAAGGGAAAGCCCGGTTCAAGGTTCAAGACGCGCACCCGCGCACGCGGCTCAGCGGATTGCTCGGCGTTGGCTGAACAGGCTCTGGAGGTTGTTGAACTGCTCGGCGGTCACGGCGACGAGGCCGGCCAGGTCGGTCCGGGCGAGGCGACCGGCGTTGGCGTCGTCGAGGGCGAGGATGTGGAGGATGTCGTCGGTGGGGTCGAAGCCGTCGTAATTGGGCAGGCGCAGGTCCAGCAGGCGGATCCAGCAGGTCGGGTCCCGCCCGAGGCACAGCGGACGACGACCGGCCTCGTCGTCGGGCGGGTCGATGACCACCGCCTCGGCCACCGTCCCCGGCGGGTGGGGCCACTGGTCGGCCACCGCCCCGTGCCGCGGCCGTCTGGCGCGGACGACCTGCCAGTCGATCGTCAACGCGCAGATCAGGACCCGATCGCCCGGCTGAGGCTCCGGCGACTCGTCGGACGACCGCAGCGTCGAGATCGGGCGGGCCGAGACGACCCGCCCGCCGGTGGGCCATCGGGTGGTGAACCAGTAATTCATGCGGTCAGGGATGTTATGACGGGGTGCGTTCCGCCGCGCACCCGTATCGTTCATGGCGCCCGCCGAAGGCCGATGATCACGCCGACAGCTTCTTCTGGGCGGTGTAGAGGTTCGCCTTCGAGTTGTCGGTGACCATCTCGGCGGTGATCTCGTAGGTCATCCCGTCGGCCTTGGCCTCGGGCAGCTCGAACAGCAGATCGAGCATGAGCGCCTCGACGACGCTCCGCAGGGCGCGGGCGCCGACCTCGCGTTTCATCGCCTGGCTGGCGATGGCCCGCAGGGCCTCGTCGGTGAACGTCAGCGCGGCGCCCTCCATCTTGAACAGGTGCTGGTACTGCTTGACGATCGCGTTCTTCGGCTCGGTGAGGATCGAGACCATGGTCGCCTCGTCCAGCGGGTGCAGCGCCGTCACCAGCGGCAGACGGCCGATCAGCTCGGGGATCATCCCGTAGCGGACCAGGTCGTCCGGCTCGACCTGCTGGAGGATGCTCGCCTGGGCGGCGATCGGGTCCTCGGCCTCGGTTTCGGCGAAGAAGCCGATCGCCCGCTTGCCGATCCGTTTGCCGATGATGTCGTCGAGGCCCACGAACGTCCCACCGCAGATGAACAGAATCTGCGAGGTGTCCATCTGGATGTACTGCTGCTCGGGGTGCTTGCGCCCGCCCTGGGGGGGGATGTTCGAGACGGTCCCCTCGAGCATCTTCAGCAGCGCCTGCTGGACGCCCTCGCCCGAGACGTCGCGGGTGATCGAGACGTTCGAGGAGGTCTTGCCGATCTTGTCGACCTCGTCGAGGAAGATGATGCCCCGCTGGGCGGCCTCCAGGTCGTAGTCGGCGGCCTGGAGCAGCTTGAGCAGGACGTTCTCGACGTCCTCGCCGACGTAACCGGCCTCGGTCAGCGTCGTCGCGTCGCCGATGGCGAACGGGACGTTGAGCATCCGCGCCAACGTCCGTGCCAGCAACGTCTTACCCGATCCGGTCGGGCCGATCAGCAGCACGTTGGATTTCTCGATCTCGACGTCGTCGTCCCCGCCGGCGTCCACGTGCATCAGCCGCTTGTAGTGGTTGTGCACCGCCACCGACAGCGTCCGCTTGGCGTGGTCCTGCCCGATCACGTACTGATTGAGATATTCCTTGATCTCGCGCGGGGTCGGGATCGAGGTGAACAAGGGCTTGGATTCGGAGAGCTTGCGCTTCTCCTGCCGGATGATGTTGTGGCACAATTCCACGCAGTTGGCGCAGATGAAGACACCGTCGGGCCCTTCCACCATCGGTCCGACATCCCGCTGGGACCGATTGCAGAAGCTGCAGATGCCCGGCTTACGACCGGGACGGCCGGGCCCGCCGCCGCCATCTCGCGTTGTTTTCGACATAGGATGCTATTCCTGACCCCCGAGTACACAAAAGCTCATTATCGTTGTAGTCGCCTAACCTTATCGTCTCAGCTTCCAAGTCAACTTAACGAAGTTCCATCGTCGGGCGGGAGATTTTCCCGCTCGTCGGCCTCCCCCGACGCCACCACGTCGCTGGCGCCGAATCTCGCCAGGAGCCGCTCCCGCGCCCGATTGAACTCCTCGTCGCTGAGCTGGCCGTCGCGGTGCATCGTGCGAAGGTCCTCCAGCGTGAACGGCATCGACGTCCGCTCGACCGGACCGCGCCGCATCCAGCGACGCAGCATCGACACGCCGATGTAACCGACCACCAGCAGCACCACCAGCAGCCCCGCCGCCAGCGCAAGTCCAGCGTAGTCCATCTGTATGCGTGCCAGCGGGACCGGTCCATGCGCTGCCCGAATCATCTTACAGTCAATTCTACCGAGCTGGGCCGGGTACTTCAATGCGCCGTCCCCGCCGGCGGCCGCGCTCCACCCGACCGGCGCCGCCCTGTGGCGGATGACGGGCTTGTACTGTACACTACGCACCGTCCGGCCCCGGAAGATCGCCGGATCTGGAATTCGGCGGCCGGGACGGGCGAGCTGGGGTCGGAGATCTCAGATGGCCCCAACGCCGCGGCGCCCGGCGTGTCTACGATATCGAGAACCCTATGGCTGATCCGTCGCAGCCAACCGACGCCGAGTTGGTTCTGGCCGTTCGCGGAGGGGACCGACGGGCGTTCGGTCGCCTCGTGCAGCGCTACCAGCGGCGGGCGACGGGCGTGGCGTTTCGGCTGCTGAACAACCGGGACGATGCCATGGAGGTAGTGCAGGATGCGTTCTGTCGTGCCTTCAGCAAGGTTCGCAGCCTCAACGACCCGCGGCGTTTCGGCCCGTGGTTGCTGCGGATCGTGGGCAACCTGGCGTTGAACCGCCGCCGGGGCCGTGCGCTCCGTCGGATGGGCAGCCTGGACGATGCCCCGGCGGACGGTCCGGCGCCGGCCGAGCGGGTGCCGTCGCCGGCGCCGTCACCGGCGGAACTGGCGTCGGCGGCCGAACTGAAGGAGGCGATCGGTCGAGCGCTGGACGATTTGCCCGAAAAGCAGCGGGCGGCCCTGGTGCTGTTCAGCATGGAAGGGCTGCCCCACAAGGACGTTGCCGAGATCCTGGGCATCAGCGTCGAGGCGGCCAAGTGGAACGTGTTCGCGGCACGACGGACGCTCAAGGAGCGGTTCCGCGACTATCTTTGACGACCGGCATCCGGTCAGGAGTGCGACGTGGCCCTGCACGACAAAGCGCTTGAAGCGAAGCTCTGTGAGCTGATCGACGGGACGCTGCCGGGCGAGCAGGCCGAGGCCCTCAAGCAGCGCCTGGCGATCGACCCGACCCTGGCGGCCGAGCATCGGCGCTACAAGGCGCTGGATGCGATCCTCCGGGAGCTGGCCGCCGAGCACGTCGGCGAGGTCGACTGGGACCTTCAGCGGCAGACGATCCAGGCGTCGCTGGAGCGTGAGGCGCTGCTGGCGCCGCCGCCGGCGATGTGGCCGCGCCGGCTGCGGCGGTGGGGCGCCGGCGTGGCGGCGGTGGCGGCGCTGGTGGCGGTGGCGCTGACCGCCTACTGGTTGCTGCTGCCCAGCGGGCCGCCCCCGTCGCACGTGGAAGTGGTCTACCGGACGCCGTCGCCGGCCGACGACGGGACCGTCCTTGCCGGGCCCGTCCGTCCGGCGCCGGTGGTGGCGGGCGCACTGATGGTGGCCTACAGCGGCCCGCCCGACGGGCCGGCGGCGGCGGACCCCGGCGGGACGGCCGACAGGTCGCGGCCGGGGACGATCGTCATCATGACGCCCCCGGCCGGCGACGAGGACGCGGCCGGGCTGTGGATGGACCTGTGAGCCGCCCAGGCGGCATGTCGAGTGAAAGGTGGAGCCAGTCATGAAGCTGCAAGTCGCGATGGTCTGCGCCGCGTTGGCCCTCGTGCCGGCGGCCGCTGTGGGCGCCGGGGACGAAGGGCTGGTCCTGCGGGCGATGGATGAACCGTTCACCCTGGAGATCGAGGACATGCCCATCACCGAGGCGGTCGAGCGGTTCGCCGACGCGTCGGGGCTGTCGATCCGCCTGGCGCCGGAGGTGCTGGACTGCCTGCCGCACGGGGCCCAGACCCGCGTGCGAATGACCGCCCGCAACGTCAAGCTCCGCGAGGCCCTCTCGGCGATGCTGACGCCGATGGCGCTGGCGTACTCGCTGGATGACGGCGTGGTCGTCATCACGCCGACGCCCGCCCTGCGGCGGATCGGACGACGGCCGACGTTCACGGAGGTGAAGATCCTGGAAACCCTCCAAAGCAAGACGCTCCGCCGGGGCGAGTCGGCGATCGAGCAGTTGAAGCGGCTGACCGGCCAGCCGGGACTGGACCTGCTCTGGCACGATGTCGAGGCCGCGGCCGACCGCGCCCGGGCGATCGCCGCGGCCGACCGCGCCCTGCCGTGCACCGGGGCGGACTACCTCGACCGGCTCGTCCACGGACGACACCTGACGTGGTACGTCTGGGATACGCGGATCGTGATCGTCGCCCACCAGCGGCAGGCCCTCCGACAGTTGCGACGGCTGGTGACCGTCGAGTACCGCAACCAGCCGCTGGGGCAGGTGATCTTCGACCTCGCCGGCAAGGCGGACCTCGAACTGAAGATGGATCCCGGCGTGATGGCGCAGGTCGCCCCGGAGGTCCGCAACACCTTCACGCTGCTGATGGATCGCGCCACGATCGGCGAAGCCTTCGAGGCCATCAGCGGCGCGACGGGCCTGGTTTTCCAGCCCGAGGGCCTCGCCCTCCGCGTCTCGGCCGCCCCCGGCGCCGCCGAAAGTCGGCCGGCAGGGCCGCGGCCGGGTTTCATCGTCTCGATGACCGTCGAAGGGCCCGACGGGGCCGACTTCCGCGTTTTCTTCCGCCCCGAGGACCTGCCGCCGGAGCTGGTCGAGAAGATCCAGCGCCGTCGCAAGGACCTGCTGGAGTCGCTGCGGGCCGGGTACGGCCCGGCCGACGCGGAAGCGCCGACGACACAGCCGGCTGCGGGCCCCGCGGACGACAGGTAGGCCGTCTGCCGGCACTTACAGCGCGATGACGGCAATCCCGCCGATGCAGCAGGCCAGCCCCAGCCAGTGGTAGCCGCTGGCCGGTTCCCGGAGGACCAGGTGGCTGTAGAGGGCGAAGGTGAGGATGCACACGCCGATGGCGGTGGGGTAGACGACGGCGCCGAGCCCGACGGCGCTGAGGCGGTCCATGCCGGCGAACAGGCACCCCTGGCCGCTCAGGGCGAGGGTGGCGCCGACGACGGCCAGCAGGGCCTCGCGACGGCCGGGCCAGTCGCGCCGCCAGACGGTGAGGGCGCCGTAGGCGCCGGCCCCGGCGACGAACATGATCGTCGCCCGCAGGTTGGCGGCGTCGGTCCAGCCCGCCCACCGGCTGGGCACGTGGGTGAGCACCTGCTGGCCGCCCAGCAGGCCGAACGCCAGCAGCGCCGGGCCGAACCACCGCCCCCCCTGCCCCGCCGGACGGCCGTCGAGGACCGCCGCGCGGCCGCGACCGATCGCGGCGACGCCGACGAGGATCGCGACGAACCCCGCCACCCGCGCCGGCGAGAGCAAATCGCCCCACACGACCACGCCCGCCAGGAAGGGGAAGACCATCGCCGACTGGGCCACCGTCCACGTCCCGGCCTGGTGGCCGCGGCGCATCGCCCGCTGGACGAGCAGGAAACCCCCCACGTTCAGCCCCATCGCCGCGCACATCACCGCCACCAGCGGTCCCGTCCGCGTCGCCGTCCCGTCCAGCAGGGGCGTCCACCGCACGTAGAACGCCGCGGCCACCCCGGCCGCGACGGCCGACGACATCGCCCCGTAGCCCGTGAAGCTCAGTCGTCCGCGTGCCACGCGGCTGTGCACGATGCCGACGGCGCCCCACAGCAGGCCGGTCACGATGATGAGGGTCAGGCCCGGCAGCATGGATGCGTCACTCCCTCGAACCGTTCGCCGATCCAATCCGCGGCGTGAACCTTGCCGCGCCGCAGCGGAGATTATGCCCGCAAGGCCGGCGGAACTAAAGGGCGACGTAAAACAGTTTTCCCTTGCAGGATCGGCAGATACGCGATAGACTTGTCGTCACTTGGATAGGGCCCGTACGCCGTGGGGTCCACGGGAGCCAATGACCTGTCAGCGGGGACGGAGGAGACGATGATGCGGACATTCATTTCAACGGCGCTGTTGATGAGCATGGTTGTCGTCGTTTGTGGCACGGCCGCCGAGGCGGCGATCACCTGGAACGGCGACGGCGATGGCGTGAACTGGAGCAACCCGGACAACTGGGACCTGGATCGCCTGCCCGACAGTTCGGACATCGTCGCGCTCGGCGGGAGCACCGTATCGATCGCCAACTACGCCGCGAGCATGCATCGCTTCTCCGGCGGCGGCACGGTGAATATCGACGACGGCGGCGTGCTGAGCGGGTCCCATGCCTACACGCTGCGCTACATCACCAAGATCAACGTCAACGACGGTGGCACGCTGCCGGCCGGCAGCGGCTGGGACATCCGCACCAACGTCGACATCAACGCCGGCGGCACCATGAGCGGCACCAAGCGCGTCGGGGCGTTCGAGAGCAAGACGGTGAACGTCTACGG
>CAZHRW010000047.1:0-13814 GCA_964535025.1 uncultured Planctomycetales bacterium
GGGGGGGGGCGTTGCGTTCCGCCGCCGCCCCCCCGCCGGCCGACCTGGCGGCCCTGGCCGCCCGCGTCGCCCGCGACGCCCACCCTACGCCGACGCGGCAGGTGACGATCGCCGAGGTCCTCGAGGCGAAACTGCCCACGCCGACGCTCAGCCGCGTCTCGTTCCCCAACTTCTCCTTCGAGGAGGCCTTCGGCGGCGATTCGTACCACCAGCTGTTCACCGATCCCCACGCCGAGCCCGGCGACGAGGTGCTCCGCATCGACAGCTTTTCCGAAGCGCCCATGCTGGCCGACCTGGACAGCATGCCCCGGCAGTGGCGCAAGCACTATCCCCAGTCGCTCCCGCCCGTCGCCGAGCGCCTGCCCCGCAACCCGGCGGTCGTTCGCGGACCCGACGGGGTCGGCCGGTACGGCGGGACGTGGCACCGCTGCACGGGGATCTGGTCGGACCTGACCCGCAAGATCGGCTACGAGAGCTTCGTCCGCTTCGACCCCTCCGGGCGGATCAGCCCCTGCCTGGCCTACAAGTGGCAGGTCCAGGACAACCGGATCTACACCTTCTACCTCCGCAAGGGCCACAGGTGGAGCGACGGGCACCCCTTCACGGCCCACGACGTCGTGTGGCGGTGCAACACGCTGATCGGCTCGGATGTCGAGGCCTCCCGCCCCAACTGGATGCAGGAGACCGACGGGCGAAGCCGTCTCTACGTCGACGACGTCCTCGACTGGGACGGCCTGGTCGCGGCGATCCTGGCCGAGGCCGCCAGCGACGTGCCCAGTTGCGGCCGTCAACTGGCCCGCGTCGGCGGCGAGAAACTCTTGACCCGGCTGGGGCGGGCCCGCGACGGCGACGACAGCGGCGAGCTGCGCTACCAGATCGTCACGGCCCTGAACATGGCCTTCCGCGAGAAGACCTTCTTCGACGCCGAGGCGTTCGACCACCTGGACCTCGACACCGAAATCGCCGGACTCGAGGCCAAGGGCTTCTCCCGACTGACCGACGACGAGCTGCTGCGGCTCAACTGGCTGCTCGAGCGCCGCAGCGCCTACGACCGGGCCGTCGACGACGTCGAGCAGTTGCGCCCGATCGCCCTGAGCCGCCTGAACCTCGCGCTGTTCCGCGAGGCCTACGGCGACTACGTGGACATCGCCCGCCTGAAGTTCGTCGAGATCGAAGCGCTCGAAGACGACGAGGGCAACCCCACCATCGTCCGCTTCACCTTCCCCAAGCCCAACTCGATCTTCCTGGAGAAGACCGCGACGTTCATGTTCTACCGGAGCATTTTCGGCAGCCCCAAGCACTACACGGCCGCCTACCACCCGGAAGGCTCGTCGGTGCTCAACACGATCGACATCTACCGCTGGGGCGACCTGTTCGACCGCCTCCGCGCCGAGGCCGCCGCCGACGGCCCGTCGGTCGGACGGCAGCTCTGGCAGCGCCTGCCGGACGACCTCCGCCGCGACCTGATCGAGACGCCCCCGACCGACGATGACGGCAAACAGCGCAAACAGCGCATTGTCGGCGCCATCAACGACGCCCTGCGGTCGGCGGACTTCTACAGCCCCCAGGCGTGGGCCGACGTGGACCTCACCGGCGAACTGGAAGGCCTGGCGAACCAGCCCTACGACGAGCTGCGGATGAACAAGCAGGATCGCATGCGCTTCGACGACCTCCGCCGCCGCGCCGACCTGCTGGATCGCCTCCGGCAGGGCGATCCGACGCTGACCGACGACGAGCGGTTCGAGCTGAACCTCATGCTCCTGCGGGCCGCCTACAGCAACGGCGCCGAGCCGATGATGGCCCCCAGCCGCGTGGACGCCCTGACCACCCAGGCCCAGAACCACGAGGGCCGCTACAGCACGTGGGTAGGCCTGTTCAACGCGATGCTCAACTACGATCCCGTCCACAGCCCGCACGCGCCCACGCTGCGGGCCTGGCGGGTCGTCTCCGAGCCGACCGAGCAGGCGATTGTGGCCGTCCGCAACCCCTACTACTACCGCGTCGACACCGACGGGCAGCAACTGCCCTACCTCGACGCCATCGAGACGCAGTTGGAAACCCGCCCGTCGGTGATCCTGCTGAAGATGGCCAGCGGTAACGTCGACTTCCAGGTGCGCGAGATCGCCTTCGAGCACTTCACCTACCTCAAGGCCAACGAGGAACAGGGCGACTACCGGGTCCTGCTGTGGGCGAACGATTACTGCGGCGAGGTCACCTTCGGCCCCCTCCAGCCCCACCGGGACCCCCAATACGCCCGCCTGCAGGCCACGCCCACCTTCCGCCACGCCCTGTCGCTGGCGATCAACCGCCAGGAGATCATCGACGTCGTCTACGGCGGGATCGGCGAGCCCGCCCAGTGGTGCGTCCCCGAAGGCTCGCCCTACTACAACCTCGAGCACGCCCGGGTCTCGGTCGAGTACGACCCCCGCCGCGCCAACGCCATGCTGGACGCCCTGGGCCTCGACCGCCGCCGCGCCGACGGCACGCGTCTGCTGTGGGACGGCTCGCCGCTGATCATGAACGTCGAGACCGAGGAAGCCCGCCCGCTGCGGGTGGTGGAGATGGTCTGCGAGTACTGGCGGGACCTCGGGATCGACACGCGGATGCAGGTCCGCACGTACGGGATGCTCAACCGGCTGTCCCAACTGGGGGACCTGGACATCCGCGTGCACAAGGAGGGCGGGAACTTCTACGGCCCCATCATTGCCGGCGGCTACGCCCCCACCCACCCCGCCGAGGCCGTCCAGTGGTACGGCTGGGCCACCTACATCCGCAGCGGCGGCCGCGGGGGCGACATCCCGCCCGACCGCATCATGGACGTCCAACGCATGTGGGAGGAGGTCATCACCGCGCCCACCGAGCAGGCCAAGTACGACGCCTGGCAGCGCCTCAGCCGACGCACCGCCCGCGACCTGCCCACCATGGCCGTCATGACCTCGCCGGGCAAACTCGTCTACGTCCGCAACAACTTCCGCAACGTCCCCGAACTGGCGCTGGCCGGCTGGGCCGCCCACGACCCCGGCAACGCCTGCCCTGAGGCGTTCTTCTTCGACCCGCCGCAGGAGTAGATCTCAACTTAACTTCCCCTGCGCACCGAGCCGGTGCCGAACCGGGCCTTGATCGCGTCCATCGCTTCGTCGACCCGCCGGGCCTTCTGGCGGTCGGGGTCGGCAAACAGCTCCAGTTGCCGCCCGGCGACCGGCGACAGGCCCGAGGCGGTCACGCCCAGCAGGCGCAGCGGCGCGAAGGCCTGGCGCGCCCACACCTCCAGCAGGCCCGCGGCCATGGCGCGCAGGTCGTCGGAGAGGTCCGTGGGCTCGCCCCGGGTCCTCGAGCGGGTCAGCGTGGTGAAGTCGCCGTCGCGGAGCTTCACCGTGACCGTGCGGGCCCGCAGCCGCGCACGGCGAAGCCGCCGGGCGACGTGGTCGGCCTGGTCGGCCAGGACCTGCCGCAGCGCGTCGAGGTCGGCGACGTCGGTGGCGAAGGTCTGCTCCTGGCCGATGCTCTTGGCCTGCCCGTCGGGCGTGACGGGCCGGTCGTCCTGCCCGCGGGCCAGGCGCGCCAGGTGCTCGCCGGCCTCGCCCAACCGTTCGCGCAGCAGCCGCCCGTCGAGGCGCCGCAGGTCGCCGATCGTCGCGGCCCCCAGCGCCGTCAGCCGCTCGGCCGTCGCGGGGCCGACGCCCCACAGCTTGCCGATCGGCAGCGGATCGAGCGTGGCGTGGAGGGTGTCGGGCGTGATGACGGTCAGCCCGTCGGGCTTGTTCAGGTCGCTGGCGAGCTTGGCGAGGAACTTGTTGGGCGCCACGCCCACGCTGGCGGTCAGGCGCAGCTCCTGGCGGATCGCCCGGCGGATCTCGCGGGCGATCCGCTCCGGCGGCCCCAGCAGGCGCCGGCTGCCGGTGACGTCGAGAAACGCCTCGTCGATGCTGAGCGGCTCGATGATGGGCGTGAACCGCTCGAAGATGGCGAACACCTGCTCGCTGACGGCCGCGTACCGCCGCATCCGCACCGGCAGCACCACCGCCTGAGGGCACAGGCGGACCGCCCGCGCCATCGGCATCGCCGAGCGGCAGCCGAACGGCCGCGCCTCGTAGCTGGCGGTGCTCACCACGCCCCGTTTGGCCGGGTCGCCCCCCACCAGCAGCGGCACGCCCCGCAGCTCGGGCCGGTCGAGCTTCTCCACCGCCGCGAAGAACTCGTCCATGTCAACGTGCAGGATGTGACGGTCCATTGCGCACCTGGAGGATTGGGGATTTGGGCTTGAACGCCCACGGCACGGGTCCGCAACAGGCGGCTGGCCGCGGCCGTGACGTTTCAAATCTCAAATCTCCAATCTCAGATCTCAAGTCTCAGCTTTCAAATTTCAAATCTCAGATCTCAAATCTCAGATTTCAGATCTTAGATTTCAAATCATTTCCGCTTTCGGCTCAGCCACTCCAGTCCCACAAAGCCGACCAGCATCAGCCCGTCGGCGATCAGGATGTACCACGGCCAGGGCATCTTCGCCAGGGGGGAGGAGACGTCGGGGGCTTTGCGGAGGAACATGTAGTTGCCGTCCACCACAAAGTTGAGGCCCGCGACGATGATCAGCCAGCCGTTGGTCCCCAGCCAGACCCACCACGCCGAGCGCCGCCGCGGGCGCCGGCCGAGCGCCAGCCAGGCGAACAGCACGCCGACGACGATGAGGCCGTGCCGCAGGAAATACAGCCAGAACTCGACCCGGCGCCAGCTCTCGGTCACCGACGGCGTCAGGAGGGCCTGGACGGTGCCGATGACGCCCCAGTACAGGGCGACCTCGAAGACCCACTGGCATCGCGTGAGCATCACGGCCGCCGTCAGGTAGACCGCCACGCCGCACAGGTGCAGCGGCAGGCTCTCGCTGAGCAGGTGCGGCCAGCCTCCCCAGGCCGCGCTGAGTGCGTAGCTGGTCAGTTCGGTCACCAGCAGCACCGCCGCGATCGCGACACGCACCGCGAGGCTGAACCGCCCCGCCCCCACGCGCCGCCCGGCCCATACCAGCGCCGCCGCCGTCGCGGCCGTGCCGAGCAGGACCGCCACGTGCGGCGGTCCCATGAACCGAAATGTCTCCGCGCCGGCCGCGAGCATGGCGTGCCTCCGTCGGGGCCATTCTAGCGAATGGCCGTTATTCGATCAGCATTGCGTCGCCGTACGAGTAGAAGCGGTAGCCCCGCCGGACCGCCTCGCGGTACGCCGCGAGGATCCGCTCCCGCCCGGCGGTGCCGCCGGGGTCGCAGAAGGCGGCGACGAGCATGATCAGCGTGCTGGCGGGCAGGTGGAAGTTGGTGATCAGCGCGTCGGTCAGCGCGAACGCACACGGGGGGTAGAGGAACAGAGCGGTCCAGGCGCTGTGGGGCGTCAGGGGCCCGTCGCCGCGGCGTCGGGCGGCGCTTTCCAGGACGCGGACGGCCGTCGTGCCGCCGGCGACGACCCCCCCGCCGTCGGCGCGGGTGCGGGTGATGGCCTCGACGGCGTCGGCGGGCAGGTGGTACCACTCGCTGTGCATCCGGTGGGCCTCGACCGTGGCGGCCTTGACCGGCAGGAACGTGCCGAGCCCGACGTGCAGCGTCACGGTCGTACGGCCGATGCCGGCGGCGTCGAGGCGCTCGAACAGCGCGTCGGTGAAGTGCAGCCCCGCCGTCGGCGCCGCCACCGCACCCGGCACGCGGGCGAAAACCGTCTGGTACGCCCGACGATCGGCGGCATCGGCGGCGTGGTCCGGCCCGCGGTGGATGTACGGCGGCAGGGGCGTCGAGCCGACGGCGTCGAGGATCGCCTCCGCCGGCCCCGGCGGGTCCGGCCGGACCCGCCACTGCCCCTGCTCGCCGCGCTGTTCGAGGACCAGCCGCCACCGCTCCCCCAGCGCCAGCGCCTCGCCCTCGCGGCAGCGGCCGGCGTTGCGCAGCAGGACGTGCCAGCGGCCCTCGGCGTCTCCACGCAGGAACAGCCCGTCGATCCGACCCCCCGTCGCGCGGCGGGCGGCGAACTTCGCCGGCACCACGCGGGTGTCGTTGAGCACCAGCAGGTCCCCCGGCCGCAGCAGGCGCGGCAGCTCGTCGAACCGGTGGTCGTCGAGCCGTCCCGTCCGACGCTCCAGCCGCAGCAGACGGCAGGTGTCCCGGGCCGCCTCGCTGTGCTGGGCGATGAGCGACTCGGGCAGCTCATAGTCAAAATCTTGTGGTGTGAGCACCTCGCGCCTTCTCCATCTTGTGGGCGTCGCCCGGCGCCGGAAAAACACCTACTCACATTGTGCGGAATCCGAACCCTCGGGACAAGTGGCTCTATCCGTGACAGTTACCGCCCAGGCAGCCGACTTATCCACAGGCTGTCAACAGGCACGGCACCCCCCACCGGTAGTGTGTTCCCCCTATCCGAATCGCCAGGGAACGACAAGGTCTGGTTCAGGGCTTCATCCCCACGATAGGGATGCCCAGCTCATCGGCCACCGCCAGCGTGTGCGGCTTGTCGATGATGATGGTGCGCTCGGCCTCGACGACCACGCAGGCGCCGCCACACGCCTTGAGCCGCCGGAGGGTGTCGGGGCCGACGGTGGGCACGTCGAAGCGCATGTCCTGGTTCGGCCGGGCGACCTTGATAAGCGTCCAGCCGCCGGCGCGGCACAACGTGCCGGCCCGCTGGATCATGCGGTCGGTCCCCTCCATGGCCTCGACGGCGATGATGTCGGCATCCTTGACCGCCAGCGCCTGGCCGATGTCCAGCTCGGCGCTGCGGCGGGCGATCCGCCAGCCGAAGCGGACATCCGCCCTCGCCGACGGTCGCGGCTGGACGGTCGTCATCGTCCCTTCGTCGGCGAGGTGCTCGGTGCAGTACTTCACCGAGCTGATCAACTCGATCCCCTCGGCGGCCAGCTCGTCGGCGACCGTATTGAGCACCTCCTGGTCCCGGCGGTCCCGCGACAGCTTGCCGTACCACAGCCTGAGCGTCCGCCAGTCCGGCAGCAGTTGCGCCACCATGGCGGGGGTGTACATGGTGTCCTTGGCGACGCGTCCGACCATCACCGCCCGGCGGACCGACCAGCGGCGCAGCAGGCGGATGATGGTGCTCCAGCGGGTGATCCCCGCCAGGGAGAACCGGTCGGCGAGCCGGTCGAGCCCGGCGTCGACCGAGCCGCGGAAGCCCACCACCACCAGACGCCGTCCGGCCCGTCGAACGCCGTCGGCGACCATGAACGGCAGGCGCCCGCCGCCGGCAATCAGGCCGACCGGGCGATCGGGGTCGTCGGCGTCGAGTCGTTCGGGCTTGGCGGTCACGGCGGGTTGCTCACGCTTTGCTGCGCTGGGCGTCCAGCGCATCGGTCAAGTCGGTCACCAGGCGCTCCAGGTCGGCCACGCGGTCGCGAAGCCTGGGCAGTTGGCGGATCATCACCGCCTGGCGGCGGGCCTCGGCGAGCGCCGTCGCGGGCATGCCCCACACCTGCATGCCGGCGGGGATGTTCTTCGTGACCCCGCCCCGGCCGCCGACCTGCACACCGTCGCCGAGGGTCAGGTGGCCCGCCGCGCCGGCCTGGCCGCCGAAAACGCAGTACTTGCCCGTCGTGGTCGAGCCGGCGATGCCCACCTGGGCCACCAGCAGGTTGCCCGGCCCGATCTTCGAGCCGTGCCCGATGGTCACGAGGTTGGAAAACTTGCTGCCCGAGCCCACCTCGGTGGTCCCAACGGTGGCGCGGTCGATCGTGCAGCCGGCGCCGATCTCAACGTCGTCGCCGATCCACACCCGTCCGGCCTGGGGGATCTTCTCGTGGACGCCGCCGGCGGTGGCGTAGCCGAACCCATCCTCGCCGATGACCGTGTTGGCGTGAATCGTGACGCGGGCGCCGATCTCGCAGCCGTCGTAGACGACGACATTGGGATACAACGTGCAATTCGGCCCGACGGATGTGTCCGGGCCGATGAACACGCCGGGATAGAGCACCGTCGCGGCGCCCACGCGGGCGCCGGCGCAAACGGTCACGAACGGTCCGACGGCGACATCGTCGGCCAGCGTCGCGGCCGGGTCGATGCTCGCGCGGGAGTCGACCCCCTCGAAGGGCGCCTGGCGGAACCCGTGCAGCAGCACCATCGCCTCGCGGAACGCCCCGTACGGGTCGGCGCAGCGGATGACGGTGACGTCCCGGCCCGTCCAGTCGTCGGCGACGATGACGGCGGCGGCGCGGGTCGTCGCCATATACTTGGCGTACACCGGGTTGGCCAGGAAGGACACCTCCCGCGGCCCGGCGGTCGCCAGCGGCGCGGCGGCGGTCACCTCGACGGCGCCGTCGCCGACCAGTTCGCCGCCAATCGCCTCTGCAAGTGCTTTCAGTTTCATAGCTTCGGGCACATCCGGCCCGGTTGCGCGCCGGATCAGCCCTGGACCTTACCGCGTCGGCCTCCCGCCGTCAAGCAAGACACCCACAATCCTCGGCGGCGCGGGGTGACCCGCGGAGACGACGAATCCGCCTCCCGCCGGCGGGCACGCCTCCGGCCACGGCCGGCGCCGTGGCGACCGGGCGGTCCGGTCGCCGTCTCCCGCGTCCCCCATTCGGACTTAATCGCCCGGGACGATTGTCAGGTAAATCACCTACCCTCCGAGGCATAGGCGTTTTTCGTTAACTTTTTCCCTTGACGGATCCGAAGAAGGTGCCATAGAATCCTAATGGCTAACAGCAGGCTTGGAGGGAACCCACCACGGGGCACTGCCGTTTAGCCACCGACGTTACCGCACCGAGCATACCGGCCGCGACCCTTTGCGAAGTGGCTCGCGATGCGCTCCGGCCTTGGCGTTCCTGCCTGTGAAAGGGGTTGGCTATGACGAAGATGCTTGCGCGCCCGACCATGCCGTTGCCCTGCACCCACCTTGAATCGCTCGAACCTCGATTGCTCCTCAGCGGCACCACGTACCTCGTCGACAGCCTCGGCGACGACGTCGCCGCCGACGGCCTGGTGACCTTGCGGGAGGCGCTGGAAGCGGCCAACACCAACCAAGCCGTCTTCGACGCCCCGGCCGGCAGCGCGACGGCGGCGGACATCATCACGTTCGACCCCGCCCTCACCGCCGCCGGGGCCGCCGAGATCGCCACGACGGCCGAACTGGTCATCGCCGACGACGTCGAGATCCGCGGGCCCGGGCACGACCTGCTCACACTGGACGGCGGCCTGGCCCACCGCGTGCTGCGGATCGAGGCGGGCGTGAACGCCGTCCTGTCGAGCTTCACCATCGCGCGCGGGTACGCCTCCGGCTCGGACGGCGGGGCCGGCCTGTACAGCGCCGGCGACGCCGTCCTGGAAGACATGGCCGTGGTCGACAACACAGGCAACGAGCTGGGCCACGTGGTTCACCCCCGCTTCTGGCCCTGGGGCGCCGGGATCTACAGCGCCGAAGGGGCGGCCCTAACCGTCGCCGGCTCCACCGTCGCGCGAAACGAAGGCTATCTCGGCGCGGCGATCTACCATGGCGGGACGGCACCGCTGACGATCCTCGACTGCGACATCCACGACAACGTCGCCGGCAGAACCAACGGCGGCGCGATGATCTACAGCGTCGGTGCGCTGGTCGTCGAAGGCAGCACCATCGACGACGCCGATATCCGGTCGCTCGCCGATGCGACGATCGTCCAGAGCACCTTGCAGTCGCAGTCTTCCTGGTGGCACCAGCTCGATGTGCAGGGCAACCTGACGATCACCGACAGCACGCTTCGCGGCGTCGACGCCGTCGCCGACGGGGTGCTCACGGTCGACCACGCCGCCTTCTTCGACAACGGCACGGCCATCACCGCACGCGGCGCCTCGGCGATTCTCACCCACTCGACCATCCTCGGCGCCGCCGTCGGCATCGAGAACAGCACGACGCTGGTCGTCGCCGACACCCTCATCGCCAACAGCCTCGAACAGGGCCTGATCAACACCGCAGACGCGACGCTGATCAACACGCAGCTCGCCTATAACGGTACGACCCGCCCCGCCCCGTACGGCGGCGGCATCGCCAACACGGCCGAAACGGCGACGCTCACGCTCACCCAGTGCACCGTGATGGGCAACGTCGCGACCGTCGGCGGCGGGGGCATCCACGTCGCCGCCGGCGCCGTCGAACTGTTCAACACCGTGGTCGCCGACAACACGGCCGGCGGCACCGGCGCCGACATCCTCGGGCCCGTCGCCGCCACCAGCAGCCATAGCCTCGTCGGCTCCGGCGACGGCATGACGGGCATCGCGGACGGGGTCAACGGCAACCAGGTCGGCACCGACACCTGGCCCATCGATCCCCGGATGACACTCGTCCTCACCGACGGCGTGCCCGTCCTTTACCCAAGGGCCGACAGCCCCGTCATCGACGCCGGCGACGACGCCCTGGCCGTCGATGCCGGCGGAACACCCCTGGCGACCGACCTGGCCGGACGGCCGCGAATCGCCGGCGCCGCCGTCGACATCGGCGCCATCGAGGCCCCGACCGCCCTGGCGTCCGGCGTCGAGATCACCGAGGTCACCGACCCGACGCTCGACCACTGGCAGATCGGCCACCGCAGCACCATCCGCTGGGACGCCGTCTGCGATCCGGCGTCCACCGTGAGCGTCTACGTCGACACCGACGCCGTCGTCAACGGCAATGAAACCTGGCTGCTCACCGATGAACCCGCCGTCAACACACGCGGCGAGGCCCGGTGGGACAACCTCTGGGCGCCGAACGGGACGTATCGCATCCACGTCGCCGTGACCGATCCGGCCGCCGGCGCGGTGTTCACCGACGAGAGGACCGTTGTGCTCGATGACAGCGACCGCCAGGTCTACGACATCGACAGCCTCTCCGACGAGATCGCCTTCGACGGCGTCCTCACCCTCGGCGAGGCCCTCAGAGCCGCCAACCTGAACACCCGCGCCGGCGACGCGCCCGCCGGCAGCGCCCACGCCGTCGACGTCATCCGACTCGGCACGCACCTGGACGGCCAACTGCTGGGGAGGCCTCTGGACATCGAAGACCCGCTGCTCATCGAGGGCCCCGGCTCGGCCCTCCTGTCGATCGACGCGGGCGGCCTGCCGTGGCTGGGCGCGATCCGCTTCACCGAAGCACGGATCACCGGCCTGACGGTCCTGGACCCCGGCCCGCTGACCAACGAGGGGGGCCTGACCATGGTCGACTGTGTCGTCCAGGGCGGCGAGGGGACATTCCTCACCAACACTGCCGATTTGAATTACGCCGTCAGCCTGACGATCCGCGACAGCATGCTTCACGATCGGTCGGGGCTTTTCATCGACGACACCGGGGCCCGACTGACCCTCGACACCACCACCTTCCGAAACGGTGACGGCGTCAAACTCATGGGCGAGGCCGTCATCACGAACAGCGTGTTCGACAATGCAGGCGGCATCGATGCACGCTACGCGGACCTCACCGTGGACGGCTGCCTGTTCGAGGGCAACACGTCAGACGGCTTCGGCGGCGCGGTCCGCCTTTCCGGCAATGCCACGCCCGCGACGATCCGCAACTCGGTTTTCGTCGGCAACCACGCCGCCAGCCGCGGCGGGGCGATCTACGGCAACGCGTGGATCGAGCAATCCCTGTTCTACGACAACGCCGCCGACCAGACAGGCGGGGCGCTCTACCTGGTCGGGCCGTCGCAGATCGTCCAGTCCACCGTTTACGGCAACAGCGCGGGCGTCGCCTACGGCGGGATCGACAATGACGAGCCGATCGCGATGGTCAACACCATCGTCGCCGGCAACACCGACGCCGGCGGCGTGGAGGTCGGCCCGCTGACGGCCGGGAGCGACTACAACCTGATCGGCCGCGGCGTCCCCGGCGCGGCGCACTCGATCATCGGCACGCCCGATGAGCCCGCCGCGGCGAATCTCGTCGTCGATGACAGCGGCCCCGTCGTCGCCGTGCGCCCGACCGCCCTGTCGCCGGCCGTCAATGCCGGCCACGCGGCCTACGCGACGTACGCCGACGGGACGCCGATCACGACCGACCTCGGCGGCGAGGCCCGCATCGTCGACGGCGCCGTCGATCTCGGCGCCTACGAGTACCCGATCGTCTTCCGCGACCCGGACGACGACGGGGATATCGACCTGGACGACTTCGCCATCCTCAAGGCCCACTTCGGCGCCACCGACGCCACCTGGGCCGACGGCGACCTCACCGGCGACTCCGTCGTCGACCTCGACGACTTCGCCCTGCTCAAACGCCGCTTCGGCACCGCCGCCGCGGCCTCCGTCGATCACACCGACGCGCTGCGGGCCGACCTGGACGCAACCACGACCCTCCGCCGCCGCCGGGTGCGGCACACGCAGCGGCGGCAGGCGGCGACGCTGGATCTGCTCGGACTGACCGCTCTGGCACTGGGGTAAGACGGACGGCAGGGACAGGCTGGACGGCATGGACAGGCCCGAGGCGATTCGTCCATGCCGTCCATGAGTTTATCCGGTCCCAAGCGTCCATACGGTCCGTGGTTCGGTTCGGCCGTTCAACTCACCGCCCGATCATCGCATCCACCCGCCGGATGTAGGCGTCCATGTCGTACTTGCGCTCCAGTCCGCCGGCGGTCATGGTGCGGACGGTGCCGAAGACGGGCCGCTCGGCCCAGGGGCGGTCGTGGAGGCCGAAGCACCAGGCGACGTTGGCGAACGACAGCGGGTCGCGGCCGTCGAGGAACCAGCGGTTGTCCATCGCCAGCAGCCGCCGGAACGCCGCGGCGGGCGAGCGGGTCCATTCGAGGACCTTCTTGCCCCAGTACATCCGCAGCGTGTTGTGCATGATGCCCGTGTGGGTCATCTCCCGCATCGCGGCGTTCCAATAGGGGTCGTCGGTCTCGGCGGCTTCGAGCTGCCGCATCGTGTACACCGCCGGACGGCGGTCCCGGCGGTGGGCGTCCAGCGTGCCGCGGGCCCACCCCGGCAGGGCGCGCCAGGAGGCGTAATCGGCCGTGTAGTGCACGTAGTTGATGCACAGCTCGCGGCGGACGATCAGCTCCTCCCAAAAGGCCTCCCGGGCGGCGTCGGGGATAGTGCGGCGGCCGCCCCGCCTGACGGCCAGGGCCACCTGCACGGGGGAGATCTGCCCGAAGTGCAGGTAGGGGCTCAGGTGCGACTGGACGTCGAGCGCCGGGTCGCCCCGGTGCGTGTGGTAGCGCCGCAGGTCGCCGGCGACGAACGCCTCCAGCCGCCGCAGCGCCTCGCTGAGCCCGCCGCGGTAGTGCTGCCAGACGCCGGCGACGTCGCGGCTTACCTCCAGCCTCGCCAGGATCGCCCGCGGGTCGGCCAGGTCCAGCCCGTCGGCGGCCAGGTCGAGCGAATCGCGCTTCAGTGTCGGCTCCTCGAGCGCCTTGAGGTACTCGTCGAGGTGGCGGTGGAGCTTCGGGCGGATCGTCCTGGCGGCGTACTCGCGGTGGTCCGAGACGACCGCGACGGGCACGACCACATCCGCCTCCACCTGCGTCAGGCGGCACGGGGCGGCCCGCGCGACGTCGCGGCGCCACCGTCGCGGCACCGCCGTGTAGGCCGCATCCGTCACCACCAGCGCCGCGTCGGCCGCCAGGGCCGACACGACCGCCGGCGGCTCGCCCCGACGGACGAGAAGGCGGATGCCCCGCTCGGCCAGGGCCGCCTGCGTCTCGCTCAGCCCCTCCAGCATGAACGCGTAATGCCGCGCGTTGGCGCCGGGGTAGGCGTCCGTCAGGGCGAACACCGCCAGCAGCGGCACGCCCCGCTCGTTGGCCCGCTCGACGGCGTAGGCCAGGGCGTGGTTGAACGTCGCCCGCTGCGACGCCTGCATCCAGTACAACACGTAGCGCCCCCGCCGCGGCGGCG
>CAZHRW010000048.1:0-4100 GCA_964535025.1 uncultured Planctomycetales bacterium
ACGCGGCGGACCTGCTCGAACGGGCCGCCGCCGACGGCGGCGCCGCCCAGCGGGCCGCCGTCCGGGCCGTGCTGGACGTCGCCCGTCCCCTCGGGGCCGCCGCGGCGCTGGAAGGGCGCCTCGAAGCGACGCTGGCCGGCCGCCACGAGGCGATCGCGTGGCCCTGGCCCGCCCTGAGCCGCTACAGCCGCGCCCTGCTGCCGGGGACCGTCACGGTGCTGTGCGGCCAGCCGGGGGCGGCCAAGTCGTTCATGCTGCTGGAGGCGGCGCTGTACTGGCACGGCCGGGGCCGTCGGGTGGCGCTGTACGCCCTGGAGGAGGACCGCACCCACCAGCTTCACCGCGCGTTGGCGCTGCAGGCGGCCAGCGGGGAGCTGCTGGACGATGCGTGGATGCGGGACAACCCCGACGACGTCCGCGAGGCCTACTGCCGTCACGAGGCGTTCCTGGCCGACTTCGCCCGCTGCCTCCACGAGCCGCCCGACGCCGGCGTCACCGCCGACGACCTGGCCGCGTGGGTCGAGCGACAGGTGGCCGCGGGCGTCGAGATCGTCGCCATCGATCCGATCACCGCGATGGCGCCGACCGAGGCGCCGTGGATCCAGGACCACCGCTTCCTCATGCGCGCCAAGCAGGCCCTTCGTCGGCGGGGCGCCCGCCTGGTGCTGGTGACCCACCCCCGCAAGGGCCATCACGCCACCCCGCGCCTGGACGACATGGCCGGCGGGTCGAGTTGGCAGCGGTTCGCCCAGACCGTCCTCTGGCTCCAGCGCCACGACCCGCCCGAGCGGGTCGCGGTCCGCACGGCCCTGGGGCCGGTGACCGAAGCGGTCAACCGCACGCTGCACCTGTGCAAGGTCCGCAACGGCCCCGGCGCCGGCGCCCGGCTGGCCTTTCACATGGGCACCACCTGCCGCCTCCGCGAGGTCGGACTGATCGTGGGCCCGGCGAAAGAAACGACGGACCGGTAACGATGGCGCCGCCCGTCAGCAGCTTACCGGGCGGCCGGCGGGTCCGTGCCGGGCTGGGTCGCCGGGGGTCGGGCGGTCTCGGCGTCGGCGCGGACGTCGAAACCGTCGACGCGCCGGCCGTGCCAGACGGACGGGTCGAAGCGGCCGGCGCCGGGGGTGCAGGTCCAGGTGTCGTCGATGTCGCCCCCGGTGACGGTGACCGTCATGGCCCCGTCGGCCCCGGCGGCGAGGGCCACGCGGAGGTCGCCGCGATGCCAGGGGTCGAACACGCAGGCGAAGCGGGCGGTGCGGCCGACGGCGGTGGCCCGCAGTTGCTTCCAGTTGAGCAGCTTGCTGTGGTCGTTGGCGGTCGAGACGACCTGCTGCATCTCCAGCAGCCGGTCGGAGACGAGCTGGAACTCGCAGGCGGCCTCGTGCTTGCTGAGCCGGTAGCGACCGGCGGCGGCATCGAGGGTCTTCAGCTCGGCGCCCTGGACCAGCCACGTCAGGTCGGCCCGCCGCGCGCAGCGGACGTCGTCGACGACGAGGATGTAATCGCCCCGGACCCAGATGAAGGCGCGGCGGAATCGCTCCAGGGCCGGGCGGGTCTTGCCGTCGTGGTCGTAGGGCAGGTACGAGCCGGACGCCTCGCCCTCGACGAGCACGACATCGCCGGCGTCGGCGACGGCGGTGATCCGGCCCATGTTCGTCATGTCCCCGTGTGCGGGCTGCTGCCACACGTCGCCTTCGGGGCGGCCTTCGGCGGCCTGGCCGATGCCGTCGACGAGGAGCGTGTTGTGCCCGCTGGAGAGCTTGCCGGGGGTCAGCGGATAGCGGTCGGTCTCGGCCATGTAGTCGCCGCGGCCGAAGATGGTGAAGCTGTTGGCGTCGGGGTGGTCGTGGGCGACGTTGAGGTAGGGCAGCGCGCCGTCGTCGTCGCGGGCGGTTTCCCGCCACTGGTTGGCCCTGTAGCCGCCCATGGGCCCGCACTTGAAGCGGGCGGCGACGGCGTCGTCGGCCCAGGCGTCGCGGACGACCAGGATCCCCAGGTCGCTCAGGAAGGCGGTGGTGTCGAGCTTGTGGTAGTCCCCGCCGGTCACCGACGGGTCGTCGGCGATCAGCGACAGCCAGCCGTAGCCCTGGATGCCGAAGTCCTCGGGCGCCAGGGCGATCGCGTGGCGGATGCCGTCCAGCACGTCGGCCCGGCCGTCGCGGGCGGCCGTGAGCATGAAGAACGGGTGGAAACTGCGTGCCCGGGTGAAGCAGTCGGCGAAGTACATCGCCTGGTCCATCCCCGGCGCCGAGATCTGCAGCGTGTACTCGGCGGCGGCCTGGTAGAAGGGGCTCTTAAGGTACGCGGTGGCGAGGATCTCGTCGCTGGCCAAAAAGGCCATCCCCAGCGCCCCGGCACTGGAGCCGTACCCGGGCCCCTCGTGTTGGCTGCCGTCGGCGGGCAGCCAGCGGGCCATGAAGGCCAGCTCCTTGGCGACCTGCCCGAGCAGCCACTGCTCGCGGGGGCGGCCCTCGGCGACGGCGAGCGTGGCCAGCGTGAGGCCCCAGTCGCGGAACCAGCGGTGGTTGTAGGCCGGCACGCCACGCCAGTAGTTGCCGCCGGGGTTGCCCGCCAGGTGCCCGCCGTAGTACATCGCGCGGGCGTGCTGGAAGAGGATCTCGCCGAACAGCTCCCGGAAGGCCGGATCGAGGTCGTCGTAGAGCCAGTCCCACGTCAACGCCGCACCGACCATCGTGAACGACGCGGCATGGTTGCTGTTGCGTTCGCCGGAGGGGCCGAAGGCCTTCATCTGCTCCAGGACGGCGCGGTAGGCGTCGAGGGTGTCGTCGACGGGCGGCTCGCCCCCGCGGCTCCAGTCGGCCTGGCCGGCCAGCCACTTGAGGTAGGCGACGGCCTTGTCGAACGACGCGCGGTCGCCGGTGAGCTTGTAGTGCAGGGCGACGGTGGGCAGGTTGAACAGCCCGTGGGTCTGCCCCCAGCCGTGCGTGGTCTTGCGGTCGTCCGGGACGTCGGCGCGGGCGACGACGGCCTCGATCTGCCGGCGGTAGAGCTTGCCGGCGTCGCTGGTGTAGAACGCCCGCAGCCGCTCGAGGTCGTCGTCGGTGATCAGCAGCCGCGGGTGGCGGTTGCGCATCTCCGCCCGCAACTGCACGCGGGCGGCCGGGGCGACGTCGCCGTCGCTGTCGGGCAGGATGGGCCCGGCCTCCTCGGCGACGGCGGAGAGGGCGACCGAAAGGACCACCAGCGAGGCGACGGCGCGAGCGAGCGTATTCATCGCGTAGACTCCAGACTGAAGCGTCGGCAGCGACGCAGACTCTGCGATTAACCGCAGGAGCACCATAGCGGCCCCCTCCGGCGGCGTCAAGGCCGTCGATGCCTGCCGGAATGACGGCCCCCGGAGGCTCGCGGAGCGATCTGGCAGGGGATGCGGGCTTGTGAGACCCGACGAAAAAAGGACTTAGCGTTGGTGGCACACCCTTCGCAAGCGGGAAGAACAGGGGCCGTGACGTCGTCGCGAGCCCCCGAGAAGAGAGGAGTTTTCACCCATGCGTATGGATCGAATCACCGTCAAAGCCCAGGAAGCGCTCGCCCAGGCCCAGCAGGTGGCCTCCGAGAAGGGCCACCCGCAGATCGAGGCGCTGCACCTGCTGGAGGCGATGCTGACCCAGGAGGGGGGCATCATCGGCCCGCTGCTGGAGAAGGTGGGCCTGCCGGCCGCGCGGGCGCGAAGCGTCGTGGAAAGCGAACTGGACCGCCTGCCCAGCCAGAGCGGCCAGGCGGCGATGCAGATGGCGCCGTCGTGCAACGAGGTGCTCATGAAGGCCTTCAGGGAAGCCGAGCAGCTCGATGACGAGTACGTCTCGACCGAGCATCTGCTGCTGGCGATGCTCGAGGTCCGCAGCGGCGCCCGGGAGGTGCTCACCACGCTGGGGGTCGATCGCAAGGCGGTGCTGGCGGCGATGAAGGACCTTCGCGGCGGCCAGCGGGTCACCGACGCCAGTCCCGAGGACAAGTACCAGGCCCTGGAGAAATACGGGCAGGACCTCGTGGAGATGGCCCGGGCGGGCAAGCTCGACCCGGTCATCGGGCGCGAGGAGGAGATCCGCCGCTGCATGCAGGTGCTCAGCCGGCGGACG
>CAZHRW010000049.1:0-25853 GCA_964535025.1 uncultured Planctomycetales bacterium
GAATCGAACCGCCCCGAAGAGGCCTTTTGCCGCCGCCACGCCTGCTGCCGTCGTGTGCCTGGCGATGACCTGCCTGGCGCTGCCCCTGGTCTCGTGCACCGATCGCAACGTCCAGGAGACGCCCGGCGGGTCTGCTTCGCCCGACGGAACGATCGAACCGGCGATGTTCCAGGATTTCCGCCCGGCCGACTGGGCCGACAACCGGTCGACCGACGGCCTGTGGATGGTCAACGGCGTGTGGGTCGCCACCGGCCAGAACACGTTCGACCCCGCCAACGTCACCTTCACCGAGACCTACCCCGGCGAGGCAGGCCGCGGGTTCATGCACTTCACCTCCAGGGCGAACATGAAGCACGGCTCGGAGGTGCAGACGGTCAAAGACGGCCCGCTGTACGGCTACGGCTATTACGAGGTCCGGATGAAGGTCACCGACGTCGGCGACAGCGAGGCCAACCGCGGCGTGTGCGCGTCGTTCTTCTGGAAGCGGAAGGACTACCAGCGGGCCGAATGGGACTTCGAGTTCCTCACCAACGGCGACTGGATCGACGACGACGACCGCGGCGTGGTCACCATGAACTACCACCTCAACAACGGCACCAGCAAGGCCCACTACCACGAGCTGCCGTTCAACCCCTCCCGCAGCTTCCACCGGTACGGCTTCCTCTGGCAGCCCGACCGCCTCGACTGGACCGTCGACGGCGAGATCGTCTACACCTTCGCCAGCCCCGACGTCGCCAGCGAGCCGGGCTATATCATGATGAACAGTTGGACCGGCAGCAAGAACTGGGGCGGCCTGCCGCCGACCGAAGACGCCATCACCGTCTACGACTGGGTGAAGTTCTACCCCGACGTGACCGCCGTGCCGAATGAGGGACGGTAGGCGGTCGGGCCGCCTGATCACCTGTTCCACTGTGCCCGTGCCGCTGCGGGGCGCGCGCGGCACGCGGGATCCGCAGCGGGCGGACAGGCCGGGGCTCAAGCCTCAACTGCGGCGTGGGCGGGGTGGAGACGGCGGTCGGCCCACGATCGGGGCGGCGATGGCCCCTGTGGGTCGACGGGAACGAGGGCGCCACCCGCCTTCGCCCGGCGGCGACCCAGGGCTCGCGCAAGAGTTGCCCCTGGATGAACATTGTTCACGGCTGGTGCAATATTATTCATCGGCGGCATCACTTTATTCACCGAATCAACAACATTGTTCACCCCGGCCTTCACTTTCTGTCGCCGCGGCGGACGGCGGCCGGCACGGCCGTTTTGCCGGCCTTCAACCGTCCCCGGTTGTTTCACTTTGGCCCGAAAAACGCCCGGAGAATTCGGATTATTCCGGTTTTATGCCGTTAACCTGGGTAAACTGCGGGGTCTGCGATGTCCGGCGTTCAACAATATTGACCGATCGCTTAACATTGTGAAGCGCGCGCTCAATAAAATGCATGAAACAACCGGGGACAGATTCGACAAACACGTTAGCCTGCCGTCCGCGGAGCGCTGGCCGTCGTAACCCCTTTGCAGCCCTCATCCGCCCCCCCGGCAAAGCGGCATCCAAGACGGCATCCTTTTTCGCCCGCCAAAAAACTTTTCCCGCCGGCGGCGCGAGTTCTCCCTCCCGCTACGGCCGCAGCGCGATCTTGCCGAGGTGGTGCTCCTGCAGGGCCCGGTGGGCGTCGGCGGCGCGATCGAGGGGGAAGCTCTGCGCGATGTGGACGTGAAACGACCCGGCGGCGATGAGGCGGTTGAGCTTGGCGATCGTCTCGGGGTCGGGCATGCCGTCGTAGCCGACCAGGTGCACGTCGTCCGGCACCGCGGGAACCGGCTGGACGCCGTGGGGATATGCGACGCGCCCGCCCCTGCGAATGACGGTGAGGGCCTGGTCGACGGCCTCGCCGCCGCAGGTGACCAGGGCCGCGTCCATCCCGTCGGGCGCGAAGCCCCGGGCGGCCTCGACGACGCCCGCTTTGTGGCCGTCGACGGCGGCGTCGGCGCCGAGTTGTCGGGCCAGGGCGACGCCGTCGTCGCCGGAGGCGACCGCGAGGACGCGGGCGTTCATCCGCTTGGCCAGTTGCACCGCCAGGTGTCCCACGCCCCCGCTGGCGCCGAGGATCATGACCGCCTCGGCGGCCCGCAGGCCCAGCGTGTCGTCCAGTCCCCGCAGGGCCGTGATGGCGTCGACGCCCATGACGCCGGCCTGCTCGATCGTCAGGCCCTCGGGGATGTGGGCCGCGTCGTCGGCCTTCACCGCCGCGTACTGGGCATAGAACCCGCCCTTGGGACCGGCCAGGAGCATGCCGTACACCTTCTCGCCGGGCTTGAAGGCCGTCACCGCGTCGCCGACGACCTCGACGGTCCCGGCGCCGTCGGAGCCAAGGACATAGGGGAACGACGGTTCGGTCTCGAACATCTCGGCGAACCCGCCCTCGCGTTCGTAGGGGTCCCACACCCCCACCCCGGCCGCCTCGACGCGGATCAGGATCTCGTCGGCATCGACGTCCGGCACGGGCAGCGTCTCGATGCGGATCTCGTCGACCCCGCCGAACCGGTCGATCGCCGCCGCCCGCATGGTCTTCTGTGCTGTCGCTTTCATCGTTGCTCCTCGCTTTGGCCCGCCCCGGCGGGCGTCCCGTTTGCTAATTCTACGCGCCCGCCGGTCGCCCGGGCGGCTTGACGGCGCCGCCGCCGGCCGCGATACTGCGTGCATCCGCCGAACAACCGCAACCGCCCGCACCTGCAGGGCAAAGGTGACTCCGCATGACAGACAGCATCGGTCGCTCCACACGTGAGGTCATCCGCCGCGGCACGGTCATCCCCGCCATGCCGCTGGCCCTCGACGCCGGTCGGCGGCTGGACGAGCGCCGTCAGCGGGCGCTGGTGCGCTACTACCTCGACGCCGGCGCCGGCGGCGTGGCCGTCGGGATGCACTTCACGCAGTTCGAGATCCGCCGTCCGGGCATCGACCTCTACGAGCCGGTCCTCCGCCTTACCGCCGAAACCGTCGACGCGTACGTCGCCCGCACCGGGCGAGCCGTCGCCAAGCTGGCGGGGGTCAACGGACGGCTCGACGAGGCGATCGGGCAGGTCGAAGCCGCCCGCGAGCTCGGCTACGACTACGCCATCATCTCCATGGCGGCGCTGGCCGGCTGCCTCGAACAGGAAATGCTTTACCACATGCGCGCCCTGGCCGGCATCATGCCGCTGTTCGCGTTCTACCTGCCGGTGGCCGTCGGCGGCGTGCGGATCCCCTACGCGTTCTGGCGGGAGGTGGTCCAGATCGAGAGCGTTGGCGGCATCAAGATCGCGCCGTTCAACGACTACAGCACGCTGGACGTCGTGCGGGCCGTCGCCGAATCGGGCCGCGCCGACGCCATCACGCTCTACACGGGCAACGACAACAGCATCGTCCGCGACCTGCTCACGCCCTTCCGTTTCGGCGACGGCCCGGACGCCCGCACCATCCGCGTCCGCGGCGGCCTGCTGGGCCAGTGGGCCTGCTGGACCCGCCGCGCCGTCGAACTGCTCGAGCGGATCCACGCCATCGTCGACGCCGGCGCACCGATCGACCCGGCCATGCTGACCCTCGCCGCCCAGATCACCGACGCCAACGGGGCGATCTTCGACGTCGCCCACGACTACGCCGGCAGCATCCCCGGCATCCACGAAATCCTCCGCCGCCAGGGCCTGCTCGAGGGGCGCTGGACGCTCAAGCGCGACGAGGTGCTCAGCCCCGGCCAGGCCGAAGACATCGACCGCGTCTGCGCCGCCTACCCGCACCTCAACGACGACGCCTTCGTCCGGGAGAACCTCGACCGCTGGCTGGCCGACTGATCGGAGAAAGCGACCCATGAGCGACATCCGCACCCTCGACGAACACCCGCTGCCCGAACGCATTGAGGACGTCACGCACCTGGAGGATCTGCTGTCGACGCCGACGCGGGCCCTGGCCGACGACCTGGCCGCCCTCGACGGGGACCTCATGATCCTCGGCGTCGGCGGCAAGGTCGGCCCGACGCTGGCGCGGATGGCCAAGCGGGCGGCCCCCGCCAAGCGGATCCTCGGCGTGGCGCGGTTCACCGACGCGGCCGTGCGCCGGCGCCTGGAAGCCGCGGGCATCGAGTGCATCGCCTGCGACCTGCTGCAGCGCGAGCAGGTGGCGGCGCTGCCCGACGTGGCCAACATCGTCTACATGGCCGGCCGGAAGTTCGGCACCGCCGGCAGCGAGCCGTTCACCTGGGCGATGAACGTGGTCGTACCCACCCACGTCGGCGAACGCTTCACCGACTGCCGCATCGTGGCGTTCAGCACCCTGTGCGTCTACCCCTTCGCCGACATCCGCGGGCCGGGCTGCGACGAGCAGGCCCCCGCCCTGCCGTTCGGCGAGTACCCCAACTCGTGCGTCGGGCGCGAGCGGGTGTTCCAGTATTTCAGCGAGGTCCACCGCTGCCCGGGCCGCCTGATCCGCCTGAACTACGCGATCGACCTGCGGTACGGCGTCCTGCAGGACATCGCCCTTCGCATCCTCCGCGACCGACCCGTGCCCCTGGCCACGCCCGTGGCCAACGTCATCTGGCAGGGCGACGCCATCGCCCGGATCCTCCGCGCCCTGCGCCACTGCACGCTGCCGTCCGAGCCGCTGAACATCGGCGCCCCCGCCGCGGCGTCCGTCAAGCACGTGGCCAACCGCTTCGGCGAGCTGCTGGGCAAGCGGGTGGTCTTCGAGGGCGTCGCCCAGCCCACCGCCTGGCACAACGACTGCTCGCAGGCCCGCCGCCTGTTCGGCGACCCCGTCGTCGACCTCGACACGATGATCCGCTGGAACGCCGACTGGCTCCGGCGCGACATGCCCGTCTACGACAAGCCGACCCACTACGAGCAGCGCGACGGGACGTTTTGAGCCGCCGCATCGAGCGCGTCGCTGTCCCAGTCGTCGCGGCCTTCGACGCTGTGCAGGACCACCCACTTGCCGCGGGGGTACCAGCGGCTCGCGGCGGCCGGCGGCTCGATCCGGTCGGGCAGCGATCCGCCGTCGCCGGTCGTCGACCCCACGCGGGTACGCCCGACGACCGCGCGCGCCAAGCGCGGGCGCCGAACAGCTTGAGTTCGGCATGCACACACACTAAGCTTCAGACGCCAGGTACCGGATCGCCGTCTCGAGCCCCGCGGGCTCGGCAATGATGAGGTCAGCCCATGGATGCTCCCTTAGCCTTTCCCGCCGATGCGATTCCCGACGACCCCGCCCGCGCCAAGCTGCTGGGGCTGCATCCGCAACGGCAGGAGGGCCGCTGGATGCAGCGGGTGCGGGTCTCGGCCGGGCGGGTGACGGCTCGGCAGTGGCGGGCGCTGGCGGGGATCGTGCGGGAGCTGACGCCCGGCGAGCCGCTGCACCTGACGATGCGACAGGATGTCGAAATTCACGGCCTGACCGCCCGGACGGCCGTCGAGGCGCAGCGGCGGATGGCCGACGCGGGGCTGACCGGCCTGGGCAGCGGCGGGGATTCGATCCGCAACGTGACCGTCTGCCCCTGCTCGGGCGCCGCCCCGGGCTCGCCGGACCTGCAGCCGCTGGCGGTGTACCTGACGGGCGTGCTGCAGTCGCACCCGCAGGCGTTCGCCCTGCCGCGGAAGTTCAAGATCTCCCTGTCGGCCTGCCGCGAGGCCGAGGGCCTGCCGTGGATCCAGGATGTGGGCCTGGTCGCCCGCAAAGCCGATCGGCGCTGGACCTTCGACACCACGGTCGGCGGCTCGCTGGGTGCGCCGCCGGGTCTGGGCATCGCCTGGCCGTCGCCGCTGCCGGCGGCGGATGTGCCGCGATTCATCCTGGCGGCGCTGGCGGTGTTCGCACGGCATGGCGACCGCGACAACCGGCGCACGGCGCGTCTGCGCCACGTGCGCGAGCGGATGGGCGACGAGGCGTTCCTGGCGGCGCTGGCCGAGCAACTCGCGGCCACGCCCGCCCCGGCCGGCGCGGCCGACGTGCCGATCGCCACGCCGGCCCGACCCCTGGACCACCGCCGCCGCGTCGCGGCCCCCGGCGGAAATCTCCCGCCCGACGCGCTGGAGACCCTGGCCGATCTGGCCGATCGCGACGACCTCGTCGTCCGACTCGGCATCCACCAGGGCCTCTGGGTCTTCGCCGCCGGCGAGGCGACGCTCGATGAGGCCCTGGCGCCCCTGCCGGCGTCGTGGATCGGCGGGCCCGTCATCGTCGCCTGCCCCGGCATGCGGTGGTGCTCGCGGGCACTGGTCGACACGCAGGCGATGGCCCACCGCCTCTGGGAAGACCTCGGCGCCCTGCCCGCCCAGGCCTTCGTCGCCGTCAGCGGCTGCCCGAACGGCTGCGCCCACAGCGCCGTCGCCGACGTGGGCCTCTTCGGCGACCGCACCGACGCCGAAGACGGCCGCGAAGACGCCTTCACCGTCGTCATCGGCGGCAGCGCCCGCCGGTCACCCCAACTCGGCACCGTCGTCGCACGCAACGCCACGGCCGAAGAGGCCATCGACCTCGTCCTGGCCCACGCGCGGGACAGGGCGGACGATTAGCCCGCCTGTCGATTGGACCTGCGGCGGCGAGCGAAATTCGAAGCACGAAACTTGAAATCCGAAACAGATCCGAAACGGATAAGACAACAAACCACCAACAGCAGAGCCCCTGGGGGGTTTGCCATCTTATCCGTTTGGCCGTTTGGGGCTTGTTTCGCCTTTCGTGCTTCGCATTTCGGGTTTATCCGTTCATCCTCGCATACGGGCAGACCAGCATGCACGGCTCGGCGACCACCGGGCGGTGGGAGCGGATGGGGTCGTGCTGGTCGAGGGCCGCCTTGAGGGCCGCCGCGTCGATGGTCTCGGGCGGGGCGACGTCCAGCGGCGAGCCGAGGCAGCCGAAGCCGCTCTCGGCCTGGAGGGCGTAGCGGCGGGACCAGTCGCACCGCCGTTCGTCGACCGACCGGAACCGGTGCTCACGGCCTTCGAGGCTCACAACGATCTCCTCGTCGCCGAACGCCTCGGCCGGGCAGGCCGCCACGCAGCGGTCGGGGCACGTGTCGCACAGCAGCGGCGGGGAGGCGTCCGCCAACGGCGACGCGGGCAGCGCGGCGTCGGTGACCACGCAGAAAAACCGCTGACGCACGCCGAACTGCGGCGTGGCGACACGCCCGTTCTTCGTCAGGCGCCCCAGACCCGCGGCGATCGCGGCGAAGCGGCTGGAGGTGAAGTCCGGCTGGGGGCCCTGGGGGTTCGCCAGCACCGACGCCAGGCCCATCAGGTCGCCGACGATCGCCGCGCGGTGGCCGGCGGCCCGCAGCGCCTTGGCCAGGCGCAGGGCCGTCCGGCCCGCCTGCCGGTACGTGATGGCCGTCTGGAACGCATACGGGCCCACCGCCTCGGCCGGCGGCCTGGCGGTCCGATCCACCACCGCCTTGTGCACACGCAGGCCCAACACGATCACGCTGCGGGCACCGGCCAGCACGTCGCCGGCGGTGCGGACCGTGATCGGCACTTCGTGGATCTGCCAGTCCGGCGTCAGGAACCGCCCGCCCACGCCCCGACCGACCAGGCGGGTGACGCCGGCGTAGTGCGGGCGAAGCTGCGCCGCCAGCGCGTCGATCCGCTCGGCCGATGCGATGCCGAACAGGTCGGCGCCGAAGCCATCCGCCATGCGCTGCAGCGCCGCGGCGAGGTCGTCGTCGTCGCGCCCGGCGTCGATCGGCGGCGGGGCGGCCCGCTGCGTGGAGACCGCCGGGGCGATGGTCTTGCGGGTGATGACCCACGCGGCCTGGCAGGCTCGCGGGTCCAGACCCGCCCCGGTCAGCAGGGCGTCGGCGAAGGCCTGCGAGGCGGCGTCGCGCTCGGCGGTGATCGAGCGGAAGCCGATGTCCTCCAGGCCGCGAGCCAGATCGTACATGGCCGATTCGCACAGGTAGTAGGCGGCGTCGCGGGCCATGGCGGCGCCGTCGGCGGGTGCGGACGGCTCATCGGTCTCGATCGCCAGCAGGACGACGCCCTTGGCCCCCTTGAGCCGTGCGCCAGGGTCGAAACCCAGCGCCGCGGCTTTCGCGAGATCGGCGCGGATGACGTGCTCGACGCCGGCGGCGTGGGCGGCGGTCACGAAGCGGTCCATGACCCCGCGGGACTCGGCCGTCTCGTCCAACACCATCGCCGGCCGTCGCATCGGCGTGCGGGTGTAGTCGTGGTCCCAGGTCCGCAGCGGGGCCGGCACGCAGAACTTCAGGCACTGGCCCATCTCGCCGGCCCGCGTGCCGTGTGCGCGGAGGGCGTCGAGGATGGCGGCCTCGTCCACGCGATCGCCCTTGGGCAGGTCCAGGTCGAGGTCGAAGTGCTCGCCCCACGAGCAGCGCCACAGGTTCTTGTTAGCGAAGCGGTACTCCCGCCCGTCGATCCGCAGGACCTTCTCCCCGTCGACCTCCTTGGACAGCGCCTCGGCCGGGCAGTGCGTCCGGCAGAGCATGCACTGGTCGCAGACGGACCCCGGCTCGATCAGCGGATCGCCCTCGAGGGCCGCGTCGGTGATGACGGTGACGAACCGGTTGCGGGCGCCGAACTCGGGCGTGAGCGCCAGGCCGTTGTAGCCCACCTCGGCCAGGCCCGCCACGACGGCCATGTAGATGTGGCTGACGTCGGGCGCGAAGATCGCGTCGAGATCCTTGTAGGCGGTGTACCGCCAGATGTTGCTCGAGACGATCGGGATCGCCTGGGCGCCGCGGCGTTCGAGGAACGTCGCCATGCGGTAGCTCATCTCGTCCAGGCGGCTGTTCATCAGGTACTGCACGCGGTAGGGACCGATCTCCTGGGGGTGGGTCTCCCCGCCGGTCTCGATGCACCCGTCCGGGTGGCGCAGGGCCATGACGATCACGCTGCGGGCCGTCGGCAGCAGGCCCTGGGGGCTCATCATCAGAGGGGCGTGCTCGCACCGTTCGACGTTGCCGACGCCGACCAGGTCGGCGCCGAGGTCGTAGGCATAGTGCTTGACGGCGTTTTTCAATGACATCGGGATCCTTTCGGACAAGACACAGGCAATCACGCCCCCGCGGGCACGGCGGCGGCGAGGTCGCCCGCCAATCGGCGCAGGGCGTTGAGGAGTTTCTTCTCGCGAGCCGGCGGGCAACGGTAGCCCGGGGCGAAGGTGCCGACCACCCCCCAGACCGCCCCGCCCTCGTCGGCCACCGGGCACGAGAGGGCCAGCACCTCGTTGCGTTGAACCATGCGGCAGTAGCCCTGGTCGCGCAGCGCCGCCAGCGCCCGGCGGAGGGAGGGCTCATCGCGGATGCCGTCCCACTGCGACCCCGGCAGGCCGTGACGGTCGAGAATCTGCCGCAGTTCGGCCTCGTCGGCAACGGCCGCAAGCATCCGGCCGGTCGGCCGCTCGTAGAACGGCGCCTTCTCGACCGTCGTGCGCGACACCCGCACTGCCTGGTTGCAGTCGACGTAGTGCACGACCGCCCGCTCGCCGTTGACCAGCACAACCAGCAGGCAGGCTTCGTGCTGGGCATCCACGAAACGCCGCAGGCGCTCGCCGATGGCCTCGCGCGCGGCGGCCGCGTCGAACCGGTTCAGGCGGCCCAGTTGCCGGCACTTGCTGCCCGGCCTGTAGGAGCCCCGCCCGCATGACTCGACGTACCCGCACGCCACGAGCGTCTTGACCAGATTGTGGGCGGAATTGCGCGGCATGGCCATCCGCGCGGCCAGCACGCCCAGCGACATCGCATCGCCCGCGGCGTCGGCCTCGATGATCAGATCGAGGACATCCAGCGCCTTCTTGACGGATTGAACGGGAATCGATTGTTCCATAATATGGAATGCTTATCCGTATTCAGGAACAACCATACCACATCGTCCCGATCTGTCAATTGAAAATGCTCCCGACTCGGGGCACTGGCCAAGTGAATCTGCGCGTTGAATGAGGAACCGGCCCGGCAATCCGAAATGCCGTCCAGCCCATCAATACTTCCCGTCCTGCGTCTCGAAGTGGGTGGGTTTGCCGATGTTTTCGCCGCCGGCGGCGACCCAGTGGGCGATCCAGCGGAGGACCTGGCCGATGGGGACCGAGGGGTTGCCGAACAGGCGGTTGGCCTCGGTGGCGTTGGAGAGGTACCCGCGGCCGTTCTCTTCGCCGGTGAAGGCGACGGGCTTGCCCATCAGCTCGCCGAAGGTGAGGGCGACCTGGCGGATCGACAGCGTCTCGGGGCCGGTGACGTTGAGCACGCGGGCCGGGCTGGCCGCCACCGCGAGGCTGCGGAGCGTCTGGTCGCAGGCGTCGCCCTGCCAGATGACGTTGGCGTAGCCGGTGGTGACGTCGACGGGCTCGCCGGCGAACACCTTCCGGGCCACGTCGACCAGGACGCCGTAGCGCAGCTCGACCGAATAGTTCAGGCGGAACTGCACCACCCGCTCGCCGGCCGTCTCGGCGTAGTAGTCGAACATCCGCTCCCGGCCCAGGCAGCTCATCGCGTACTCGCCGACGGGGTCGGGCGGCGTCAACTCGGTCGCCCCGCCGGTGGCGATGTGCATGACCGGGTAGACGCACCCGGTCGAGAAGGCCACCACCCGCGAGCCGGTGTACCGCCGCGCGATGTGGTAGGGCACGATGACGTTGATCGCCCAGGTCAGGTGCTCGCTGCCGGTCGAGCCGAACTTGCGGCCGACCATGTAGACGATGTTCGCCGCGTCGGGCAGCTTGGCGACGGCGTCGAGATCGAGCATGTCGCAGGTGTGCGTCTCGATCCCCATCGCCGCCAGGTCGGGCAGCTCGACGACGTCGACGGCGAAGACCTTCTTGTCGGCGCCCGCGGCGTCGACGGCGCGCTTGGCGCGGCGGGCCATCGTCGGGCCGATCTTCCCGCCGGCGCCGAGGATCATGATGTCGCCGTCCAATTCGCCCATGAACTCGACCAGCGCCTCGGACGGGCGGCTGAGGACCTCGTCCAGCTCCTCGACCGTGTTGATCACGTCGGGCAGATTCCGCATCATTTCACTCTCCTCGCGCGCCGGGCGCCGGCGTGCCGGTGCCACTATACGCGCGGATGATCGCCGCGTACACCCTCGCGGCCTTGACCACCTGGTCGATTTCGACGAACTCGTCGCACGTGTGCGCCTGGGCGATCGACCCGGGGCCCAGCAGGACCGACGGGACGCCCGCTGCGGCGAAGATCCCCGCGTTGGACGCCCACGGGGCCGTCGCGATGACGGCCTCGCCCAGGACGTCGCGGCAGGCCCGGGCGACCCGCGCCGGCAGGGGCGCGTCGGGGTCGATGAAGAACGCCGGGTAGGCCGGCCGGTTGTGGATCACGAACTCCAGGTCCGCCCGTGCGGCCTTGGCGCGCCCGAGGACGTCCCGGATCAGGGCGGCCATCGTCTCGAACGTCTGGCCGGGGATCAGGCGGGTGTCGACGTCGATGGTGCAGGCGTCCGGGACCACATTGACCTGCGAGCCGCCCCGGATCGTCCCGACGCTGACGGTCGGCGAGCCCAGCAGCGGGTCGCGCCGCCGCGCCAGGGCCGGGGCGACCTCGCGCTCGATCGCCGCCACGACGTGGGCCATCTGGTAGATCGCGTTGACCCCGTCGGCCGGGGCGCTGCTGTGGGCGGCCTTGCCCCGCGTTTCGATGCGGAACCGCCCGGAGCCCTTGGAGGCGTGGATGATTTCCAGGCCCGTCGGCTCGCCCACGATCACCCCCTCCACCTCGCCGGTGGCAAAGAAGCCTTCGTCGACCAGGGCCTTGGCGCCCAGGCCGGTGATCTCCTCCCCGCACGTCGAGACGACGTAGACGGTCGCCGGCAGTTCGCCGCCTTCGGCGAGCACCTGCTCGACGGCCAGGAGCATCGCGGCCATCGCGGCCTTGGTGTCGCACGCGCCGCGGCCGTAGAGGCGCCCGTGGCGGACCTCGGCGGCGAAGGGGTCGATCGTCATCCCGTCGACGCTGACGGTATCGCTGTGGGCCTCGAACATCACCGACGGCGCGCCGGCCGGGCCGTCGAAGCGCCCCACCAGGTTCGGCCGGCCCGGCTCGACCTCGCGCAGCTCGACCGCCGCGCCCAGCGCGCGGAGCTTGGCGGCCAGCAGGGCGGCGTAGCGGCCCTCGCCGTAAGGGCCCTCCCCCGCCGGACCGGCCAGCGGCGTGACGGAAGGACAGCGAACCAGTTCGGCCAGGCCGGCCGCGACCGCGTCGGGGGAAATCATGTCAGCCATGGGGGGCATTATAGTCATCCACCGTCAAACGGCCTACCCTCGCACTTCGAAGCGTCTGGCGGCGGGGTCGTAGCGGAGGATCTCGGTGGTATCGACGTCGTCGGCCGTCAAGCCGATCAGCGCCAGGGGGTTGGTGAAGCCGACCCGGCGGAGGCCGTCCAGGTCGAGCACGTCGAGCGAGGCCAGGTGGTTCATGCAGTCGAGCATGGTGGCCGAGGAGCCGACCATGCAGCCCTTTTCAGGGTTGCGCAGCAGGCCGGAAGGCTCGAGCACGACGGTGTTGCCGAGCGTTTCATAGGTACCCGGCGGGAAGCCGGCGATCGGGGAGGCGTCGGAGACGACGACGATCCTTTCGACGCCCTTGGCCCGCAGGTAGACCCGCAGCATCGACTCGGGCAGATGGTGGCCGTCGGCGATCATCATGACGGTCAGGTCGTCGTTGGCCAGGCCTTCCCAGATGGGGTTGTGGTGGCGGTGGATCATCTCGGGCAGGCCGTTGCCCAGGTGGGTCAGCGCGGTCGCCCCGGCGGCGACGAGCCGTTGGAGGTCGCCCTGGCCGGCCATCTGGTGGCCGAGCGAGACGGCCACGCCGGTGGCCTCGACGTGGCGGGCGAAGCGCTCGGCGCCGGGGACCTCCGCGGCGATCGTCACCAGGCGGATCTTCCCGCCGGCGGCCGTCTGCAGGCGGTCGAAGGCCTCGATGCTGGGCGGGCGGATGCTCGCGGGGTCATGCGCCCCGATCGCACCGGGCACGGACGAGAGGAACGGCCCCTCCACGTGGAAGCCCAACAGATGCCGGTCGAACTCGTCTTCGTCCAGGATCGGCGCCATCAGGGCGAGGTTGCGTTCGAGTCGTTCCAGCGGCGCCGTGATCACCGTCGGCAGAAAAGCGGCGGTCCCGCGGGAGAGCAGCTCGCGACAGGCGCGTCGAAACGCCTCGGCCGTCAACGCCACATCCGTGAAGTCGACGCCCACGAATCCGTTCACCTGCAGGTCCACAAAGCCCGGCAACGTCGTCCGTCCAACCACGGCGGTCTCCATACCCTTCTCTCGCCCCTATCGCGGGCGAGTATACGGCCCGCGCGATCGAAGGACAAGGACGGAACGAAAACGCCGCGATCCCTGTCGGATCGTCGACATTCGCCGGTTCACGTCCCGAAATGGGTTTTCAGGATCGCGAAATCATCGAGGTCGACGTCCCCGTCGGTGTCGAAATCGCCCTCCGCGGCGCCGGCGGTGGCACCGGTGCGGCCGAAGTTGGTTTTGAGGATGGCGAAGTCGTCCAAATCCACGTCCCCGTCGCCGTCCGCGTCGCCGGGGGTGCCCGCGGCGACGGCGCCCTCGTAGGCGCCCATGTCGACCGCCGCGCCAAGCGGGACGGCGGCGCCGAGCAGGTCGGCGTCGAAGCCGACGTCCGTGCCGGCGTCGAGGGCGGGGCTGCCGGCGACGAGACGGTAGTCCTCGGCGGCGGCGTCGACGAAGATGAGACTCTTGTCGGTTTCGACGATCTCACCGTCGTGGGGATACCAGCCGTACTCGGGCGTTTGCGACCAGGCGAGCGAGGTGTAGAGGTTGTGCGTAACGTCGGCACCGTGCGGGCCACCGCCGTCGATGATGTTGTTCTTGCAGACGAGCCCTTCCTGGCTGTCGCCGCTGACGGAGAACGCCACACCGCCGGCGGGGTTCATGATGACATTATTGTAATAGTGCAGGTCGACGCTGTAGGCCCCGCCGCCGCTGCCCCAGTCGGCGACGGTGTACCCGGAGGCGGCGCTGGACAGGACGTTGTAGGCCAGAACCAGGCCCGAGCTGTCCTGCGTCGTCAACGCGCAGCCGCCTCGCAGGACGATGTTGCCGAACACCAGGCAGTTGGTGCAGCCCTGGTAGAGCGTGATGCCGTTGGCGTGCGTGCCGGTGTGGTCGAGAACCGTATTGGCGCGGACCTCGCAGTCGGTGGCGCCGGACAGGTAGATGCCGGTGCCGCCGTTGTTCCGCAGGTAGTTGTTGACCACGACGTTGTTGACCCCGCCGACCATGATCCCGCGGCTGCGGACGTTGTCGCAGACGATGTTGTCGGCGACGAGCGAGTCGCTGGTGGCCGACAGGAAGATCCCGCCGTACTTTTCCATGGACCGCTGGTAGCGGATCTCGTTGTCGCGGAGGGTCAGGTGGCTCGCCGTCAGGTAGTTCCGGATGCCGCACCCGTTGCGGGCCGAGTTGATGGGGCTGGAGTGCTTGACGATCCTGAAGCCCTGGATCGTCACATAGCTGTTGCCGCGAACGTCGATCCCGTTGGAGCGCACCGACACGGTGACGGCGCTGCCGTTCGGGTCGGACTCGCCCAGCGGCCACAGATAGACGCGTCCGAGGGCCTCGTCGATGACGTACTCGCCGGGCCGGTCGAGGACGAGGAACGAGTTGGTCATGGCGTAGCGGGTCGGCCGATCGGTATACACGCCCGGCGAGACCGTCTCGAAGAGGATGGTGCTTTCGGCGGGGATGTAGCCGGTCACCGCCTGGGTGAACACCTGGTTGGGGTTGGCCCACACGTGGATGTAGGCGCCGTCCCAGGCGTTCGGGTCGGTCTGCGTGAAAAACTCGGCGTCGATGAGGCTGTCGTTGGTCACGTCGGTTTCGGGAACGCTGCGGTAGGTCGAGGTGTCGTCATAATAGCGCGGGTCGACCAGGTCAGGCCCTTGGGCCATCATGAGCAGTTGGCCGTCCTCGTACATGTTCTCGGTGAAGATGGTCACGCCGGCGGGGAGGTCGGCATAGTAGAGGCTCGCCCAGTAGGGGCTGCCGCCGGCGTCGTCGGGCGAGGTGCAGGGCGTCCAGCCGGTGAGGGCTTCGGAGCCGTCGACGATCGCACGGCCGTCGCCGAAGGTCCCGTCGGTGTTGCCGTCGAAGACGAGATCGGCATCGGCGTCGCCGGAGGCGTTGACGTAGATCGTGCCGCGATAGTGCACGCCGCCGCGGAAGATGACCTTATCGCCGGCGGCCAGGGCCGTCCCGGCGGGGATGCCGGTGGCGGCGGCGTCGCCGGGGCAGTGCTTCCAGGGGTATTCGGGCGCCCGGCCGTGATGGGTATTGTCGCCGTTGTCGTAGTCGACATAGAACACGCGGTTGACGCCCTGGAGGGCGACGTCGACGACGACGGTGTCGGTATCGGTCAGGCCGTCGTTATCGGTGACGGTCAGCGTGATCACGTGCATGCCGACCGACAGGTCGACCTGGGGGGTCGCCCCGCTGCCCAGGGGCGTGCCGTTCTCGCTCCAGGCGTAGCTGACGATCGTCCCATCGGCGTCGGTCGAGCCGGTGCCGTCCAGCGTGGCGGTCGTCCCGTCGGGGGTCGGCGCGGTGATCGTCTGATCGGCTCCCGCGTCGGCGACGGGCGCCCCGGCGGTGACGCCGGCGATGTCGAGGATGAACTGCCCGGCGTGAACCTCCGTCGCCCCCGGCGCCAGGGCGTGGGTCTCGTAGCTGAACGGCGAGCTGTACTTGAGGTACCCGAAGCCGGCCCATGTGCCCTGGGCGATGCCGCCGCCGTCTTCGTGGATGGAGAGGCCGTCCTGGTAGTCGAGGATGAACTGTCGCCCGGCCGTTAGGCCCGCGGCGGCATTATCGCCGATCGTCCAGCGGCCGTAGCTGAGTGGGGCGTCGGGATCCCACGGCCCGTCGGCCAGGGCGTTGTCGCTGTCGGCGGCGCGGACGATCGTGTCGAGGATCCACGTCTGGACCCACTCGGCGGCCCAGATCTTCGGCGACAGGTCATGATCGGAGACGTTTTCGCAGGCGATCCGCCAGTCCCAGATCGTCCCGTCGGGCGACGGGGGGCGGATCGTGACGGTGATCGTTGTCAGCAGGTCGCCGGGGTTGAGCGTGCGGGCGCCGTCGGGGTAGGACGAGTGGAAGAACCCCGTCGCCGCGGCCGTCTCGGTGTAGGTGATGGTGAACGCCGACCCGTCGGGCTCCGCGTCGAAGGTCAGCCGATCGGCCAGCCCGCCCACGGGGGTGCGCCGCGTGCAGACGTTCCCGCCCCGGCCGTCGAAGAACAGCAGCGTGCATTGGCGGTTGTAGGCGCTGGCGCCCAGGTAGTTGGTGTGCCCCCCGCTGCCGTCGCCGGCGTCGGTAAGATCCTCGAACGCGTAGATCCCGCCGGACGGCACATCCACCTTGAGCCGCCAGAACGCGACCTCCGGATCGGCGTCATCAACGGCCGTGATCGCGTAGTGATCACCCGGGACCTCGACGACCTCCAGCACCGGCGTGGCCATCACGGGCGTCGCTAGGAGCATCGTTACGATCCATGCAGCGCGGCATCGGTTCAACATGCGTTCGCTCCTCCGTCGTTTACGTCCCGAAGTGCGTCTTCAGGATCGCGAAATCATCCAGGTCCACGTCGCCGTCGGTATCGCAATCGCCCTCGGCCGGCCCGGCGGTGACGTCGGCGCGGCCGAAGTTGGTTTTGAGAATGGCGAAGTCATCGAGGTCCACGTCCCCATCCCCGTCGCAGTCACCCGGCTTGGCGGGCAGGCCAAAGGTCAGCACGATCTCGCCGCGGTCGGGGACGGCCTTGACGAGGGCGTAGGTGTCGTCCTCGTGCGTGATCAGCGTCGCCTCGACGGGCCGGCCATCCTGCGTGGCGGCGCAGGTCGTCCAGGTGTTCCAGAGGCGAACCTTGATCGTCAACGGATAGTCGAACACATCATCCCACATCCGGTCGGTGAGGGTCATCTTCACGCCGGCGGTTTCCTCGGCCGAGGTGACCGTCAGCGTGGCGGTGTCGCGCTGCTGGCCGTACTGGGCCACCTCGGTGAACGAGCCGAACCATAACTCGTCGCTGTGATCGGCGGCCATGGCCAGATTGGCCTCGAGGGCCGGATAGTCCTCCTCCTGGATCAGATGCCACAGGGGCACGATCCAGCCGCGGGCGTAGTACGTGTCGGTCGGATCCAGCAGCCTCGGGATGGCCGACAGGCCACCGGCCTTGGTGAACAGGTAATTGGTGTTGTGCGGCAGGTTGGCCCCGCCGGTGGTCCCGCGTGCGGCGATGTAGTACTCGGCGGCGATCGCCGGCTGGCCGTTGCCGGAGGGATAGGCCAGCGTCAGGCAGCGGTTGCCGGTGAGGTTGGCGTCGATCAGCGCACGCGAATAGGAGTATTCCCAGTGCATCTGGTCGGCGGGACGTACGTCGTCGTCGGCCTTGTGCGAGATGGTATGGCTCTGAACCTCCTGGCCGTTATCGACGATGTTGGTCTGAAAAACCTCCCACGTGCCGAAGTAGGCGTTGCCGCTGTTGAGGCGGTGCGAGCCGACGATGACGAACCACACCATGTGCAGGCCGTACTGGTCGCACTTGTCGATCCACCACGCGTGATCGGGCACCGTGTTGTCGTCGACGGTCAGCGAGACGGCCGCGACCTTGTCATCGGCATACAGGCACACCTCCGCGTCACCCGGCGTCTCCGGCCAGACGAGGTCGGTGATCACCGGGCGGGTGATCGACTGCCCGTAGAGATTCACCAACTGGTCCGGATCGTCCGGGTCGCGGCCCGGCCAGGCGTCGTAGAGTGTGTAGTCCCACTCGAAGATCACCTGCACGCGGACCTCGTCGTAGCCGACATTGCCGTCATCGTCGGTGACGATCAGGGTGAAGTAGTAATCGCCTTCGTGCAGGTACAGTTCGGGCGCGGCGGTCTGGGCGATGAGGTCGCCGAAGATGTCGACCCAGGCGTAGCTGACGACCGTCCCGTCCGGATCGCTCGAGGCCGTACCGTCGAGGGTGACCACGGCCGGGTCGGTGGTGTGGATCGTGTGCACCTGGTCGTCGCCGGCGTCGGCGACGGGCGCATCTCCGACGGCGGGCGCCGCGATGTCCATGCGAAGCTGGCCGACGTCGGTGCGGACCTCGCCGCTCTGGAGGGCGAAGTTCGACGTGGTGTTATACGGCGACTTGTAGGTCATATAGGTGAACCCCGCCCAACTGCCGGCGGCGGTGACGTTGCCGTTGGCCATACCGACGAGGTTGTAGCGGTAGTCGATGATGAACTGCCGCCCCGCCGTCAGGCCCAGGCTGTTGGCGCCGACGGTGTGGCGTGTGAAGCTGACCGGCGCGGCGTCGTCCCAGTAGCCGTTGACCTCGGAGGTCTCCCAGTCCCGCGCCACGGGGATCGCCTCCTGGAGATAGCTCTGGGTCTCCTGGACAGCCCAGACCCGCGGATCGAGGCCGTGATCGGAGACGTTCCGCTGGGAAATCGACCAGTCCCACGCGGTGCCCGCGGAGGTCGGCGGGCGGACCGTCACGGTGATCGTCGTCAGCAGGGCGCCGGGCGTCAGGGCCAACTCGCCCGAGCCGTACCCACTCTGGAAAAAGGCCGTGGCGGTCTCATCCTCGACGTAGCGAATCGTAAACGCGCTGCCGTCCGGGGCGGCCTGGAAGCTGAGGCGGGAGGCCAACCCGCCCACCGCCAGCTTCCGCGTGCCGACCCGGCCGCCGCGGCCGATGAACTGCAGCAACGAACACTGCCGGCCGTACCCGCCCGAGCCCATATAGTCGGTGTGCCCGCCGGTACCGTCGCCGGCGTCGGTGAAATCGACGAACGAGTAGATGCACCCGCTGACGACATCCACCTTGCACTGCCAATACCGCACGCCGGGATCGGCATCATCGATCGCCGTGATCGTGTAATGGTCGCCGGGCGTCTCGACGACCTCCAGGACCGCGCCGGCCAGGGCCGGCGACGCCGCCGTAAGGATCAACATCACGATGACTGGAAGATGCCGTTGCATCGACATGGCTCAGTTCTCTCCGTGTTCAGGTCCCGAAATGCGTCTTGAGGATCGCGAAATCGTCGAGGTCCACGTTTCCGTCGCCGTCGAAGTCGGCGCGGTCGTCGGTCAGGGGATCGGCGCCGAAGGTGGTCTTGAGGATGGCGAAGTCGTCGAGGTCGACGTCCCCGTCGCCGTCGGCGTCGCCCGGGTGGACGGCCGGAACGAACATCTGCTTGAGCAGCACCAGCATGCCCCGGGCCATCCGCTGCTCGCCGGCGTCGGTGTTGGGGTGGACCCCGGCGGGGTCATTGGAGAACTCCGCGCACATGTAGGGCACGCCCTCGTCGTTGACGCAGGGCGAGCCATCCAGGTGGGTCGACAGGATGGAGTTCATGTCGTAGATCGGCACATCGCCGAGGTACTCGCTGAGGATCGCGTTGGAGAATTCCCGGCTGGCGGCGTTATTGGCGTCGTCGGCCACCGGCGAGCAGCCGCCCGTGACGTAGATGAACTGGATGTCCGGATAGTCCAGCCGCAGCGAGTCCATGACGGTGGTGTAGGTGTCCCACGTGGCCATGGTGGTGTAGTGGAAGAAGATGATCGCCGCGTCGATGTCGTCGTGGAACTTGGTCCGCACGATCGAATCGAACTCGGTCACGCGGGCGGTATGCGGCCAATAAGTGCAGTAGTATTGGACGAAGTCGTACGTCTGGAAGATGTCGTCGGGCACCGCGTCGATGCCCTCGGAGATCACCTGGAACCCGCCGGTGTAGTTGAGGTGGTACATGGCATCCTGGTTCTCGAGTTGCACCATCCCCGCCCGCAGGTTCTGGCCGAAGCTCCGGCTGGCCAGAAGGATCTTCCTGGAGCGGATGACGGCCATGTCGTCGGCGGTGATGCTCGGGAACAGGGTGTCGGCCTCCCACCCGCCGACGCGCGGCGCGTCGTTGGCGCCGGGGACGTAGGGCACGACGGTCACGGTCACGGTGTCCGTGCCGGTCATGGCGTCGTCGTCGGTGACGGTGAGCGTGATCGTATGCGTGCCGACGGCCAACGTGACCACGGGCGTGGCGCCGGTGGCCAGCGGGTCGCCGTCCTCGCTCCAGGCATAGTCGACGATCGTCCCGTCGTAATCGACCGAGCCGGTTCCGTCCAGCTGCACCGGCTCACCTGCCCCGCCGGTGCGGTTCTCGACGGTCCGGTCGAGCCCGGCGTCGGCGACGGGCGGCTTGGGCGCGCCGTCGAGGACCGTCACGACGACCTCGTCGCTGTCGGTCGCGCCGACGTTCGAGGTGCACTCCAGCGTGACCGTGTGCGTGCCGATCGGGAAAGACACATCCAGCGTTTCGCCGCTGCCCAGCAGCGTCTCGTCTTCGTACCACTGCCACGTCACGACGTTCCAGCCGGAGGCCGAGCCGTCCAGCGTGACGATCTCGGCGCCGCTCTGGTCGGTGTCGGTGACGGTGATGTCCTCGCCGGCGGCGGCGAACGACTGCGGCTGGGCCTCGACGATGATCTCGACGGTATCGGTGTAGGTCGTCGCGTCCGAGCAGGTGATCGTCAGCGTGACGGTGTGGACCCCGACGGGCAACGTGACGGTGGGGTCGACGCCCGTGGCGATTTCGACGTCATCGAGCGTCCACGTGTAGGCGGTGATGGTCCCGTCGGGATACTCGGAGGCCGACCCGTCGAGCGCGACGGGCTCGTCGCCGCTGTCGTCGGTGTCGTAGGCGGTCTGGTCTTCGCCCGCGTCGGCGTAGTCCAGGGCGGTCAAAAAGTCGATCTCGGAGTACGAGACGGCGAACTTGCCGTCCGGGGCGGTCTCCACCGTGGCGTAGTCCGGGTCCCAGTTGGCGAAGAACGCCAGCGTCGCGTCCAGGCGGACGTAGCGGGCCTCGACGGCGCCGAGGTTGAACGTCGTCATCGCCCCGTTGGTCGTGTCGATATCAAACTCGCCGACGGGCGTGAACGTCGTCCCGTCGGTGCTGACGGACACCGCCGCCCGCGCCAGTTTGCGGTAGTTGCCGCTGTCCATCGTGATCGACACATCCCCGACGAGGTGGATATCGTCGAAGGCGTAGACGATCCACGCCGGGGCCGCCAGGGCGGAATACCAGAACGTGTTGACGTCGTCGTCGACGGACATGGACGCATCCCACGTCGTTCCCAGGCGTCCGGAATAGCTGTCGACGGTCACCGGGAGAATCTGGGCCGCCTGGACGACCCCGACACCCGCGAGCACGATCATCACCACTATGGACATCGAGAGTTGCTGTTTCACCGTCGCCTCTATTTCTCCATCAAGACCGCCTCAGCGGCCGAAATTCTGCTTGAGCATCGCGAAGTCGTCGAGATCCACGTCCCCATCGCAATCGCAGTCGCCCTCGGACGGACCGGCCGTTACGTCGGTGCGACCGAAGTTCTGTTTGAGGATGGCGAAGTCGTCGAGGTCGACGTCTCTGTCACCGTCGCAGTCGCCGGGCATGTCGGCGTCGACGGCTTCAAGCGGGCCGATATCCGGCGCGCCGCCCTGGGGGACAGGCGTGCCGGCGAAGTCGGCGGTGATCCCGACGACGGGCACGCCGGCATCGATGGCGGGGCTGCCGGGCTTGAGGCGGTAGTCGCCGCCGGCGAAGTCGACGAACAGGTCCTCGGGCGTCGCCTGGAACTCGCCGGGCCCGAGGTTGTCCGGATCCTGCGTCCACGACAGGCTCGTGAAGATGTTGTGTTCGCTCACCCCCCCGCGGTACTGGACGGGGCTGCCGGCCATGATGTTGTTTCTGGCCACGACATGGGTCGACGACGAGCTGATGGCGGTCCCGCCGTTGAAGATGAGGTTGTGGTAAAGGTACAGACCGTTCATCCCGGCCCAGTCGGCCATGGCGTAATACGACCCGTTGCCGTCGAGGATATTGCAGGCGACGGTGACGTCGGTCGAATCCCTCACGGTGCAGGCGGCGTGGCCGCCCCAGACGCGATTGCCGAAGATGAGGATGTCGGACGAATCGAGATACACGGTGATACCGTTGGCGTGCCCGCCGGCGTTGTCGAAGACCGTGTTTCCGGAGATGTCGCTGTGATGCGACCAGTAGTAGTCGATGGCCGTCTGCCCGTTCTTCTGGAGGATGTTGTCGCGGATCGACGAGTTGAACGCCTCGGCGATGATGATCCCGCGGCCCTTGTTGAACTTCACCTCGTTGGAGGCGACGAGCGTGTCGGTCGCGTCGTCCAGCCCGACGCCGGTGCCGGCGTGGTTGACGATGATATTGTCTTCGATCCTCAGGCCGGTGCAGCCGGCGTTCATCGTGTTGGTCACGGCGGGGGCGGCGCTGCCCGTCTTGCGCAGCTCGAAGCCGCGAAGCGTGACGTAGCTGGTCGAGCCGAAGTCGAAGCAGGTGTCCCGGACGGTGACGGCAATGTCCTTGCCCGCGGTGCCCGGCGTCAGGGGCCACAGGTACATCCGGGGACGTCCTTCAACGTCGGTCTGATCCTCACGGATGACGAACTCGCCGGGCGTGTCGAGGATCTTCAGTGCGTTGACCATCGCGTAGGTTGAGTAGAACGTCGTGCCCATCGGCTCGAAGAAGATCGTGTGACTTTCCGGGTCGTAGCCGGTGACGCGTTTGCGGATGACGGCGTTGTTGCCGCCGTGGATGTAGATGTAGGTCGACCCGTCCCAGGCGGCCGGATCGGGATCGATGAAGTAGTCGACGTCGGTGATGGAGGTGTCAGTGTAGGCGTCGTGCGTGAGGAAGTGGTCGAGGTTGTCGTGGTAGAACGGGTCGGCCACGTTGGGGTCCTGCGCCGGGTGGAGCAGGCCGTCGTCCTCGAAGTACGCTTGGTTGAATGCCGTGGTCCCGGCCGGGACGTGGGTCCAGACGATCTCGGCCCAGTCGGGGTTGCCGTCGGCGTCGTCGGGGTCGGCGCAGGGTGTCCACTCGGTCAATGTCTGAGACCCGTCGATGATGGCCCGCCCGGCGCCGAACGTCCCGGCGGTGTTGCCGTCGTAGATGATCGGGTAGCCGGCCTGGCCGGACCGGTTGCAGTGGATGGACCCCCGGTAGACGACGCCGCCCTTGAAGATGATCGTATCGCCGTAGTACAGGGGCGTGTTGGTCGGCGTCCCCGCGGCGTTGGGGTCGCCGGGGCAGTGCTTCCAGGGGCTCAGGGGCGACAGGCCGGTGTTGCCATCGGAGCCGCCGTCGAAGTCGACGTAGTAGGTGTGGAAGCCCAGCGGGTCGTGCACGGTGACAATCAGCACATCGGTGTCGAAGGCGTCCTGGTCGTCGGTGACGGTCAGGACGATTTCGTGAACGCCGAGCGGCAGGTCCAGCGTGGCCGAGGGGCCCGTGGCGATGACCTGGTCGCACTCCGTCCAGGTCCAGTCGACGATCACCCCGTCGAGGTCGACTGAGCCGGTGCCGTCCAGTGTGACGGACTCGGCCCCATCGCCGTCGTCGTCGGGGAGGCTCTGGTCGGCCCCGGCGTCGGCCGTCGGGGCGAGGTTGGTGCCGTTGGGCGCCTTGGTCGCGGTGGCGGCCAGGATGACCAGCCCGCGGCTGTTGTTCTGGAGCGTCGGCGTCGTGTCCTCGATGCGGAAGCCCCACAGCGTACGGTCGCCGTCCAGCGGCAGCGGGGCGTCGAACTCGTAGAGGTGCCCGGTGGCGTCGCTCACCGCGCCGGTCGGGCCGCTGTCATTGACGTAGGCCTTGGTGAAGGTGCAGACGGTGCTGAACCCCGCCTCCGGGGCGGCGTCGGTCATTTTCGGCCCGTTGCCGCCGTCGGCGGTGCTGAAGGCGTAGAGGACCTCGGCGTCGGTGCCGTCGGGCCCGTAGAGGGCGAGAATCCGCATGTTTCGGGCCCGGTCGGCCGAATCCGTGGCCGCCAGGACGAAGTTCACGTCGACGTAGGCGCCCTTCTGTCCGGCGGGCAGTTCGGCCGTGGCCGAGACGATCTGCCAGTCCTCGACCCGCCAGGCGGCGCCGGCGACCATCACGTTGGGGACGATCGGCCAGTCCAGGCCGGGGTTGGCGGTTTCGAGCCAGTCGCCGGGGTAGGTCGGGTTGCCGCCGCACGAGGCGATGTGATAGGGCCGATCCTCGGCGCCGGCGAGGATCCCGTCTTCGGGCGTGCCTTGGCCGTCGGCGATCCACTGGGGGTGAAACCAGTTGAAACTGGTGGAATACGTGTACTGGATGGAGGCGCCGACCATCAGCCTGCCGGCGCTGAATACGCCGAAGCCCACACCGTCGCCCAGCCCGCCCTGCAGTTCGCCGAGGTCCTGATCGGGATCATGGCCGGAGGCGTAGTCGTAGACCGCCTGCATCTCCAGCGGGCCGCACCAGGCGTCGACGTTGAATCCGCCGGAGATGTCCAGCGGCACCGTCATCGGCTGTGCGAAACACGCCCCCGCCAACACGCCCACCATCAGCACGGCCGCCATCCGTCCCACTGTCCACCTCCCGTGTCCTCGTTTGCGTCTGCAGTGCCGGCCGTCGTTGAGCGCAGGCCGCGATCCTTCCCGGCAAAATCGATTAATGCCCGTCATGCCTCTCCAGGCATCCTCCAGTGCACCTCGGGGGGACCTCTCAGCGCTTGCAACCGGTGCGAGCGTTCCCTATGGTAACACACCTTCGCCGAATCGGCAACCGGCCGCCGGGTTGACCTGGCGGGAATGGCTTCATTCGAAAGGACTTGACCGTGTCGAACGCTCCACAGGTCACCATCATCGGCGGGGGGATGATCACGCAGGTGCAACTGCTGCCGACGATCTACCACCTCCAGCGCGAGGGCCTCGTCGGCGACATCCACATCTGCGCCCTGAACGCCCCGCCGCTGAAGGCCCTTCAGGACGACCCGACGCTCGCCGGGGGCTTTCCGGGCCAGACGTTCACGCCCCACCCCGACCCGGCGACCGTGGGTGCGGACGAGGTGTTCCCCGACCTGTACAAGGAGGTCCTCGCGGCGGCCCCGAAAGGCTCGATCGCGCTGATCGCCGTGCCGGACCAGTTGCACTACCCGGTCCTCACCGAGGCCATCGCCAACGACCTGCACGTGTGCATCGTCAAGCCCCTCGTGCTGACGCACGCCCACGCCGAGGAAATCGCCGCGCGGGCCCGCGAGCGGGGGCTGGTGGTGGGCGTGGAGTACCACAAGCGGTTCGATTACCGCAACCTGATGGCCCGCCGCAACTACCGCGCCGGCCGCCTCGGCGAATTCCGCCTGGCCCAGGCCCAGATGATCGAGCCGTACTACTATCGCGACAGCAACTTCCAGAACTGGTGCACGTGCGAAAACTCCGACATGTTCACCTACGTCGGCTGCCACTACGTCGACCTGGTGGCGTTCATCACGGGCCTGCGCCCGGTCTCGGTGAGCGTGTACGGCATCCGCGACGCCTACCCCAACGGCCGCGAGGGCTTTCTGTGGACGGACGGCCGGGTCATCTGGGAAAACGGCGCATCACTGAGCGTCGTCGACGCCATCGGCTACCCCAACCGCGCCGCCGGCGGCAACGCCCAGGGGCTGACGATGTGGTGCCAAGGCACCACCGACGCGACGCTCCTGGTCCACTCCGACCAGTATCGCGGCGTCAAGTGCAGCTACGATGAAGCCGGCGACGAGCCCGGCGACACGGTCTACGCCGAGCCCAACCCCGACTACTTCCAGATCATCGACCAGGGGGGGACGGGCCTGACGCCCGTCGGGTACGGCTGCCGAAGCGTCGAATACATCATCCGCCAGTGTCGCCAGGCCGGCGCGATGACCGACCTCGACGAGCGCCGCGCCTTCATCCAACGTCTGGACGACGAGGGCATCATGGCCACGCCCGCCAACAGCAGCTACAACGAACTGGTCATCGAAGCCGCCCGCCAGAGCATCCTCGCCGGCGGCC
>CAZHRW010000050.1:0-28207 GCA_964535025.1 uncultured Planctomycetales bacterium
CGCCTCGATGAGGGTCCGGGTCTCGTCGCCGTGCGGCGCGAGCATCAGGACCCGGTAGGGCTGGGTTTGGAATAGGGGACTGTCGTTCATGGTGTCTCAGTAAGTTATCCTACGTACCGTCGGGCCGAAAGGGTCGGCCGACCCGGAAGGCACTGAAGTCTACGCGACTTGCGGCTATTTCAGCGATGCGAGTGTCCGGGTCGTCCGACCGGCGCCGGCGAAGGGATGGTCGGCGGCGGCAAGGGTATAATGGGGTGTGGGCATGATTCAAGAGCAAACAAGGTCGGTCATCGCGGTGCTGCTGGTGGAAGACAGCGAGGTCTTCGCCCGGGTTCTCACCGAGGCCCTGACCGAGACCGAGCTTGCCGACCTGGATCTCACGCACGCCGCGACGCTGGCCGCGGCGATCGAGCGGTTGGCCGCGGGGCACTACGACGTCATCCTGCTGGACCTGTCGCTGCCGGACAGCCGCGGGATGGAGACGCTCGCGGCGGTGCGCGCGGCGTCGCCGGCGACGCCGATCGTCGTGCTGACGGCCATCGACGACGAAATGCTCGGCCGCGAGGCGGTCCGCCGGGGCGCGCAGGATTTCCTCATCAAGGGCCAGGCGGACGATCGCCTGGTCGCGCGGGCGGTCCGTTACGCCATCGAGCGCCGCGAGATCCTCCAGGAGCGCGACCGGCTCATCAGCGAGCTCCAGGCCGCGCTCGAGCAGGTCAAGCGGCTGAGCGGCCTGCTGCCGATCTGCGCTCACTGCAAGCGAATCCGCGACGACCGGGGCTACTGGAGCCAGATCGAGGCCTACATCCGCGACCATTCCGAGGCCGAGTTCAGCCACAGCCTGTGCCCCGAGTGCGCCGCGAAGCTCTACCCGGAGATCTTCGCCGCCGAGCACCACGACCAGGAGGAATCCCCCGGCGAGGACGAATCGTCGTCGTGACCGCTGCCGCCGCGCGGCGGTCGCCCGTGGCTGTTGGACTGCCGGGCGGCGGCGCGTATGATTCGGCTGGGACACCTGTTCGGATCGGCAAGGAAGGCGACAGATGGCACGGGACGCGTTAGTCAAACTCGCGCAGTTGTTCGGCGTGCAGACCTCCTACTTCAATACGGGCGGCGAGCTCGTCGAGGCGGGCACCGAGTCGCTGCTGGCCGTGCTGCGGGAGTTGGGGGCGGAGCTGTCGCGTGCCGACGAGGCGGGCGACGCCTACCGCCGGCGGCGGCAGGCGCTGTGGCGGGAGGTGCTGCCGACCGTCCAGGTCCGCTGGCACGACCGCCCCGGCGGCGTGCGGCTGCGGCTGGCGGCCGACGAGGCGGCCGGGGCGTTCGCGTGCCGTCTGCGGACCGAAGACGGCGGGCAGCGGCATTGGACGGGCCGCCTGGAGGACCTGCCGGCCCGCCGGGGCCGGGTGATCGAAGGGGTCGCCTACCGCCGCACGACGCTGTCGTTGCCCGACGACCTGCCGGTGGGCTACCACCACCTCGACGTGGACCTCGGCGGGCGGACGCACCGGACGATGGTAATCGTCGCCCCCGGCCGTGCGCACCCGCCGCCGGCGCGCCGGGCGTGGGGGTTGTTCCTGCCGGTGCACGCGCTGCATCGCGAGCACAGTTGGGGCGCCGGCGATCTGGGCGACCTGAAGGCCCTGGTCGACTGGACCGCCGACCACGGCGGGTCGGTCGTCGGCTGCCTGCCCCTGCTGGCGCGGGCGTGGGAGCTGGGGGGGTCGGTCAGCCCGTACACCCCGACCAGCCGCCTGTTCTTCGACGAGTTCTACATCGACGTCACCGTCGCCGCCGAGTTGAGCGAGTGCCGCGCGGCGCTGGAGCTGATCCGGTCGGACGAGTTCCGCTCGGCCGTCGGGGCCCTGTGGTCGGCCGACCTGGTGGACTACCGCCGCCAGATGGCGCTGAAGCGCCGCGTGCTGGAGGTGCTGGCCGACTGGTTCTTCACCGAGGCGCCGGACCGGTCGGACTTCGAGCGGTTCCTGCGGGAGCAGCCCGACGCCGAGCGGTTCGCCCGGTTCCGGGCCGTCAGCCGCCGCCAGGGCCGCCCGCCGGGCCAGTGGCCCGAGTCGCTGCGCAACGGGCACCTGCGGCCGGAGGACTACAGCGAGCGGGACGTGCGGTACTTCCTGTTCACGCAGTGGCAGGTTCGCCGGCAGTTGGAGGCGGTCGCCCGGCGGTCGGCCGAGCGGTCGGTGGCGGTGTACCTGGACCTGCCGCTGGGCTCGTCGCCGGACGGGTACGACCTGTGGGCCTGGCGGGGCAGTTTCGCCACCGGCGTGGCGATGGGGGCCCCGCCGGACGATTTCCACCCGGCCGGGCAGAACTGGGGCATGGCGCCGCTGCACCCGCGGCGGGTGCGGGACGCCGAGTACGCCTATTTCCGGGCGGTCATCGCCGCCCAGCTCGACCTGGCGGGCATGCTCCGGCTGGATCACGTGATGGGGCTGCACCGGCTGTACTGGATCCCCACCGGCGCCACGGCCGCCGAGGGGGTGTACGTGCGGTACTGCGCCGAGGAGCTGCTGGCGGTGCTGACGGTGGAGAGCCACCGCCGCCGGGCCGTCCTGGTCGGCGAAAACCTCGGCACCGTGCCCGAGGTGGTGGATCGGTCGCTGCGGCGCCACGGGCTGATGCGCATGCATGTGCTGCCCTTCGAGATCCATCCCCAGGAGGACCCGCCCGTGCGCCCCATCGAAGCCGATCAACTCGCGGCGCTCAACACGCACGACACGCCCCCGTTCGCGAGCTTCTGGCGGGACGAGGATATCGAAGCGCGGCGGGCCGCCGGAGAACTGGCCGACCAGGACGTCGGCGCCGAGCACCACCGGCGGGACGAGCTGCGCCGGGCCCTGCTGGCGGCGCTGGCGGCGCTGGACCTGCACCCGCCGGCCGACGATCCCTCGGCGGTGCTGGAGGCGTGCCTGCACCTGCTGGGGCGCAGCGCCGCGGCGGTGGTGCTGGTCAACGTCGAGGACCTGTGGCTGGAGACCCAGGGCCAGAACCGCCCCGGCGTGGACGACCCGGCCAACTGGCGCGGCCGTGCCCGCCACCGGCTGGAGGCGTTCGACGCCCTGGAGGCGGTCGTGGGGCGCCTGCGGCGCCTGGCGGCGGCGCGGGCCGAACCCGTCGCGGCGCCGCGGTCGTCGGCGGAGACGCCCGCATGAAGGCGCTGCCGGGCAAACCGTATCCGCTGGGGGCGCATTTCGACGGCAGCGGCACGAACTTCTCGCTGTACTCGGAGGTCGCCGAGCGGGTCGAACTGTGCCTGTTCGCCCACGACGGCGACGGCCAGGTGTGCATCGACCTGCCCGAGCGGACGAATTTCTGCTGGCACGCCTACCTGTCCGAGGTGGGGCCGGGCCAGCGGTACGGCTTCCGCGTGCACGGGCCGTGGCAGCCGGAACAGGGCCACCGCTGCTGTGCGGGCAAGCTGCTGCTGGACCCCTACGCCAAGGCGATCGAGGGCCAGCCCCGGTGGAACGAGGCCCTGTTCACGCACTATTTCGACCAGCCCGACGGCCCGCTCAACGACGCCGACAGCGCGGCGTACATGCCCCGGTCGGTCGTGATCAACCCCTTCTTCGACTGGGCCCACGAGCATCGCCCCAACGTGCCGCTCTACGATACGATCATCTACGAAACCCACGTACGGGGCTTTTCCCTGCGGCACCCGGACATCCCCGAACCGTTGCGGGGGACCTACGAGGGGCTGTCGCATCCGGCGGCGATCGAGCACTTCCAGGCCCTGGGGGTCACCACGCTGGAGCTGCTGCCGGTCCACCGCCACGTCACCAGCAAGACCCTTGCCGACCGCGGCCTGAGCAACTACTGGGGCTACGACACCATCGGCTACTTCGCCCCGCACCCCTACAGCCGCCCCGGCGAGCCCGGCGTGGAGGTCGGCCAGTTCAAGAACATGGTCAAGTACCTCCACCTGGCCGGGCTGGAGGTGATCATCGACGTCGTCTACAACCACACCGCCGAGGGCAACCGTCTGGGGCCGATCCTGTCGTTTCGCGGCATCGACAACACCGCGTACTACCACCTCGACCCCGACGACCCGAGCCGCTACGTCGACTTCTCCGGCACCGGCAACACGCTGAACACCGGCCACCCGGTCGTCCTCCAGTTGATCATGGACTCCCTGCGCTACTGGGTCACCGAGATGCACGTCGACGGGTTCCGCTTCGACCTGGCGCCCGCCCTGGCGCGGGAGCTGCACGAGGTCGACCGGCTCAGCTCGTTCTTCGACATCATCCACCAGGACCCCATCCTCAGCCAGGTCAAGCTGATCGCCGAGCCGTGGGACGTCGGCGAGGGCGGCTACCAGGTGGGGCGGTTCCCGCCGTTGTGGTCGGAGTGGAACGACCGTTACCGCGATACGGTCCGACGCTTCTGGCACGGCCTCCAGCCGGCCGACCGCGAGTTCCTCCAGCGCCTGCAGGGCAGCCCCGACCTCTACGAAGGCACCGGCCGGCGGCCCCACGCCTCGATCAATTTCGTCACCGCCCACGACGGGTTTACCCTGCGCGACCTGGTCAGCTACACCCACAAGCACAACGACGCCAACCAGGAGGACAACCGCGACGGCCGCGACGAGAACTACTCGACCAACTTCGGCGTCGAAGGGCCCACCGACGATCCGGAGATCCTCGCCGGCCGCCGCCGCCAGCAGTGCAGCTTCCTCGGCACGCTGATGCTCTCGCTGGGCATCCCCATGCTCCTCGGGGGCGACGAGATCGGCCGCACCCAGCAGGGCAACAACAACGCCTATTGCCAGGACAACGACCTGTCCTGGTACGACTGGGCCGGCGCCGACACAGCGCTGATGGACTTCGCCGCACGGCTGATCGACCTGCGCCGGACCCACCCGGTCTTCCGGCGCTGGCGGTGGTTCGAGGACCGCCCGACCGCCGACGGCACGCCCCATAACGCCTGGTACGCCTTCGACGGACGCACGCTGACCGACGAGGACCTCGACGGCGACCTGCGGGCCGTCGCCATGTTCCTCTCCGGCGAGGTGGGCCTGGTCAACGAGCGGGGCCAGCAGATCCAGGACGACGACTTCCTCGTGGTGATGAACGCCGCCCACGAGCCGAAGATCTTCGCCGTCGCCGCCGACCTCGGCGACGGCTGGCAAATCGTCCTGGATACGGCACAGCCGGACGTCGAGGACCTCGGCGACGTGGACGCCGCCGAGGGCGTGGCCGTCGCCGGCCACGGATTGGTGGTGCTGACCCGTGAACGCTGACGACCGCACCGGCCCCGTCGCCACGTACCGCCTCCAGCTCCACGCGGGCTTCGGCTTCGACGACGCCGCCGCGACGGCCGACTACCTCGCGGCGCTGGGTGTCAGCCACGTGTACCTCTCGCCCGTGTTCGCCGCCCGCCCGGGCAGCACGCACGGCTACGACGTGCTCGATCACACGCGGGTCAACCTCGAGCTGGGCGGGCCGGCCGGTTTCGAACGGCTCGTGGACGCTTGCCACGCGCACGGCCTGGGCGTCGTGGTGGACATCGTCCCCAACCACATGGCCGTCTGGCCCGTCAACGACCTGTGGCGGGACGTCCTCGCCCATGGCCGCCGCAGCAAATGGGCCACGTTCTTCGACATCGACTGGGACCCGCCCTGGGACGAACTGAAGGGCAAGATCCTCCTGCCGATCCTGACCGATCACTACGGGGCGATGCTCGCCGACGGGCGGATCGCGCCGGTCGACCGGGACGGGCGGATCGCCCTCCGCGCCGGCGACCTCGAGCTGCCGCTCGATCCGGCGACCACGGCCGGCGAGAGCGTCGAGGCGCTCGCCGCCGACCGGCAGCGCCTCCACCGGCTGCTGGGCCGCCAGCACTACCTGCTGACCTACTGGCCCGCCGCCGCCGCCATGATCAACTACAGGCGCTTCTTCGACATCAACGACCTGGTCGGCCTGCAGGCCGAGCGGCCCGAGGTCTTCGGGCGGGTCCACGGCCTCGTGCTCGACTGGATCGACCGCGGGGCCGTCCAGGGACTGCGCGTCGACCACCCCGACGGCCTGCGCGACCCGGCGGGGTACTTCCGGCGCCTGCGCGCGGCGGCGCCGGCGGCGTGGATCGTCGCCGAGAAGATCCTCACCGGCGACGAACGCCTCCCGGCCGACTGGCCCGCCGACGGGACGACCGGCTACGACTTCATGAACGCCGCCGGCGGCCTGTTCGTCGACCCGGCGGCCGAGGCGGCGATGACCGACCTCTACGCCGAGCTCACCGGCGAGACCGACGCGTTCGCCGACGTCGTCCGCCGCGCGAAACACCACGTGCTCGATGCGCTGTTCGGCGGCGAACTGGACCGCCTCGTGGCGATGCTCGTGCAACTCGCCCAGGACCGCCCGACCTACCGCGACCTGACGCGGCGGACGCTGCGGGAGGCCGTGACGGAGCTGATCGCCTGCTGGCCGACCTATCGCAGCTATATCACCGACGACCCGGCGACCCCGTCGGCCGATGATGCCGCGCGGATCCACCGGGCGCTCGACGAAGCGCAAGCGCGGGCGGCCGCTGTGGACCCGCTCGCGTGGGCGTACCTGGCGGCACTGCTGACCAAGGCCGCCGGCGACGGCGAGGCCGTGGAATGCGTGATGCGGTTCCAGCAGTTCACCGGCCCGGCGGCGGCCAAGGGCGTCGAGGACACCGCGGGGTACCGCTACGGCCGCCTGGCGTCGCTCAACGAGGTCGGCGGCGACCCGGGGCGGTTCGGCGTGTCGGTCGAGGCGTTCCATCGCTTCTGCCTCGACCGCCAACGCCACTGGCCGGCGAGCCTGCTGGCCACCTCGACGCACGACACGAAGCGCAGCGAGGATGTCCGCCTGCGGATCAGCGCCCTGACCGAGCTGCCCGACGCGTGGGCCGACGCGGTCCGCCGCTGGGCCGCCGCCGGCCGCGAGGTCCGTCCCGGCCGCACCGATGAGTACCTGCTGTACCAGACGCTCATCGGCGCCTGGCCGATCGAGGCCGAGCGGCTGACGGCCTACGCCGTCAAAGCCGCCCGGGAGGCCAAGGTGCACACCTGCTGGACCGACCCCAGCGACGCCTACGAGCAGGCGCTGGAGCGGTTCATCGCGGCCCTGCTGGCCGATGCGGACTTTCTCGACCGGCTCCAGGGCCTCGTCAGGCGGCTGCTCCCGGCCGCACGCGTGCACTCGCTGGCCCAGACATTGCTTAAGTGCACCTGTCCGGGCGTGCCGGATATCTACCAGGGCGGCGAACTGTGGCTGCACACGCTGGTCGACCCCGACAACCGCCGCGAGGTGGATTTCGACCTGCGGCGCCGCCTGCTGGCGGCGGGGGCGGCCGATCGGGAGACGGGGGCGGCCAAGCTGGCCGTCGTGCGGACGGCCCTCCAGGTCCGCCGTCGTCTTGGGGAGGCGTTCGGCCCCCGCGGCGCGTACGAGCCGCTGGAGACCCGGGGCGACGCCGCCGATCACGTCGTGGCCTTCGTCCGGGGCGGCCGGGCGGTGACGGTCGTGCCGCGACTGGTGTTGACGCTGGACGGCCGCTGGGGCGATACGGCGGTGCGCCTGCCGGGGGGGCCGTGGCGCGACGCCTTCGGCGCGGGCGAACTGGCCGGCGGGTGGACGAGGGTCGCCGACCTGCTGGGACGGTTGGACGTGGGACTCTGGGTGAAGGACCGATGAGATGGAACGGTTGAGCCTGTGGGCGCCCTATTGCGAGGCGGTCGACGCCGAGGTCGGCGAGCAGATCTTCCCGCTGGCGCGGACGGCCGACGGCTGGTGGACCGGCGAGGTGCCCGACAGCGTCCACGAGCACGGCTACCGGTTCGGCCTGGACGGCGGCCGGAGCATTCCCGACCCCCGGTCGCCGTGGCAGCCGTGGGGCGTGCACGGGCCGTCGCACCCGCTGGATCACAGCGCGTTCATCTGGCACGACGACCACTGGAACGCCCCGCCGCTGTCGGCGGGCGTGATCTACGAGCTGCACGTCGGCACGTTCACGCCGGCCGGGACGTTCGAGGCGGCCATCGAGTCTCTCGACAAGTTGGTGGACCTGGGCATCACGCACGTGGAGCTGATGCCGGTGGTCGAGTTCGCCGGCGCCCGCGGCTGGGGCTACGACGGGGTGGCCCTCTTCGCCCCGCACCACGCCTACGGCGGCCCGGCGGGACTGAAATACCTCGTCGACGCCTGCCACCGCGCGGGCCTGGCCGTGATCCTCGACGTCGTCTACAACCACCTCGGCCCCGAGGGCGCCTACGCGCCCGCCGCCGGGCCGTACCTGACCGACCGCTACCGCACCGCCTGGGGCGACGCGTTCAATTATGACGGCCCCGACAGCCGCGAGGTCCGCCGGTTCGTCCTGGACAACGCGGCCATGTGGCTGCGGGACTACCACATCGACGGCCTGCGGTTGGATGGGACGCACGCCATCCACGATCGCTCGGCGACGCCGATCCTCGAAGCGCTCGCCGAGCGGGTCGGGCGGCTCGAAGCCGAGCTGGGACGCCACCTGGTGCTGATCGCCGAGAACGACCTGAACGACGCCCGCCTCGTCCGCCCGCGCGACGCCGGCGGGATCGGCCTCGACGCGGTCTGGGCCGACGATTTCCACCACGCCCTCCATGCCGTCCTCACCGGCGAGCGCCGGGGCTACTACGGCGACTTCGGCCGCCTGGCCGACCTGGCCAAGGCGTGCCGGGATGCGTTCGTCTACGACGGTCAATATTCGCCCCAGCGCCGCCGCCTCCACGGACGGCCGACCACGGGCCTGCCCGGCGGGCGGTTCGTCGTGTGCCTGCAGAACCACGACCAGGTCGGCAACCGCGCCGCCGGCGACCGCATCGGCCACCAGGCGGGGGAGGACCTGCAGAAGATCGGCGCGGCGGTGGTGCTGTTCAGCCCGTTCGTGCCGCTGCTGTTTGCCGGGGAGGAATGGGCGGCGTCCACGCCGTTCCAGTACTTCACGTCCGTCGCCGACGCCGAGCTGGCCGGCAGGATCGTCGAGGGCCGCCGCGGCGAGTTCGCCGCCTTCGGCTGGCGGCCCGAGGACGTCCCCGACCCGCAGGACGGCGCCACCTTCGCCCGTTCGAAGCTCCAGTGGGCCGAGCGGCCCGAAGGCGCGCACGGGCGGATGCTCGACTGGTACCGGCGGCTGATCCGCCTGCGCCGCACGACGCCCGCCCTCCGCGACGGCGACCGACGGGGCGTCCGAACCGCCTGGGACGAGCCGGCGCGGTGGCTCGAGCTGCGCCGCGGCGACCTCGTCCTCATCGCCAACCTCGCCGACGGCGACCTCGATCGCCCGCTGCCGGACGAGGCGGCCGAGGCGGGGATCCTCCTGGCGTCGAAGGAGCAGTGCGCCCTGCGAGATGGGACCGTCCACCTGCCCGCCCGCAGCGTGGTGATCTGCGGAGGCGGGGCGTAGCGCCTGCTCGATCCGCGGGCGCGCGGATCAGTCCCGCGGCTTGGCGATGGCTTCGATGTCCGGGTCGGGCTCGAGCATGGCCTGCTCGATCCGGTGGTTTTCCCGGACGTGGAAGTGCACCTCGAAGGAGTTGAGCAGGTCGATGTACTGCTCCAGCAGGCGGGTCAGCAGGAACTTTTTGCGGACCGTTTCCCGGGCGGCCTCGCCCATGCGGGCGCGGAGGTCGTCGTTCTTGAGCAGTTGGACGATCCGCCCGGCGGCCTCGGGGATCGACTCGACGAGGTAGCCGTTGATCCCGTCGCGGATCTGGTAGCGGATCCCGCCGACCTTGCCGCCGATGACGGGCGTGCCCTTCCACATGGCCTCGGCGACGGTCAGACCGAACCCCTCGCGCAGGGACTTCTGCAGGACCACCGCCGCCCGCCGCTGCAGGGCGTTGACCAGCAGGCTGTCCTCCTGGTGGACGATCAGCAGGCGCTCCTCCTGCTGGTTGAGCAGCGACTCGTAGATGGCCTGGCCCTCGGGGTCGTCGGTCGCCGGGGCGCCGACGAGGACCAGCGTGCAGTCGACCTCCCGCCGCGCGATGCGGAACGCCTCGATGACACCGTTGGGGTCCTTCCAGCGGTCGAACCGCGACACCTGGGCCACGATGGGCTTGTCGGTGGGGATGTTGTATTTGGCCATGATCGAGTCGATGTGCTCTTCCCCGAGCGGCACGTTGGTCATGGCGAACGGATCGATCGCGGGCATGAAGAAGAACTGCGGGGGCTGGATGTCCTGCTCGTAGTCGGGGATCGACACGATGACCGCCTGGTACTGGTCGATGAACCGCCGCAGGTACTTCCACAGGCCGATGTTCGGGCTGGTCAGGTCGATGTGGCACCGCCAGATCCACGGCCGCGACGGCGGGTACGACTCGATCAGCGGCAGCGGCTGGGGGTCGTGGACGATCACGAAGTCGTGGTGGAGGTGGTTGCGGATGGCGTTCTCGCGGTTGACCTGCTCGTAGACCCACTTGGGGTGTTCGAGCAGTTCGATCTCCGCGCCCTGGATGGCGTTATGGACCGACTTGGTGAAGGCGAAGAAGTCCGGGTTGCCCTGGATGATCCGCCACTCGGTCTTGATCTCCAGGTTGTTCATCAGCACGCTGAGCGGGGCGAGCATGGTGGCGACGCCGCCGCCGTAGTAGGTCGAGCTCATGTGCACGACCTCGCGGTCATGCAGGGGTCTGGACTTCTTCCAGATGCGCTCGATCGTCTCGTCGCCGACAAACTGGGCATAATCCTCAAATGCCATAAACGCTCCTCGGCCCCCGGTGTTATGTGTGGGCATCGTCCTATCGGGGGCGTCTCTTCACTTGGAATTCTAGACAGGCCCCCTGCATCGGGCCGAACGCGGCGCCGACGTTTACCGTCGCCCCTCGCCCGCCGCGCGCCGGCGGCCGCGGGGGCGGGGCGGGGCGGCCTGCTCGCCGGCCCAGAACCGCAGCCTGTCGGGGTCGACCGGCACGAAGGACGGCACGTGGGTCGTCACGCAGTGCAGCGCGCCGCCGAGCTGGATGAGCGAGTCGACGTTGATCGGGACGATCCGCCAGTCCGGCAGCAGCCGTGCGTACACCGCCAGCGCCTCGCGCTCGATCGCGGGGTCGACGTCGGAGTAGGAGGGAACCAGCAGCACCCCGTTGGCGAAGATGACGTTGGTGTAGCTGCGCCACACCCCGTCGGCGGCGGGGGGCATGGGGATGCGATAGACCTTCACGGGTCCCTTGCGGGTGGGCAGGCCGGCGAGGCGTTCAGCGGCCTGCTCGAGGATGAAGGCGTTGACCGGGTCGACGGTCGGGTCGATGCGGGCGACGACGGCGACGTTCTCGGCCAGGAACGTCATGAACATGTCGACGTGCTCGGTCTCCTCGTCCTCCAGCGGCCGCAGGTTGATCCAGGTCCGGATGCGGAAGAGGTACTGCAGCAGCACGCGAATGTGCTCCTCGCCGTAACCGCGATCGCCGTTGGCGTCGACCAGGGCCGAGGTGGTGACGCACAGCCCGTCGCCGTTGGTCAGGAAGTTGCCCCCGTCCAGCCGCAGGGGCACCGGCAGGACGTCCAGGTCGAACTGCCAGCCCAGCCAGGCGGGCACGAGGTCCTCGCCGGCCGCCTCGGTGTCGTAGATGCTCTGGGCGTACTCGGCGTCGATGATCTCGACGGTCCCGTCGTCGCGGCGGACGAACAGCGGGCCGTAGTCGCGCGCCCACATCGTCCGCGCCGGGCTGATCACGAACGTCACGGCGTTGGCGGGCAGGCCCCGGTCGATCAGGAGCTTGCGGGCGATCTGGCGGTGCAGGTCGCTGGGCACCAGGGCGATCAGCCGCACGTGGGCGCTCGCCGCGGCGGCCAGGTCGGCGAAGATCTGCCCGTGCTCGGCGATCAGCTCGCCGGCGCCGACGATCAGGGCCGATTGCGGCTGAAACTCGGCCGCGACGCCGGCGATCGGGGCCTCGACGATCTGCTCGACCGCGGCCGGCGCGCCGCCCGCGCCGCCGCCGGGATCTGCACCCCCGGCGACCAGCGCCAGGGCGATACAGGCCACCACGGCCGCGGCGGCCCACGACCTGCGGGTCGGCGTGACGCTGCTGTCGTGTCTGTCCATGGGTGCTCCTCCATCCCCTGTGCCGGTCAACGCACCGGCCGGTCGTTTATTGTGCCGAATCCAGCGGAACCACCGCCGGGATCGGCTTGATGAAGTCCTGGCGAAGGCTGTACGTGTACGCGCCCTGGCTGGGCACCAGCAGGACGTCGCCGGGGGCGATGTCTTGGCCCCAGCAGGCGTAGCCCCAGAGATCGTGCGGCGTGCACAGGCAGCCGTGGACGTCGCAGGCCCGTTCGGTGACCGCCGGATGGGTGAGGTTGACGATGGGGAAGAAGTCCGTCTCGAACCGCTCCCAGCCGACGGCGTTCGTGCCGGCGTCGGTGATCACCAGGTCGGCCGCCTTGCGATCGACGACGGTCATCAGCAGGTGCATCCCGTCGTGGCACAGCCAGCGGCCCGGCTCCAGGCAGATCGTCGCGACCGCCGGCGGCAGGTGTGCGGCGATCGCCTCGCTCAGGGCCGTCGCGAACCGCTCGAGGGTCGCCGCCGGCCGCCAGTACCGCCGCCGGTCGGGCGGGCTGCCGCCCTGGAGCCACTCGCCCGACTCGGGCCAGTAGCCGCCGCCGATGTCGACGAACTCCAGCCGGCGCGCCCGGGCGGTCGGCAGCCGCCGCAGCGTCCGGCCCAGCCGGCCGAGGAAGTCCACCTGGGCGGACGGGTCGAGGTTCCAGCTCGTGTGGAACTGCAGCCCCCGGACCTGGACGTGGCCGCACGCCTCGGCTTCGGCGAGGAAGCGGTCCAGCTCGCCCAGGGCGATGCCGAACTTCCGCCACAGGCCGCGGGGGTCGACCGTCAGTCGCACGCCGGCGCGGACCGTCACGCCGCGTGCGGCGGCGGCGGCGGTCAGGCGGGCCAGCTCGGCGAAGCTGTCCAGCAGGACCGTCACCCGTCCGGCGTGCGCGGCCGCCAGGGCCAGCTCGGCGTCGGTCTTGCCGGGCCCGCTGAAGAGGATGGACTCGGCCTGGAGGTCCAGCGCCGCGGCCAGCTCTCGCCCGCTGGAGACGTCCAGGCCCACGCCGCACGCCAGGAGCGTCCGGGCGACGTCGGGGTGGTTGTTGCTCTTGATCGCGTAGTAGACGCGGACCGGCCGGGCCATCGCCGCGGCGAACACGTCGATGAACCGCCGCGCGCGCGCCCGCAGGGCTTCGCGGTCGAGGACGTACAGCGGCGAGCCGTGCCGTCTTACCAGGGCCAGGTAGGCCTCGGCGCGGGCGAGGTGGTCGCGGACCATCGCCTCGATGGCCTCGGGCGGGACCTCGGCGAGCTGCTCGTTCACGCGGCGTCCTCCATGACGACCCGCACGCCGGCCAGCAGGTCTTCGCACTGGGCCGCCACCGGCCGTCGGGGGTCGGGGCGGAAGATGAGGAACCCCAGGACCCACAGGTCGTAGTGCTCGGGCGGGAGGACGACGCGGTGGCCCTTGCTGCGGATGAGCGTGATCTGGCGGACCCGCGGATCGGCGGCGGCCCGGCGGGTGTCGATGTGGTGGATCGTCCCGCTTTGGGTCGCGTGGATCCGCACCGCGACGTGGCGCGTCCAGCGGTTCATTGGCGGCAGGTGGATGGCACGGCCCTCGGCAACGTCCAGGGCCAGGCCGATCACGTCCACGCCGCCGGCCAGGCGGATCACGTCCGGCAGGCAGTCCCCGCCCGGGCGGGGCGCCAGCTCGAGCATCAGAGGGCCGTCGTCGGTGACGATGAAGTCCGCCATGCAGATCGAGCGGCTCAATCCCACGGCGCGGGCGGCGCCCTGGAGGACGTCGGCCAGCCGCGTCCGACTCAGGCCCGCCGGCAGGGCGGCGGGGACCTCGTAGCCGTGGATCGTGCCGAACGGGCCGTACGACAGACGCACCTTCCTCGCCAGCCGGACGATCCGCAGGCCGTGCTCCTCCAGGAGGAAGTCGCAACTGTACTCGTCACCGACGGCGACCTGCTCGGCGAGGATCCGCCCGCCGGCGCCGGCGTACATGCGATTGCTCGCCTGGCGGACCATGGCCTGGCGGATCGCCGCGACGCCCGCGGCGGTCTCCTCGTCGCCGCGACAGAGGAAGACGTACTCGCTGCCCGACCCGGTGGGGGGCTTGAGGACGCAGGCGCCCCCGGCGCGCCGCTGGAAAGCGACGGCCTCGGCGGCGGTGCGGACGAGGGCGCCGTCGGGGCAGGGCACGTCGGCCGCCCGCCAGGCGTCCTTGCAGTGGAGCTTGTCGCGGCAGAGGGCGATGGCGTCGATCGACGGGTAGGGCAGCTCGAGCGCCTGGGCGAGCCGTGCCGCCAGCGGCATGGCCTCGCAGTCGTAGCAGGTGATCCCCCCCAGGCGGATGTCGTAGCGGCGCAGGTGCTCGGCGAGGGCCCGGCGGACCCGCTGGGCGTGCCGCAGGTCCTCCACCAGCTCGGTCCGCTCATCCGGGGCGGGCTCGGTCCCGCGGCGTCGCTCGGCCGGGTCGGTGATGAACAGGGCGCGGCCGGGCCAGGTCCGGTCGATCCAATGGATGTAGTCCGTGGTGGTGCCGACCACGAGAACCCGTGTATCAGGCACGGCTGCTGAGGGCCTCTGCCCGGCCGATGGCGGTGGCGTCGTCGTCATCGTTTCGCACCTGATACAGGGGTCTCGCGGCCAGGTGGAAGCGGCGCTTCCACCCGAAGTCGCCGCACAGGAAGTCCACCAGGCCCAGCCGCCGCTCGCACGCCCACCGGAGATGATGGAAGTTGATCACCTTGGCGATCCCCGGCAGGGCCGGATCGGTGGCGCCGGCGAGCAGCGTGTACGTGTTGCGGTAGACGGCCCCGACGTCCACGGCGGCGATCCGCTCGCCGGCCAGGACCGTCGTCACGCGCAGCCAGCCGCGCTCGGCCAGCAGCCGCACCAGGGCCCGGAACGATGCGAGAAACCGCCCGTCGGCGAAGTACGACCGTTCGCCGAAGGATGCGAGGTTCATCTCGAACAGCGCGTCGGCGTCGCGGAGGTCGTCGTGGCGGAAGCGCAGACCGCCGGCGGCCAGGTCGTCCAGCTCGCGGGTGAGCTTCTTGCGGCTCTTGGCCGAGAAGCGCTGGAAGTACCGCTCGAAGCTGTAGTCGTAGTCACCGGGGCGGAAGAGATACCCCACCTCGTCGACGGCGTCCGCCGGCGGCGGGGCGGGGAAGGATTCGGCCGTCAGGTAGCGCAGGTGCGCCGGGCGCGGGCAGCCCGCCAGCAGGGCCGCGGCGACGTCGCCGCTGTCGGCGACGATGCGGTTGGACTCCAGCCAGGTCCTGCCGTGGTACGTCTCGCCCGGAAAGCACCCCCGGTAGCCGTGCTCGTCGATCTCGCTCAGCGCCAGCAGCCCCCGCGGCGCCGATGCGCCGCCGGGCACGAGGAACAGCGGGCGGTAGCGGTAGTGCTCGTGGAAGCACAGCCGCACCTCCCACAGGTCGAACAGGGTCGCCGTCGGGACCAGGCGCCGCCACAGACGCTCGCAGACGGCGATGTTGTCGATGACGGCGACCATGGGCTACTTCCTCAGCGTCACGTGCATCGTGCTCGAGGTGCTGCCGAAGTACCGCTCGGCGAAGTCGCGCACGACGTCGGGGTCGTAGGGCTTGCAGCTGAACACGTCCAGGTACGTTGCGTTGGTCAGGTTGGCGAAGTGGGCGCTGATCAGCGACGTCTCGATCAACTGCACCATCGAGTACCCGGCGACCCGCTCATCCTCGCCGAAGTGAACCACCTGGGGCTCGCCGAACCGTCTCATCTCGATCAACTCGCACAGGTCGATCACGAACTGCCGGATATACGCGGCCGAGCGGATCAGGTCGGGATCACAATCATAGATGTCGATGCTGGCGGCCACGCCCCAGACGCCCTGTTCGATGGCGGAGGCCTTCACGGCTTGTCCATTCATCCTTGCGCTCCTTGTTCGGGCGGATCCGATCCGCCCGAAGCTGCCAATGGGTCAATACACTGACGGTCCCTAAAGCACAACGTGTGCCACAAGCACGGCCCGGGCGGCTGAAATTCCCCATCCGGCGGCAGCGGACCGAGTTACGAATGGATGGCGGTCGACATTTTCCATCCCGCCCGCCCCGGACGCCCTGCGAAGCGTCGTGATCGGTATTGAACTACCGAGTTTGGGGACGTTCCCCGGCCGGGATGACACCGCCGATTTCCCCTGGGGGCGACGGTTGGAAAAAACCACTATGGATAGCGGAGAAAACGCTTCCGTCGGCGCCGGGTCGGTAGGATAATACCGAATCATGAAAACAGGCACTGTGGTGCCGATTTGAGGGAGTGGCCGAGCCATGCTTCTACGAACGGTTGTGGCCGTCCGCGGCGGACGGCTGGTCCGGTGTTTGTCGTCGCGGCTGCCGGCACCGGATGTGGTGGTCGAGCGGGTGCGCCCGTCGGCCGGCGCGTGGGACCGGATCCTCCGCAAGGGCGGGGACGTGGTGGTGGTCAGCGAGTCGCTGATCCCCGACCCGCTGGAGCGGAGCATCAGCCTGCTCAACGAGTTGCCGGAGATCCCCACCTCGGTGGTCATCACCGAGCGGGCCTCGCCCAAGGCGCACGCGGACCTGCTGGCGTGCGGGTGCGATACGGTCCTCTATGCCGCCCTGGGCGCCGACCAGCTCGCCGACGCCATCGACGCGACGATCGAGAACCGCCGCCAGCTGCTCAGGCGAACCCTCGGCGATCACGGCACCGACGCCCTGCCGAAGCTGGCCGATTTCGGCTCCGAGAGCGCGACGATGCGGATGTTCATGCAGGTGGTCCGGCGGGTGGTCGCCAGCAACGCCACGCTGCTGCTGGGCGGGGAGACCGGCGTGGGCAAGGAGCACCTGGCCAGGGCGATCCACGCCGAGAGCCCCCGCTCCGGCGGGCCGTTCGTGGCCATCAACTGCGCGGCCCTGCCCGAGCAACTGCTCGAAAGCGAGCTGTTCGGCCACGAGGAAGGCGCCTTCACCGGCGCGACCCGCAGCCGGCGGGGGGCGTTCGAGCTGGCCCACGGCGGGACGCTCTTTCTCGACGAGGTCGGCGAGATGCCCCTGCACCTGCAGGCCAAGCTGCTGCGGGTGCTGCAGGACTTCGAGGTCCGACGGGTCGGCGGCGAGCGGGGCGTCGAGGTCGACGTCCGCGTCATGGCCGCCTCCAACCGGGACCTGACCGGCGAGGCCGAGGCCCACCGGTTCCGCCAGGACCTCTATTACCGCCTCAGCGTCATCGAGCTGGTCGTCCCGCCCCTGCGGGAGCGGCCGGAGGACATCCCCGCGCTGGCCGAGGGCTTCCTCGCGCGGATGGGGGCCAAGATCGGCACGGACGTGGGCGCCATCGCCGACGACGCCATGGAGCGGCTGTGCCGCTACGACTGGCCCGGCAACGTGCGGGAACTGTCCAACGTCCTGGAGCGGGCGATGCTCCTGTGCGAGGGCGATGTGATCACGCTGGACGACCTGCCCGTGGGCATCAGCGGCGGGCGGTCCGGTACGCCGGCGCCGGGGCCCCTGGTGACGCCCCAGCAGTGGCGGGGCAAGACGCTCGGGGAGGTCACCGCCGCGGCCGTCGACCAGATCGAGCGGGCCTACCTCCAGATGCTCCTGGCCGAAACCGGCGGCCGCGTCGGCGACACCGCCCGGCGGGCCGGCATCCACCCTCGCGGGCTGTACAACAAGATGCGCAAGCACCACCTGCGCAAGGAAGAGTTCCGGCGGCGGGGCACGGAGACCGGGTAGGGGCAACCCTTGTGGTTGCCCTCGTGTCCGTCAACCCCCCACGCCCATCCCGCCGGCGATCGAGGGCAGGCACAAGGCCTGCCCCGCGGTGATGATCCCGCCGGCGATCGAGGGCGGGCACACGGCCTGCCCTTCGCGATAGCCGCCGTTTTACCGCCGCGATGCGCCTTGGCGTTCGAGCTTGCGGGCGTATTCGATGCAGTACTTCGCCCAGGGGCGCGCACGCAGGCGGGTGAGCGTAATCGGCTTGCCCGTCGCCAGGCAGATGCCGTACGTCCCGTCCTCGATGCGCCCCAGGGCCTCCTCGACCTCGCGGAGTTCGGCCCGCTGGCTGCCGTACAGCCCGGCGTTCAGCTCGATGTGCTCGGTGTCGATCGCCTGCTCGGGCAGCTCGGAGTTCTCGCGGCTGCCCTCCATCGCACGGCTGACGGCCGAACTGATGTCCGTGATATGCCCCAGCAACTCGCGGCGCTTCTCGATCAGGCGCCGGCGGAGTTCGGCGATCTCCCGGTCGGTCAACTCCGACGCGGCCTGCGGGGCGCGACGGGTCCGCCGGGACGGCGTCTTCGACGTATTGCGGTTGGACGACTTCGAAGTCATGGCTCACCTTGGCTCAAGTCTTTGCTTTACCCGTTCTCTCAGCGCTGCCGGAGGGAAAACCGCCGCCGACGCCTCCCCTGCATCGTCCCTCCGGCACAGGACGGCGTTGCCGCCTTAGGCTATTCTATCGCGGGACGACCGGGCGGACGGCACATTCTTCGCGCCCGGCGGCTTTTTGCCGGTGGGGGCGGCGTGGCGCGAGGAACTCCCGTTCCGGTCGCGATTCTGGCACGCCTTATGCTTAAAATTTCGCGGCCGCTCGCACGGTGCGGAGCGGGACAGTCCAGACCACCCCGATGATGGAGGCGCCGCCGGCTGCGGGCCGGCGGGCGCCGGGAGCTGCACCCATGGCCCTGCATTTCGACAAGGCGACGCGGTCGTTCTACGCCAACCTCCGGCCCCCCGCGCTGAAGGACGTGGATGAGCCCAATCTGTACCGGGACATCTTCCCGTACAGCCAGTTGCCGAAGATCCCCTTCAGCCACGAGCGGGTGCCGACGACCATCCCCGGCGAAACCTGGGTGACCGACACGACCTTCCGGGACGGCCAGCAGGCCCGCGCGCCGTACACCGTCGAGCAGACCGTGCAGTTGTTCACCTTTCTGCACCGCCTGGCCGGCCCGGCCGGACTGATCCGCCAGAGCGAGTTCTTTCTCTATTCCGACAGGGATCGCCAGGCGGTGGAAAAGTGCAGGGAACTGGGGTTCGAGTACCCCCAGATCACCGGCTGGATCCGCGCCGTCAAGAGCGATTTCGCACTGGTCAAAGCCATGGGATTGACCGAAACGGGCATCCTGACCAGTTGCAGCGACTACCACATCTTCCTCAAGCTTCGCCGCAAGCGCAGCGAGGCGATGGAGATGTACCTCGACATCGTCCGGACTGCCCTCGACAACGGCATCGCGCCGCGTTGCCACTTCGAGGACATTACCCGAGCCGACTTCGACGGCTTCGTCATCCCCTACGCCGTCGAGCTGATGAAGCTCGCCGAGCAGTACGACACGCCGGTCAAGATCCGCATGTGCGACACGCTGGGCTTCGGCGTGCCCTACGTCGGGGCCGACCTGCCCCGCTCGGTCGCCAAGATCACCTACTACCTCCACCAACAGGCCGGCGTGCCCAGCGAGTGGCTGGAGTGGCACGGGCACAACGACTTCCACAAGGTGCTCGCCAACGCCACCACCGCCTGGCTGCACGGCTGCTGCGCCGCCAACGGCACGCTGCTCTCGATCGGCGAGCGGACCGGCAACCCGCCCATCGAGGGGCTGCTGGTCGAGCACGCGATGCTCTGGGGCGAGGGCGAGGGCGTCGACTATGCGGCGATCACCGAACTGGCGGACTATTACCGCGTCGAGATCGGCTACGACATCCCGCCCCTGTATCCGCTGGTCGGGCGCGACTTCAACGTCACCCGCGCCGGCATCCACGCCGACGGTCTGCTCAAGAACGAGGAGATCTATAACCCCTTCGACACCGAGCGGATCCTGCACCGGCCGCCCCGCGTCGCCCTGACCGACAAGAGCGGCGTCGGGGGCGTCTGCCACTGGATCGCCGCCCACTACGAACTCGACGCAGACCTGGCCAAGACCGATCCGCGGGTGCAGACCCTGGCCGCGTGGATCGACGACCTCTACCAGACCGGGCGTATCGCGGCAATGAGTGACGAGGAAATGACCGATAAGGTAACCGAGGTCTTCGGTGACGACGCCCGCCGGCGGCCGGAAACGGTGTAGGGGAAACCGCGAATAGCCAATATCCAACAAGGAATCTCGAATTTCCGAGCAGGCTGACGCCCCCTCGGGCGCCAGCGGCCGTTCGCCGTGAACCTGGCGACTGGGCATTCCTTGTCGGGGGTTGGATAGTCGCCGTCCAGCCGCCGGGCTCACCCTGACAGGGGGATCGACGATCGGGGGGAATACGAACCAGCTTCGTCACGGCCAGGCCGGGCAGCCCACGCTCGTCGTGGTCGCCCATCCGGACGATGAAACCCTCTGGTGCGGGGGGCTGATGCTCCGCCGCCCGGACTGGGTGTGGACCGTCCTGAGCCTCTGCCGCGCCGAGGATGAGGATCGGCGGCCGAAGTTCCAGCGCGCCTGCGACCACCTGGGGGCCAGGGCGATCATCTCGGACCTCGACGACTCCAACCCCCTGGCGCCCATCGACCCGCCGGCCGACATCGGCGGACGGGTCCGCCGCCTCGCCGGCGACCGGACGTGGGGGCTGGTCCTCACCCACGGCGCCAACGGCGAGTACGGCCACCGGCGGCACCGGCAGGTCCACGCGGAGGTCCTCCGCCTGGCCGCCCGCGGCGAGCTGCGGTGCGAGGCGCTGTGGACCTTCGCCTACGACTGCGCTGCCGCGACCGGCCGATGCACGCCGCGGGCCGACGCGACCGTCCGTATCGCCCTCAGCGACGACCAGTTCGCCGCCAAGCGCCGCATCCTCCACGACCTGTACGGCTTCGGGCCCGACGCCTTCGAGACCCGCGCGTGCATCCGCCCCGAGGCCTTCCACCGACGCCCGCGCGGGCAGGGGGTATCGCCATGAAGGTGCTCGTCCTCTATGACTATCCGCCGTCCCCGTCGGGGCTGGCCACGCAGGGCGACCTGCTCTACCACGGGCTCAGGGAGATCGGTGTCGACGCCCATCCCGCCCACTTCGAGTCGCCCCAGGAGAAGGAGTGGTACTACCGCTGGCTCGAGCCCGACCTGGTCGTCGGCGTCGGCTACTGGGGCCACGCGCCGCACATCGTCCTGCACCCCCAGCGGTACGGCATCCCGGCCGTGCCGTGGGTGGTCGCCGACGGCTACGTCGCCAACTACCAGGAGGTGTTCAACCACCTGCCGCTCATCCTGGCCACCTCCAACTGGGTCCGCGACGTCTACAAGCGGGACGGCCTGGACGTGGCGAACTTCGAGATCCTCCCGGTCGGCTGCGATACCGACACCTTCCGCCCCCGCGACCGCGACGAGCCCAAGGTCAAGGCCATCCGCCAGTCGCTGGGGATCGCCGATGAGGAGGTCATGATCCTCACCGTCGGCGGCGACGCCGCCAGCAAGGGCGGCCAGGAGGTCATGCAGGCATTGGCCATGATCGACGGCGACGTGCCCGACTGGAAGTACGTCTGCAAGGTCTGGCCCCAGCCCCGCACCGAGCACCAGAACCTCGCCGACATGCAACTGGCCGCCCAGTTGGGCATCGGGAAGAACGTCATCTTCGCCACCAGCCGGATCAGTCGCGGCTTCATGCCCTACCTGATGGCCGCCTGCGACATCTACGCCGCCCCCTCGCGCCTCGAGGGGTTCGGCATGCTCCAGGTCGAGGCCAACGCGTGCGGCAAGCCGGTCATCGGCATCAAGGCGATGGGCCTGCTGGACACCATGGTCCACGGCGAAACCGCCTTCCTCGCCGACGTCGCCCAGGAGGTCCGCGCCCGCGAGACCACCGTCGGGGCCGACCAGGGCTACAAGGAAGGCCACCGCGTCGTCTTCAAGCGGCCCCGCAGCGTCGACTTCCGCGCCTCCATCCACGATATCGCCGGCTACCTGATGGACCTGATGACCGACGCCGACCTGCGGACGCGCCTCGGCGACGCCGGACGGGACCGCGTCGTCGAGCTGTTCGACTACCGCACCGTCGCCCGCCGGTTCGTGGAGATCACGACCAAGGTGCTGGGCAAACGAAAACGCCGGAAGCCGCCGCTGCCGGCCGACGGCCCGCTTGACCCGGCCGATGCCCAGCCCCGCCCCAAGGCGCAGGCTAAGCAAAAACGCCGGAAGCCGCCGCTGCCGGCCGACGGTCCGCTTGACCCGGCGGATTCCCAGTCCCGGCTCAGGATCCAGGGCGAACGAGAGCGATAGGATGGCCACCGACGAAAACGATGCGATCGACCAGGCCGTCCAGGCGGCCAGGGAGGTGCTCCTGAGCAACATGCACGGTCCCTGTCGGGGCCTGCCCCGCGCCGCGGGGTGGGGCTACCCCGAGCCCTACACGCGGGACCTGCTCATCTCGGGCCTGGGTATCCTCGTGACCGGCGACGAGCGGCTGGTCGCGTCGCTGCGGACGGTCCTCCAGACGCTCGCCGCCAACCAGACGCCGCACGGCCATATTCCGTCGCTGGCCCACGACCCCGACGACCGCGGCGCCAGCGACACGACGCCGCTGTTCCTGCTGATGGTGGCGATCTACCGCCGGTGGTCCGGCGAGGGCGCGTTCCTCGCCGACGCCGTCGAGAAGGCCCTCACGTGGATGGACTACGCCAGCCCCTCCGACCGGGCCCTGGTCGCCCAGTTGCCCACGACCGACTGGCGCGACGAGCAGCTCGTCACCGGCTTCGGCCTGTACGTCAACACGCTCACCTACGCCTTCTGCCGCCTGCACGGCCGCCACGAGCGCGCCGCCGACCTGGCCGCGATGATGGGCCGGTTCACCATCACCGCCGAGGACGAAGCCAGCCGGCGGGTGCACGAGGGGCTGATCCTCAAGCGCAAGCCCTACTACGCGATGTGCTCGTTCAAGGTCTTCTCCTCCGAGCGGTTCGACCTGCTGGGCAACAGCCTGGCGATCCTGACCGGGATCGCCCCGCCCTCGCGGGCCAAGGCGATCCTCGCGTGGATCGAGCGGGAGTGCGACGCCATGCGCGCCCGCGGCGACCTGGGCGTCGAGCTGGCGCCGAACTTCTTCCCCTTCGTCCGCCCCGGCGACTGGGAATGGTCCCGCCGTTACGAGCTGCACAATCGCCCGGGCTGCTACCACAACGGCGGCGTCTGGCCCTTCGTCAGCGGCTTCCACATCGCCGCCATGGTCGCCGCCGGCCGCCTCCACCTGGCCCGGCGGACCCTGGCGGCGCTGACCGAGCTGGTCCGGCACCCCAAGGACCCGAAGCTCGCCTACGGCTTCAACGAATATTACCAGGCCCAGGACGGCCGCCCCCGCGGCCAGGACTGGCAGACCTGGTCGGCCGCCATGTACCTCTACGCCGTCGCCTGCGTCCGGCAGGAGCGCACGCCCTTCTTCGAGGAGGTGCGGGAGGCCAGGCAGCCCTGAGACGGCCCGCCCGATCGGTGCGCGGCCCGCGGCCGCCAATCACACGCCCGCCGCGGCGTCAGCCGTCCATCGGCCTCGCACGGCCCGGCGCGCTCCCGGGCGGCGCCAGCCGTCCATCAAGTCCATCCAGTCCATTCTGTCCATACCTGTCCACCACGCCCCTTGCCCCAGAAGGGGGGGCCGTATATACTATGTGTATCCATTCAGGAGCGATGACCATGACGAAAACACTGATCAAGCACGGCAACAGCCTCGCGCTGGTGATCGACAAGCCCATCCTGGAGCTGCTCGACATTTCGCCCGACACGCCGCTCGAGCTGATGACCAACGGCGATGTGCTGATGGTCCGGCCGGTCCGGGACAAGGCTCGCCAGGAGAAACTCGACGCCTCGATGGAGAAGATCAACCGGATCTTCGGCGACGAATTGAAGCGCCTGGCGGAGTGAGATGGCATGACCGTTTTCCTCGATGTGTCCGACGTTCTGCTCGTGCACGCGGACCAGATCGCCCGCTACGGCGGGGAGCAGGGGGTGCGCGACATGGGGCTGCTCGAATCGGCCGTCGCCCAGCCCCAGGCCGCGTTCAGTGGCCAGTTCCTGCACGCGGACCTGTTCGAGATGGCGGCGGCGTATCTGTTCCACATCGTGAACAACCACCCTTTCCTGGACGGCAATAAGCGAGCGGGCGCCGTGACGGCGCTGACGTTCCTCGACATCAACGGTGTAGAGATCGAGGTGTTCAAAGGCGGCATCTACGAGCTGACCCTCGCTGTCGCCACGGGACAAACAGGCAAGGCCGACATCGCCGCCTTCTTCCGGTCGCGCAGCCGCTGAGCGTCAGTGAACCGTCACGTGCTTGTCCGACACCGGCTCGGCCGATCCCTTCCCTGACCCCAGCCCCTTGCGGAACCTCCCCCGCTGGTGCATCATTTCGGACAGTCCAGGGATACGGTATGGAGATGGGAAAGGAGCAACGATGTCCAAGAGCAAAGGCCGCACCCTCGCCGCGCGGGCGTTGGACCAGGGCGAGGGGATCCTGCGCCTGGCCCCGACGTGGGTGCCGCGGTCGTTCTGCGTGCCGGGCAGGCGGATCAAGCTGCATCCGGACGACTACTACGCCTACGGCGGTGAGCGGGGCGGGATCGACGAGCGGTGGTTCTCCTCGACCACCCCGGCCGACAACGGCCCGCGGACCAGCGAAAACGAGGGGCTCAGCCAGGTCGTCGTCGACGACGGCGGAAGCGTCCGTCGCGTGTTGCTGCGCGATGCCGTGGCGGAGCTGGCCGGCGCGCTGATCGGCGAGCGGATCTGGGGCGAGTACGGCCGGTGGCCGATGTACTCGAAGTTCTTCGACAACAAGGGCCCCTTGCCGCACCACGTCCACCATCGCGACGCGCACGCCGCGCTGACCGGGCAGTTGGGCAAACCCGAGGCGTACTACTTCCCCCCGCAGGTGAACAACCACGGCGGGGACTTCCCCTACACGTTCTTCGGCTTCGAGCCCGGCACGACCCGCGAGCAGGTCCGCCGATGCCTGGTGAACTTCACCGCCGGCGACAACAAGCTCACCGACCTGTCCCGCGCGTACCGCCTGAGGCCCGGCACCGGCTGGAACGTGCCGCCGGGGGTGCTGCACGCCCCGGGCAGCCTGTGCACGTACGAGCCGCAGAAGGCCTCCGACGTGTTCGCGATGTACCAGTCGCTGACCGGCGACCAGGTGATCGGCGAGGAACTGCTGTGGAAGGATACGCCGCCGGAGAAGGTCGGCGACGTCGACTGGCTGCTGGAGGTGCTGGACTGGGACGAGAACGTCGATCCGCACTTCGCCGAGCACCACTTCATGGCCCCCCGGCCGGTGCGGCCGGTGAATGAAATGGAGGCCGAGGGGTACGTCGAACAGTGGATCTGCTACCGGTCCGACGCCTTCAGCGCCAAGGAGCTGACCGTGCTGCCGGGGCGGACCGTCACGATCCGCGACGGCGGGGCGTACGGGCTGATCATGATGCAGGGGCACGGCACGATGGGCCCCTGGCCGATCGAGACGCCGGCTCTGATCCGCTTCGGCCAGTTGACCCACGATGAGTACTTCGTCTGCGAACAGGCCGCGACCGAGGGCGTGACGATCGTCAACCGCTCCGAGTGCGACCCGATCGTCATGCTCAAGCACTTCGGACCAGGCAACCCGGACCTGGTCTTGTAACGCCGTGGAGAAAGGCAAGCCAGACATGGAACGCCCCTGGTACCAGCGCGGCTACCGCCGGATGCTCGTGGACATGCACATCCCCGATTGGGATCCGAAATTCCTCGCGAAGTACGATCCGGCGGAGATGGTTCGCCTGTACAAGGCGGCCGGACTGACGTCCGTGATGTTCTACGCGCAGTCGCACGTCGGCCTGTGCTACTGGCCGACCCGCACCGGGAAGATGCACGAAGGGCTGCGCGGCCGCGACGTCGTCGGCGAGATGGTTCGCCTGTTGGAGCAGGCCGGGATCGCCAGCTGCGCGTACTACAGTGTGATCTTCAACAACTGGGCGTGGCTGAACCACCCCGACTGGCGGATGGTCACCGGCAACCCATCATCGGAGCTGGTCATCACCGGTCGCTACGGCCACGTGTGCCCGAACAACCCGGACTACCGCGAGTTCTGCCGTGCGCAGGTGGCCGAACTGCTGGGCGGCTACCGGTTCGACGGGCTGTTCTACGATATGACCTTCTGGCCGGGCGTGTGCACGTGCCGCCACTGCCGTGAGCGGTTCAGCCGCGAAGCCGACCTGGAGATCCCCGACGCGGTCAACTGGTTCGACCCCGCCTGGTGCCGCTTCCAGGAGGCCCGCGAGCAGTGGATGCTCGAGTTCGCCGAGTTCCTCAACGCCTGCGCACGGCAGGCGCAGCCGGGGATCACCGTGTACCACAACTTCGCCAGCGCCCTGGCGAACTGGATGGGCGTCGGCTTCCGCAACGCCGCGGCAAATGACTTCCTGGGCGCCGACTTCTACGGCGATCCGGTCGAGCAGCTCACCGTCAGCAAGCTGATGGTGAACCTCTCGGAACACCCGCCGGTCGAGTTCATGACCAGCCGTTGCCTGGACCTCGTCGAGCACGAAAGTACCAAGGATGTCGAGACCATCCGCATGCAGGCGCTGGCCACCACGCTGTTCAGCGGGGCGATGCTCTTCATCGACGCGATCCACCCCGACGGCACGGCCAACCCCGCCCCGTACGCGATGATCCGCGACGTGTACGACGAGATGAGCCGCTACGAGCCATACCTCGGCGGGCGGCCGGTCGAGGATGTGGGGGTGTACTTCTCCAGCGCGTCGAAGATGGATTTCGCCACCAACGGCACGCCCGTGGCGGAGGCGGCGTGGTCGCGCCGCTATCCGCACCTGCAGGCCGTCCGCGGCGCCTGCCGGACGCTCGCCGAGGCCCACGTGCCGTTCGGCGTGATCACGCGGAAACAGTTGGGCGAACTGGACCGCTACAAGGTCGTCGTGCTGCCGAACGTCCTGCGGATGGACCGCGAGGAAGTCGACGCCCTGCGCGAATACGTCCGCCGGGGCGGCCGACTGTACGCCAGCCGCTACACCTCGCTGACCGAAACCGCCGGCACCCGCCACGAGGACTTCATGCTCGCCGACGTCTTCGGCTGCCACCTCGCCGGCGACGACCTCGGCCGCGTCGCGTACCTCAAACCCGCCTGCCAGCTGCTCCGCGGGGCGATCGTCCCGCAGAACTACCTCGGCCACATGAGCCTGCCGTCGTCGCCGAACGCCCACGCGGGCATGGTGCGGCTGGCCGCGCACGCCGAGGGCGACGTCCTCGCCACGCTCACCGAGCCCTACGCACGCGAGTGGGGCACCGTCGAAACGCACAACTGGGCCAGCATCCACAGCGCCCCGCCCTGGCGCGACACCGACGCCCCGGCCGTCGTCGCCCACACCTTCGGCGACGGCCGCGCCATCTACGCCGCCGCCGACCTCGAAGCCGTCGACGCCCCCGCCGGCCGCCGGGCCCTGCTGGCGCTGCTCGGCGAGCTGCTCGGCGACCGCCAAACCGCCGCGGCGGCGACGCACCCGTGCGTGTGGCTGTCGGTCGCCGACCAGCCCCAGCAGCGACGGCTGATCGTCGGCCTGCTGAACTACCAGCGTCAGCTCCCGCCGCTGCCGATCGCCGCGGTCCCGCTGACGCTGCGGCCGCCGGCGGGCCGGCGGTTCACCGCCCTCCAGGCCGCGCCGGACGGGGAGGCGGTCGCCTTCGAGACCGACAGCGAGGGCACCCTGTCGGCGACGGTGACGGACCTCGAGCGGCTGCGACTGCTGGCGGCGACGTATGCGTAAACGCGGCGGCGAAATCGGAAATGTTCATTTTTGGCCAAAACCGGATGCCGTCTTGGATGCCGTCTTGCCGGGGGTCCGGCTGAGGTTTGACAAGGGGTTACGAGGCGGAGCGCTCCGCGGACGGCAAGCGGGCGGGTTTTGCTATCCTGTCGCTAAATAAAATGGAATACACACTTCATTATGTTATGCGATTCGTTCATTTTGTTGAGCGGCGGCTCAATTTTGTGGCGGGCCGGACGGTGCAGCTTGCCCAGCTTGCCCAGTTTAGCGGCATAAAACCCGAATAATCCGAATCCTCGGGGCGGTTTTGGGTGAAAACGTGAAATAAACGGGGACGGGATAAGGCCGTTTCCCGCCGGCGGCGCGGCTGGAGCCGGGCGGGAGAAGAAAGTTAAGGGGCGGGTTCATAAAATGATGCAAATGGTGAATAAAATGATGCCGCGGTGCAATAAAATGA
>CAZHRW010000051.1:0-27210 GCA_964535025.1 uncultured Planctomycetales bacterium
GTCGCCTTTGGCCTGCGTGGCGCCGCCGGGCGTGCCGAAGTTCAGCTTGAGGATCGCGAAATCGTCGAGGTCCACGTCCCCGTCGCCGTCGGCGTCGCCGGGCTTGACCTGGGGTACGGCCGCGGCGCCCCAGCGGGGCACGTCGCGGACGCCGTCGCCGTCGAAGTCGCTGTCGCGGAAGGCGACGGTGTCGATCGTCGTGCCGAGGTCGCCGCCGTCAGCGGCCGCCCCGACGGCCGGGCTGGTCGGCTGGAGGGCCAGGTCGAGCGTGTAATCGGTGTTGTCCTTCCAGTTGATCACGAAGCCGGCCTTGAAGGTGGTCATCTCCGGCTTGGGCACATCGAACTCGATCCAGTCGGGCCCGACGGCGGTGACGGTGCGGACGACGCCGTCCCAATCGATCTCGATGTGATCGCCGACGGACAGGCCCGTCAGCGCGCCGGGATCCATGATGACCCGTGTGGGCGTGTACTCCATTACCCGGTGGGCATCGGCGCGGTGATAGCTGACCGGCGCGTTGACGAATGCCGGCGGGCCGTACTGACTGTGCAGTTCCAGCCCGTAGGTCTGAACCGTCGCCAGCGGGGCGTTCCAGGTGCCGGGGACATGAGCGACGGCCTCGGCGAGTCCGTCTGCGGTATAGAACAGGTTGTAATCGCTGTTGAAGACGGTGTGCTCGTCGGTCCTCCCGTACGCGCCGCCGCTGTGGCCGAGGAAGAAGATGTTGTCGGTGAAGTTGAAGATGTCGCCGGAGGTGTTGACGGCCCCATAACCGGGGAACATCAGCGTGTTGCCCTCGAGCCGAACGTCGAAGGTCGACTGGTGCCCGGCGATGACCATATAGGCGTGGCAGCCGACGATGGCGTTGTTACGATAGGTCACCCCGTCGGTTTCGGCCATCATGATCGACTGGCCGGCGTTGAAGATGAAGTTCTCCTCGAACAGCAGGTCATCCACGTCGCCGTAGGTCTGCACATTGTCGGCGTGGCCCCACATCATGTGGCCGTGGATATAGTTGCGGCGGAGCGTGACGTTGTTGAGGTTGACGATGATCCCGTCGTGGGTGTTGGTGTCGACCTCGTTTTCCTCGATGAGCGTGTTGCCGGCGGCATCTCCGTTGGAGATGCCGGTGGAGTTGTGGCCGACGTAGTTGCGGGTGTAGTGGCCGTAGTGGTTGCAGCGGCCGTAGATGCCGGTGCCGCCGTTGTGGTGGATCATGCAGTTGCAGACGGTGATGTGGTGGGCACCGGCCGACCAGCTTCCCACGCCGTGGCTGTCGTTGTGGCGGATCTCCAGCCCGTCGATGATCCAGTGGCTCTGCCGGCCCCAGCCGATCAGGAACGGCCCGTACTCGGTCGAGCCCTCGACCAGATGGGCGGCCGGGTCGTCGCTGTCGGACGGCCAGAGAAAGACGCGATACGTCCCGTCGCCGTTATCGGCCACGGCCCAGTCGCCGGGCTCGTCGATCAGCTCGACCTTGTTCTGCAGCCAGTAGAGGTCCTCGGCGTCGGGGGTCCAGCCGTAGCCCAGGTCGGCGAAGGTGATCGTCGAGCCGGTGTGGGTGAGGATCTCGCGGGTGTGGTGGGTGGTGCCGGTGGTGATCCACATGAACACCTCCCCGCCGTCGGACCAGTACCCGTCGGGTTCGGTGATATTGACGGGGTCGTAGAGGCTGGTGGTCGTGCCGCCGTCGGCGGGGCTGAGCCAGGGCGTGCGGGCCTTGGTCAGCGGCTGGTTGTCCTCGAAGAGCCTCGTCGGTTTCCAGCCGATGTCGGCGCGATGGATGTTGGCGACATTGGGGTTGTTGTTCACGTCGGCGGCGCTGCAGGCGGTCCAGCCGGCCACCTCGCCGGCGCCGCTGACGATAGGATGCTCGCCCGCCGCGGCGGCGATCGTGATCGGGCTGCCCTCGTAGCCGCTGGTCGGCAGGCCGACCGCCTCGCGGTAGATGCCGTCGTGGACGATGATCGTGTCGCCGTATTTGACGGCGGAGACGGCCTTGGCGATCGTCCGGAACGGGGCGGTTTCGCCGCCGTCGTTGGCGTCGTCGCCATTGACGGCATCGACGTGGTAGACCGCCGGCGGCTGGTAGGCGGCGACGGTGACGGTGACGGTATCGGTCCGTGTCAGCCCGTCGTTATCGGTGACGGTCAGCGTGATGTCGTGGACGCCGACGGTCAGCGTCACCACGGCGGTTTCACCGGTGGCGATCTCGACGTCGTCTTCGGTCCAGACCCAACTGACGATGGTCCCGTCGGGGTCGGACGAGCCCGATCCGTCCAGCGTCACCTCGGTGTCGCCCGAATCGGTGGTGTCGGCGACGGACTGGTCGGGCCCGGCGTCGGCCTCGGGGGTGCCGGCGGCGATGGGAGTTACGTCGACGATCATCGTGTCGCTGTCGGTCAGTCCGTCCTCGTCGCTGACGGTCAGGGTGATCTCGTGCGTCGCGACGTCGAGCGAGACGACCGGGGCGATGCCCCGGGCGATCTCGAGGCCGCCGTCGCTCCACGTATGGGTCAGCAGGACGCCGTCGGCGTCGGCGGAGGCGGCCCCGTCGAGCCGGACGTCCTCGAGGCCGTCCTCGTCGTTATCGACGACGACCTGGTCGGCCCCCGCGTCGGCGACCGGCGGGATCGCGCCGCCGCCGGCGCGGGTCGCGGTCGCGGCGAAGATCGTCAGGCCGCGGGCGGCCCAGTTCAGCGTCGGGTCGACGTCCTCGATGCGAAACCCCCAGAGCATCTTGCCCGCATCCAGCGGCAGGGGGGCGTCGAACGTGAACAGCCTGGACGTCCCGCCGCGCACGGTCCCCGTCGAGCCGCTGGTGGTGTTGCAGATCTGCGTCATCGTCCGCGCCTCGACGAAACCCGCCGGTGCCGGCTCGTCCATGACCGGCCCGCTGCCGCCCGAGTCGGTCGAGAAGCTGTACAGGACCGCCTCGTCGGACCCGTCCGGGCCGTACAGGGCGACGATCCGCGCGTTACGCGCCCGGTTCGACAGGTCCATGGCCGCCAGGACGAAATTGACGTCGCTGTAAGCCTGCTGCTGGGTGGGCGGCAGCTCGACGACGACGCTGCTGATCTGCCAGTCGTTCCTGTTGTGCATTGCCCCGATGCACACGACGTTCGACAGCAGGGAATAGTCGGTCGGATCGGCGGTTTCGGTCCAGTTGCCCGGCAGCGTGCCGTTGCCGACCAGCGAGGCGACGTGGTAGAGCCGGTCGGCGGCGGCGATCACGCCGTCGTCCGGCAGGCCCTGGTCGCCCGACAGGTACAGGGGATGGTTCCACTGGGTGGGCGTGGAATAGGCGAAGTCGGCGCCGTACCCGTTGGCGACCAGCCAGTTGGACTGCGCCAGGACGTAGGCGCCGTTGCCGTCGGGCAGGCCGCCAAACAGATCCACAAAATCGTGGCTGCCGTCGTTGAGGCAGACGCGGTGCTCGGCCGGGCCGCACACGGCGTCGATGTTGAACGCCGCGGTCAGGTCCAGCGGCGTCTGGGCCGTCTGGGCGAACGCCGGCGCGCAGATCAGTAAACCCAGTAGTATCAAGGACGTGCGCATAATCTCCCTCATAGTCCTCTCCTTAGCGGTACGGGAACCCGCTTGTCCAGAATGAAAGATACAATTCCTGTGGCCTGAAGGTCTTATGGAATGTCTACGTCGCGTGTGTCAACGTCTCAGCGGCTGCATGCCGTCGTCGTGGATCGGAAAGCGCTCCGGCGGTCCGACCTCCGGCGGGTCCGGCAGTTCCGGCGGCGGCGGCGACCCGGGCGGTTGGGGCGGTTCCCACGGCTCGGGCGGCCTGGGCGGCTCGGCGAGCGGCGCGGGCCGTTCGGGCGGGGCCACGACGACCGTGACCACGTCCGTCCTGGTTGCCCCGTCACCGTCGGTGACCGTCAGCATCACCCTGTGCGAGCCGACTGTCAAGGCCACGATCGGCACAACGCCCACGGCGAGGGGAACGCTGTCGCTCCAGACGTGCGCCAGCAGCGGGCCCTCGGCGTCGGCCGAGCCCGACCCGTCGAGGCGGACCCAGGCGGCCCCGTCGCCGTCTTCGTCGACGAGCATTATATCACGCCCCGCGTTGGCGACGGGGGGCGTGTTCGCTTTTCCCGGCCGCGACGCCGTCGCCGCGAAGATCGTCAACCCCCGCGCCGCGCCGTCGAGCTCGGGCCGGGTGTCCTCGATGCGAAAGCCCCACAGCGCCTCGGCCGTCTCCAGCGGCAGGGGATCGGCGAACTCGATGAAGGCGCCCCCGGGCTTGACGATGGCGCCGGTCGGGCCCAGCGCGGCGCTGTAACGCCGTTCGAACGGATGCAGCGCCGCGAACCCCGCCGGCGGGGCCTGGGTCATCAGCGGAGCGTTGGCGCCCTCGTCGCCGAACTCGTGCAGCACGTGCTCGACGGTTCCGTCGGGCCCGTACAGCGCGACGATCCGCATGTGGGCCGCCCGGTAGGGCGTGTCCAGGGCGGCCAGGACGAAGTTGACGGTCTCGTAGGAGCCCTTCTGCCGGTCGGGCAGTTCCACCGTCACCGACGCGATCTGCCAGGTGGCGCGATCGTGCAGGGCGCCGACCGTGATGCAGTTGGGCCGCACGTCCAGCGTCGTCGGGTCGTCCGCCTCCGTCCAGTCGCCGATCAGCGTGGCGTTGCCGAACACGGACGGCAAGTGATAGAGCCGATCAGCCCCGCGCAGCACCCCGTCGGACGGCAGGCCGTCGTCGGCGTTGTACAATCTCGGGTGGCCGGCCGTCCCCGGCAGCGAATACGCATACGTGGGCCCGTTTGAGGCGGCGAGAAGCCACTGGCCGTCGGCGACCACCAGCACGCCGTTGCCGGCGGGCATCCCCCCGAACAACTCCGCCAGATCCGCGTCCCCGTCGGCCAGGCACACCTGGTACTCCCGCGGCCCGCACACGGCATCCATGTTGAACCCGCCGGACAGATCCAGCGGCACCACCGTCCGCCCCGCCGCCGGCGCGGCCAGGACAACCATCAATACCCCTGCCCATCGGCTCAGCATCCTGTCACCCCCCCCCTGCATCCTCCACCGATATTGTTGGCGGCGCACGGCGGGAAAACCCGGCTCGCGGCGGACCGGTGAACGAAGCGTTGCGCAAACCTCGCGTAAACACACATCTATGACTTGACAGCTACCGGAGTGCTGGTATAGTAACCCTCTGTCGGTCGAGTGTTTGGACGGCCCTTCTCTATTGTGCGAGTGTGCGGGTGAGCCAGGTCGAACGGGTTATTCGGTGTGCCGCGTCGGAGGGCTTCGTGCGGTGGATGGCTTCGGCCGGCGGGTCGGTGGCGATCACAACGTACCAGGCCGGGCGCGTGGTGCTGTTGGGGTTCAACGGGCGCGAGGTGACGGTGCTGCCCCGCGAGTTGGCCAAGCCGATGGGCATGGCCGCCCGCGGCGACGCGCTGGCGATCGCCTGCCGGCGGGACGTGATGGTGTTCGCCAACAGTCCCATTTTGGCGCCGCATTATCCGCAGGAAAACTGCGGCCGATACGATTCGCTCTTCCTGCCGCGGACGAACTACCTGACCGGGGATCTGAATCTCCACGACATCGCTTTCGGCGACGAGGGCCTGTGGGCGGTGAACACCCGCTTCAGTTGCCTGTCGCTGGTGGGCCGCGATTACAGCTTCGAGCCGCGATGGAAGCCCCCGTTCGTCTCGCAGGTGGTCCCGGAGGACCGTTGCCACCTCAACGGGCTGGCGATGCTGGACGGGCGTCCCAAGTACGTCACCGCGCACGGCACCCACGACGAAGCCGGGGCGTGGCGGGAGACCAAGGCCGACGGGGGCGTGCTGATCGACGTCGACACGGGCGAGTGCGCCCTGACCGGTCTGTGCATGCCCCACTCGCCGCGGCGCCATGACGGGGCGTGGTGGCTGCTCAACTCCGGCCGCGGGCAGTTGTGCCGCGTCGACCCCGAGCGGGGAACCTACGAGGTCGTCTGTGTCCTGCCCGGCTACGCCCGGGGGCTGTGCTTCACCGGGCACTACGCCCTGGTGGGCCTGTCCCAGGTCCGCAGCAGCCACGCGTTCGAGGGGCTGCCGGTGCAGGAGGACCACAAGCAGCTCGTGTGCGGCGTGGCGGTGGTGGACCTGGAGACGGGCGAGAACCTGGGGATGTTCGAGTTCACCGACGGCTGTGACGAGCTGTACGACGTGGCGTTCCTGCCCGAGGTGCTCCGCCCGTCGATTCTGAACATGACGCACCCGGTCGTCCAGCAGGCGGTGACGGCGCCGGGGTTCGCGTATTGGCTGTACGAGACCGACAAGGAGACCGCCGGCGATCAGGCCGTCGGACCGAAGAAGACCTAGAACGAGGGAACAGGACCATCTGTCTCAAAGCGGGCCGCGGGGTTCGCCGGGCCGATGGGGAGGACACAGCAACGATGGGGTATGATCTGCATCACCACGGGCGCGATGACCGCGCGATCCACGGCGCCGAGGTGCCGACCGATCTGGAGACGTTGGAACAGCGCCTCATGCTGGACGGCGTGGTGCCCTATGGGCCGCAACTGCCGGTGACCGGGCCGTCCGGGTCCGCCATGGACTCGGCCGTGGCCATGGACGCCGATGGGCAGTTCCGCGTCATCTGGGGCGACTCGGACAACTACGGGACCTACCAGGCCGGCGTCTTCGAGCGACTGTTCGGCTGGAGCGACGGCATCGACGACCCCGTCCACCAGTTGGTCGGTCCGGTTGAGGACACTGGGTACCACGACGGCCTCAGCGGCCTCGATCTGGCCGCGGACGGCGACGGCGATTTCGTCGTGGTCTGGACCGAGGCGTCCCATGGGTACGACCCGTCCGGCCTGGACATCATGGCCCAGCGCTTCGACGCCTCGGGCACGGCCCTGACGCCCGCGTTCACCGTCGGCGAAGGCCAAGACGCGGCTGTCGCCATGGCCGACACCGGCGAGTTCGTCGTCGCCTGGTCGGCCTACGACGACGACCCGGCCGGCGTGCGCGCACGGTTCTACGACGCCGAGGGCACCCCGACCAGCGCGGAGCTCCAACTGATGGATCGGTCCGTGGAGGGCGTGTCGGTGGCCATGGCCAACGACGGCGATCTCGTGCTGGGTTGGACTGAGTTGGGCTCGTACGGGTCCGACGCCACGATGTACTATCGCATGTTCGACGCCGCCGGCGTGCCGACCATCGCCGACCAGGTGCTCGGAAGCTTCGACAGCACTGACACCGTGCCTGCGCCGCTCGTCGCCGCCGATGCCGTCGGAAACGCCCTCGTCGTCTGGCCCGGCGGGGGCGATGGCATGGGGGGCGCCACGAAGGTCTACGGGAGGTTTGTGGACGCCGCCGGCCGCTCGGTCTTGCCGCCCGTGGTGCTGGTCAGCGAACCGGGCGCGGGGGTATCCGACGTTGACGTGGCCATGGACGCTGCCGGCGGCTTCGTCGTGTCGTGGAACAGCTACGACGCCTATGCGATGTCGACCCGGCTGGTGGCCCAGCGCTTCGAGCCCACCGGCGTCGAGGCCGGGCCGCGGCTCGAGATCGCCGGCCGCAACGTCGGCGACGCTGAAGTCGCCCTGGACGCCGACGGCGATCTGGTCGCCATCTGGGGCCGTGGCATGTACAACGCGGGGGTGAACGTCCGCTTCTTTGACGCCGCCGACAATCCGACGGGGCCGACGGGACGGCTCATTCACGAATCGACCTCCATCGGGATGTCGTATCCCGCCGTCGCCGCCGACGCCGACGGCGACTTCGTCGCCACGTGGCGGCAGTACGACGCCAACACGATGCGTCACGCCGTCTGGGCCCAGCGGTTCGCCGCCGACGGCAGCCCGCACGGCGCCCGCTTCCTCGTGGGTGTGCCCGACGGCTACTCGTACCTCAACGCCACCCCGGCCGTGGCCGTCGACGCCGACGGCGACTTCCTGATCGTCTGGGATAATGGCTACAACAGCATGTACGGCACGTACGACAGCATCGTCGGGCGCTTCTTCGACGCCGACGGCTATGCCCTGGGCGAGGAAGTGACGTTCGCGGGCGACCGGGCCGAAATGACGGTCAGCACACCCGCCGTGGCGATGGACGACGCGGGCAACTTCGTCGTCGCGTGGAGCGCGTACGACGGACCCACGGCGAACGGCAGCCTGATCGCCCAGCGGTTCGACGCGACCGGCATGCCGGTGGGCGACCCCATCGAGGTGGCCGAGGCCTACATGACGACGCTCCCGGCGCCGGCGGTCGGCATGGATGCCGACGGCGATTTCCTCGTGGCCCGTCCCGTCGGCGACGCCATGGACGGCGTGTCTCAGGTCGTCGGTCACTTCTACGACGCCGCCGGCGCCGCGGTCGGCGAGCCGGTGATGCTGGTGGACCACGACGGCATGGACAACGTGGCCGTGGCCATGGATGCCGCCGGGGCCTTCATACTGACCTGGAGCGACGGCGATCCCTACGGCGGAACCTACGACGATGACGACGGGCCGGGCATCATTGCCCAGCGCTTCGACGCCACCGGCCAGGCGGCCGGGCCCTTGCTGGCGGTCAGCGACGACTACGGCCATCCGGCGGTGGGCATGGACGCCGACGGCGACGCCGTGATCGTCTGGACGGAGTCCTACGCCCACGAACTGATGGCCCGCGCCCTGCCCGCCGGCGATTTCCGCGGCCTGATGGGCCTGCAGACCAACATGATCCACGGCGCCGCCAGCGACGCCAGGGTCGCCATGGATGCCGATGGTGACTACGTGATGGTCTGGAGCCGGTACGACATGATGTACGGGACGGACGTGTGGGCGCAGTTGTTCGACGCCGACGGCACGCCTCGCGGCGAGCCGCTCGAGATCGCGACGATGTCGGGCGAGGACTCGTATGCCCTGGCGATGGACGCCGACGGCGATTTCATGATCGTGACCGCCATGGCGATCGATCCGGGCAACCCTGACAGCACCGATGTGATCCAGGCGCTGTTCTTCGATGCGGCGGGCACGCTGGTCGACCAGCGGATGCCGCTGATTACCCCGGGGACTGCCGTCGATGACGTCGCGGTGGCCACGGACGACCAGGGCGGCTACGTCGTCGCCTGGAGCGCCCCGGCCGGTGCGTACGACGGGGGAACCCTCTACGGCCAGCGCTTCAACGCCGCCGGGCCCGTCGGCTGGACCTTCGAGGTCGCCTCGAGCAGCGATCTGACCGGCGACGTGGCCGTGGCCATGGACGCGACAGGGGACGCCACCGTGATCTGGGCGACGGGATCCTACGCTGGGGACGCAACGATCATGGCGCGCCAGTATCCCGCCGCCGGCCAGGCCGGCGCGGCGGGAGCCATCGCGATGACGGACAGCCAGGTCCTCGACACGGCCATCGCGATGGATGCCACGGGCAACGCCGTGGTCACCTGGAACCAGTACGCTGACGACACGGAAGCGAATGTCTGGGCCCGCCGTTTCACGGACACCATGAGCCCCGCCGGGCCCATCCTGTCCGTCGGTTCGACCGGCGCGGTCGGCGTCTCGGCGGCGATGGATGCCGACGGCGACTTCCTGATCACCTCCACCGAGGGCGATCCAGGGATGATGACCTACGGCGGCGACGTCCTGGCGCACCGCTTCAGCGCCGCCGGCGCCGTCGTCGGCACGTCCATCCTCCTGGGCGGGCCTCGGTCCGTCGGCCGGGCCGATATCGCTGCGACACCCGATGGCGGCTTCATCTTGACGGGGATAGCCCCTGGCGATGATCCCGGAGCCGGGTCGGACAGTTATGAACTCCTCGCCCAGCGGTACACCGCGCTGGGCACGCCGATCGGCCCGGTGATCCAGGTTGCCCCGGCCGTCGCCGGCCAGGCGGTGGACTCGCCGGCCGTGGCGGTGGACGACGACGGGGACTTCGTGATCGTGTGGCAGTCGGGCACAGGCGAGTATTATGGAGGCGAGCTTATCACCGCTCGGCTGTTCAACGCCGACGGCAGCGCCCGCGGCATGGCCTTCCAACTCGCCGGTGGCGACGGCATGGAAGTCTCCGACCCACGCGTGGAGATGGATGCCGATGGCGATTTCATTGTCCTGTGGGACCAGTACGCCTACATGGGCGGCGGCAGCGCCATGCAGCGCTTCGACGCCCAGGGCAGCCCGCTCGGACCGGCGATCGGGTCCGACACCGTCTACGCCATGGCCGTGACCTCCGACGGAGGGCTCATGACCCTCACCGCGGGTAACATCGATACACTGCAGGCCCGGTGGTACGATCCGCTGGGCAATCCGGCCGGCTGGGCTCCGCTGGGCCGGTTTATCGGCGAAGCCTGGAACACGGAGGTGCAACTGGCGCTGGACCCCGACGGCAACTTCGCCGTCCTCCAGTACGCCCGCGACATGTATTACGAGGATGCGACTGCCCCTGTCCTCCAGCGCTATGACGCCCAGGGCCGCCCGACGCAGGCGCCCGTTGTGCTGGACGACGTCGTGGCCGACTACGATACGTTCCGCATCGCCATGGATACCGACGGCGATCTGATCGTGCTCGGCTCGGACGATCCCGACGGCGACAGCTACGGCGACGACGGCGGCGATGGGATCATCCCCATCTACGTCTACCCGGCCGCCGGCGCCGACGTCGACCCGGCCTTCCGCCTGGGCGCTATGCCCGTCGCCGCCCGTACGACCAACGTCGCCGCGGCCGCCGATGCCGACGGCGACCACGTCGTCGTCTGGCAGGACTATGACATGGCCGCCATGGGCGGCGTGGTGCTCGCCCAGCGGTTCACCGCCGCCGGGCTGCCGGTCGGACCGACGCTGGAAGTGGCGTGGGCGGACAGCATGGGAAGCCCCGATCCGGCCGTGGCGATGGACGCCGACGGGGACTTCGCCGTCTTCTGGCGGGACTACGACGGCTACGCCATGACGTCCTCGCTGCAGGGCAGGTTCTACACCGCCGACGGCCAGGTCGGCGATCCCGTGGAACTGGTCCCCCATGAGACGGACACGCAGGTGTCGAGCCCCGCCGCCGCCATGGACGCCAACGGGAACTTCGTTCTGGCGTGGGCCCAGTGGGACGAGATGGCCATGGGCCCCGTGTCGGTCATGGCCGGCATCTTCGACGCCGGCGGCGCGGCGAGCGGGCAGGCGTTCGGTGTGGCCGAGATCGACGATGCCTCGATGACGGGCGTCGACGTTGGCGTGGGCATGGATGCCGATGGCGACTTCATCGTCCTCTGGCAAGGCGGCTACGACCCGTCCGGCATGTACTTGCAGGAAGGCTACGGCACTCTCTACGATGCCGTCGGAGGGGTCGCCGAGGCGGAGATCCCGCTGACGCCTCCCGCTGCCTCGGCGCCGTCGGTCGCCATGGACGCCAACGGCGACTTCGCCGTCGCGTGGAGCGAGTATGACGGGGACGACATGGCCTGGAACCTCGTCGTTCAGAAGTTTGACGGCCCCGGCCCCGACGCCGTCCCCGGCGACGCCGACCTGGACGGGGACGTGGACCTCGACGACTTCGCCATCCTGAAGGTCAGCTTCGGCCAGAACCCGCTGACGGACGGCCGCGCCGACTTCGACCGGGACGGGGACGTCGACCTCGACGACTTCGCCCTGCTCAAGAACAACTTCGGCACGGCGGCGCCGGCGCCCGTGGAGGGATCCGTCGACCTGCGGACCAGCGCCGATGCGACGCCGGCCGCCAGGCGGATGGACGCCCTGGCCGCGACGGTCCACCGCCGCCGGCGCCGCAGGGGCACGGAACGTCGCCTCCGTCCCCGCAGTCGGCCGGCCGTCGACGTGGTTGACGCGCTGGCGACCTCGCCGCTGCTGCGGTCGTAAGAGAGTCGTCTATGAACAGTCGCCGGCGGGTTCTGACGGCGTTCGGCCGCGGCGAGCCCGATCGCGTGCCGATCAACTACCTGGCCAACCCGGGCATCGATCGGCGGCTCAAGGCCCATTTCGGCCTGGCCGCCGACGACGCCGAGGGCTTGCGGCGGGCGCTGGGGGTGGACTTTCGCGGCGTGGGGGCACCGTACGTGGGGCCGCGCCTGCATTCCGAACGGCCTGACCGGCGCGTGGACGGGCAGTGGGGGCGGGTGACGCGGTGGATCGAGCACGGCGCCGGGGGGTACTGGGATTTCTGCGACTTCCCCCTGCGCGACGCCGACGTCGAGGCGGTCGCCGCCTGGCCGATGCCATCGCCGGACGATTACGAGTACGGCAACGTCGCCGGGCGCTGCCGCGCGATGGGCGACTGCGCGGTGTTCGTCGGCAATGCCGGCGTGCCCGACGTGATCAACGGCACCGGCATGCTCCGCGGGATGGAGCAGGTGCTGGTGGATCTGCTGACGGGCGATCCGGCGGGATTGCTGCTGATCGATCGGCGGCTGGAGGTCCAGTTGGAGGTCCTCCGTCGCACGGTGGAAGCCGCCCGGGGCGGCGTGAGCTTCATGTGGCTGGGCGAGGACCTTGGCACGCAGATCGGCCCGTTGATCAGCCCGCAGGTTTTCCGCGACCAAATCCGCCCACGACACCAGCGGTTCATCGACCTGGCCAAGGCCTGGGACCTGCCGGTCATGATCCACTCGTGCGGCTCGAGCAGTTGGGCCTTCGACGACTTCATCGCCATGGGCATCGACGTCGTCGACACCCTCCAGCCCGAGGCGAAGGCCATGGCGCCGGCGTATCTCAAGCAGCGCTACGGCGACCGCCTGGCCTTTCACGGCTGCATCTCCACCGCCGGGCCGGTCGCCTTCGGCGCCGTCGCCGACACCGTCGCCGACGTCCGCGACACGCTGGAGATCATGATGCCCGGCGGCGGGTACTGCTTCTCGCCTACGCACGCCCTGCAGGACAATTCGCCGACGGAAAACGTCGTCGCAATGTACGAGGCCGCCGCGCAGTATGGGCGGTACGCCTGATCGTTATCCGTCGTTCGTTCCGGTGGGGCGGCCGGCGGGGGCCTGCGATGAGGGCTTGCCGGCCGGCGCACCTTCGGCCGCCTGTTTGCCGGTGGCCTTGGGTTTCTTGCCCGTCCAGACATACTGGACGATGATGCCGAGGACCATCACGGCCAGGATGATCAGCCCCTGCGTCATCAGAGCACGCGAGGCGGGTTCCACGTGGTCGGGGCCCTCGAAAAGCTGGGCATGGAACGAGGGCTTGTCGAGCAACGTGTAGATGCCGCCGACGATCATGGTGGCGCCGGTGAATGACGTGCCGCAGATCAGGAAGAACTTCTGCAGCAGCAGCGCTACCACGCCGCACGCCAGGGCCGCGATGATCGCGATGCCGGGTTCTTCGGTACCGGTCGACTGCATCAGGTAGGCGTAAGCCAGGCCGCCGCCCAGCAGACCTCCCAGGATGAAGACGCCCACGAAATAGAGCACGTAAAGCAGGACGGCCCCCAGTGCGGCCCCGACGACGGCGCCGACGATCGCGCCGGTCGACTCGGCGCAAGCATACCCCCCGGCGGCGCCGAAGAGCAGCCCCAGCAGGCCGCCCAGAATGGCGAGCATGATCTTGAAGATCCTGTAACCCAGCGTGAGGTAGAGCAGGCCGACCACCACGCCGATCCCCGCGAAAAGCATTTGCAGCGATTCGACCCGGCTTGCGAGATCCTCGGGAAGCTCCACCGCGGTCAGCGAAAAACCGATCATGTGCTTACTCCATGATGTGAAAACCGTCCCAATGTGCGTTCGTCGCCGCATGGCGGCCGAAGATGTCGATGACCGAATCGTCCGCTTATACAGCAGGTTGGGGCAATCGTCCAGGTCGTCCTCGGTCGTCACGGCCCCCCGTCGAGGCGAGCGGGCCACGTGCCTCGGGGTACGGCTGCATCTTGCGGCTTGACGGCCCGCCCCCGCGACGGGCACAATCATGCCCGGACGACAGGGAGGGAAAGGATACAGCGGTGGCCAAACCGTGGTTTGTCGAAGCGAGGTGAACGATGAACGAGACCGGTTATGACATTGGCACGGCGGCGACGGACATCACGCCGCCGCTGGGCGTCCGGCTGGCCGGGTACGGCACGCGGCCGCGGGTCGCCGACGGCGTGGGCCATCGCCTGCGGGCCGAGGCGCTGGTCTGCAAGGGCGGTGACGGCGGCTGGGCGGTGGTGACCAGCGACCTGATCGGCTATCCGCGCGACCTTGTGACGGCCGTCCGCGAGCGTGTGGCCGAGCGGACGGGTCTGCCGGCCGAGGCGGTGATGATCACCGCGACGCACACGCACAGCGGCCCGTCGGGCGTTCGCACTTACAGCGGCGGCGACGATTTGGCGCAGGTCGATCTCGACTATCGGCCGTGGCTGGAAGAACGGCTTGTTGAGCTCGTGGCCGCCGCCGACGCCGCCGCCGAGCCGGGGCGGTTCGAGGTCGCCTGGACCGATGCGCCGCCGCTGGCGTCGAACCGGCGGGTCGAGAGCAACGACGGGGTCTGGTCCAACGAGTGGCGCGACCCGGACGGCAAACACCCCGGCTACGTCGATCCGTCGGTGATGCTCGTGGGCGTCCGGCGCGAGGATGGGCGGCTGGCGGCCCTGCTGGTCAACTACGGCTGCCATCCGGTGACGCTGGGGCCGCGGAGCATCAAGATCTCCGCCGACTACCCCGGCTACCTCAAGGACCTCCTGGAGGCCCGCCACCGGGGCATGCTCGCGATGTTCGCCCTGGCCGGCGCCGGCAACGTCAATCCGCGGACCTGCATCCAGGTGGGCGCCCGCTACCCGCGGGCGATGGGCGAATCGCTGGGCGAGGCGGTGCTCGAGGCGATCGGCAGGCTTCATCCCCTCGCGCCCGGACCCGTGGCCGTCTGCAGCCGTCCGTGGCGACTGGTCACCAACCGCGAATGGCGCGGCGTGCCCGACCGCCAAAAGGGCGAGACGATCGAGACCGAGGTGATGGCCCTCCGCGCCGGCGACCTGGCGCTGGTCAGCGTGCCCGGCGAACTGTTCAGCGAGTATGTCGCCCTGTTCCGCGAAGCCGCCCCGCTGCCTGAGACCGCCGTGATCTCCATCGCCAACGATTCGGTCGGCTATCTGCCCGTCGACGCAGCGCACGGCCAGGGCGGCCACGAGGTCAACCACGCCGCTACCACCGACCCGATCGAGGAAACCCTGCAGCAGCATGTCCGCGACGCGCTGCAAGGGTTGATGGGCTGACCCCTACGGCCCGGGCGGCTCGAAGAACCGCAGGATCGTGTCGGCGTAAACCGTCATGCCGAAGATGCCCGGGTGGTTGGAGCAGTTGTGCAGTTGGGAAAACGGCGGGACGCCTCGCCGGGCCAGGTCGGTCCAGGCCTGGGCGCCCCTTTGCCTGCACGGAAATGAAGCCGCGACCGGGCCCTGTCGGCCGACCGGGGGCTTGACAACCGCTTGCGCGCGGATGTTCACTAGGCGACCTCAACTTCACACCCGTTCAGGAGACGGCCGGATGAGCGATGCCGCGACGCGACCGAATATCGTGCTGATCAACTGCGACGACCTGGGCTACGGCGACCTGGGCTGTTACGGCTCGAAACACAACCGCACGCCCGCGCTGGACCGCCTGGCCGCCGAGGGGATGCGGCTGACGGACTTCTACATGGCCTCCAGCGTCTGCTCGCCGTCCCGCGGGGCGATGATGACCGGCTGCTATCCCCCGCGGATCGGGTTCGACACGTTCAAGCCGACCTCCGGGGCGGGCACGCCGCGGAACGTCAACTCGTGGGTCCTGTTCCCCGGCTCGCCCGGCGGGCTGCACCCCGAGGAGATCACCGTCGCGCGGCTGCTGAAGGACCGGGGCTACGCCACGTGCCACATCGGCAAATGGCACTGCGGCGACCAGCCGCCGTTCCTGCCGACCCGCCACGGGTTCGACCGCTACTTCGGTCTGCCGTTCAGCAACGACATGGGCATCCAGGCGCCCCACGACCAACACCCGCCGCTGCCCCTGCTCGACGGCGAGGAAGTCCTCGAACTGCAGCCCGACCAGCGGTCGCTGACGATCCGCTATGTCGAGCACAGCCTCCGCTTCCTCCGCGAGAACCGCGAGCGGCCGTTCTTCCTCTACCTGGCCCACATGCACGTCCACCTGCCGCACTACCCGCCGATCGAATTTGAGCGCCGCAGCGTCAACGGCCCCTATGGCGCGGCGGTCGAGTGCATCGACTGGTCGGTGGCGATGATCCTTCACGAGCTGGGACGGCTGGGCCTGGACGACAACACGCTGGTGGTCTTCACCAGCGACAACGGCAGTCGCGGCGACCGGGGCGGGAGCAACCGCCCGCTGCGGGGCATCAAGGGTCAGACGTGGGAGGGCGGCCAGCGGGTCCCGTGCATCGCGTGGTGGCCCGGGCGGATCCCCGCCGGGACCGAATGCCGCGAGGTCGTCACCGGCATGGACTTCCTGCCCACGTTCGCCGCCCTCGCCGGCGCGGCGGTGCCCGACGACCGGATCATCGACGGCAAGGACGTCCGGCCCCTGCTGGAAGGCCGCGAGGGGGCGTCGTCCCCGCACGAGGCGTTCTTCTACTACCTGGCCGACCAACTCAACGCCGTCCGCAGCGGGCCCTGGAAGCTCCACGTCGCCCGCGACCGGCGACCCGTCCGCGAGTTGTACAACCTCCACGACGACCTCGGCGAGCGGAACAACGTCGCCGACGAGCACCCCGACGTCGTCGCGCGCCTGGAAGCGCTCGTCGACGCCTGCCGCGGCGATCTCGGCGACGCCAACACCGGCGCCCAAGGCGCCAACCGCCGCCCCGCCGGCCACGTCGAAAACGCCCGGCCCCTGGCGGCGCGGGAGGAGGATTACCCCTACATCGCGGCAATGTACGACCTGCCGGATATCGGGTGACGTTGATTTGGGATCTGGCACTTGGAATAGGACATTAACGGTTGCGATCTGAGCTAAGCGCTCAATCAGAGATTTAGATTTGAGATCTGAGATTTGAGATCCGAGATTTGAACTCTGGGATTAGAGATCTGAGATCGGATTCCAGCGCTCCACCCCGCGCTTGCCGGGGAGCATCCTCAGCCCAGCAGTCGCCGCTGGGCGGCGACGAGCATACCTTGCCAGGTGTCGGTGACGGCGAGCAGGTCGCCCTCGACGAGGTCGGCGACGTCGACGAAGTCGCGACGGTTGAGGGCCTCCTGGATGGCGCGGAGGACCCCGCCGAGCTGCTCGATGCACGCGGCCGGGGCGGGCGCGGTGTCGAGGGGCGCGTCGAGGTCCACGCCGCCGCTGCGGCTCTGGCGGAGGGCCTGCTCGACGGTGTTCCACAGGCCGAAGCACCCGTTGAGCCGTTCCATCGCCTCGGCGGTCCGCCCGCACGCCAGGTCGGTGGCGATGGCGACGTAGTCCTCGCGGGCCGGTTCGAGCATCAGCGCCGCCTCCCCGAGGGCCTGGGCGGTGAGCTTGCGCGTCGACTCGATCTCGATGTCCAGCCGTCCCGGCTCGGCGAGGTCCAGCTTGAGCACGTCGACCAGCTCGGCCTCGCCGACCTCCGCGCCGTCCAGGCGGATGGCCACGATGAGCCGGTCGGGATCAGCCCGCTGCAGCGCATCGATCGCGTCGGCGACGGTCAGCCCGTCGGGGGGGACGAAGGGGTGATTGTTGGCGTAGATGTCCATGAGGACGGCAGGCTTCAGGCTTCAGGCTTCAGGTACGGCAACGGCAAACCAAGGCGAACGGCGGCGGAGCCCGTCGTTTGCTGTTTATCCGGTTTGTCGTTTCGGGTTTGTTTCGTATTCTGTGCTTCGGATTTCGGACTTCCCGCAGCCGGTTTGCTGGTCGGGGCCGACGCGGCCACGAGGGCCGCCTGGCGGACGGCGTCGTCTTGCCACCCCTGCTGGAGGGCGGCGACGGGGAAGGCATCGTGCCCCACGCGGAGGGCCCCGCGCAACGCGTCGAAGGTCGGACGGCCGCGGGCGAGCTCGTCGAGGAACCGCGCGAACTGCCGGTCGGTCATCTGCCGCCGCAGGTAGGTCACGAAGCTGTAGCTCTGGGCGTAGAACAGCGGCGCCGCCGCGCCGTCCACCTCGCGACGACGTACCAGCTCGGCCAGCGGGACGTCCCGCCCCTCGGCGACCGCCAGGCCCACCCGCAGGATCGCCGCGCGATGGCCGTCCGCCTCGGCGGCGACCGCCAGGCCCTCCTGGAGGTACAGCGGGGGCGGCGCCTTGACGAACCGCGCCTCCAGGGTCGCGTGGGCCAGCTCGTGCGGGAGGATCCGCCCGATCAGCTTGTCCTCGAGCGCGTCGGCGTCGGACGGCTGAATGAGGTGGATCGTGCAGCGGGGCGGCCCATCGGCGTTTTCCCGGTGGATGACGGTGTGAGCCTCGACCTCCGCCCACGCCGCGCCGACGGCGGCGCGGTAGGCCTCGGGCGACGGGTGGAGGATGATCTCGATGACCCCGGTCGTGTCCGTCCGCTCCGGCGACGGCAGCCGCCGCCGCAGCCGCGCGTGGATCTGCTCGCCGCGGCAGGCCAACCGGTCCACCACGGGCCGGTCATGCCCGCGGACGATGACGCAGCCGCGCGTCGCGACGTACGTCGTCTCGTCGGCCCCGGCGGCGTCCGCCGGTTGGGGCGCGGCGCCGGCGTCCGGTCCGGCGCCCGGTGTCGTGCAGGCCATCGCCAGCAGCATCACCACCACCGCCGCACCGCCGGCCGGGAAGACATGATGGACGAGCCTACTGCACCTCATGGAGTTCCCGCGTGAGGGTGGTTTGCATGCGGCCGATCCGCTGAAGGTCGGCGTGGGCCCAGCGGATCTGCCCGTCAAAATGGGCCGGGTCGACGGCGGTCAGGCTCAGGATGGTTCGCAGGTCCCGATCGACGCCCCACAGGCAGGTCCGCATCTGGTCAAGGTGGTCGCGGTAGACCTCGACCGGCAGGTCCATTCGGCCGATGACCTTCAGGTGCTCATCGAACCGGTGGGCGGCCTGCTCGATGCGATCGCGGATCAGCTCGATCCGCGCGGCGACCGCCTCGCAGCGGTAGCCGGCCCCCAGCCCGTCGACCAGCCCGTCGGCCCAGGTGAACCGCTGGGCCGCCCAGGCGTAGAGCGTCTCGGCCCGTTCGGGCCGGTCGCCGGCCGTCTCGGCCGCGCGGGCCATCAGTGTCAGCCCGTCGTCGACGGCGACCGCCGCCAGGTCGCGCAGGGCGAAGCGGCGGACCGTCGGATCGGCCAGGGACGCCGGGCCCGGCGGGACCGGCTCGGTCTCGCCCAGCAGGGCCGCGGCCGCGAGGTGTTCGGCCGTCACGACGTACTGGCCGTCGGGGTGGGCCGCCAGCAGCGCCAACAGCGCCTCGATCTCCGGCCGCTCGAACGACCGGGCGGCCGGCAGCAGTGTTTCGAGGTGCTCGCGCGCCTCGGCGAACCGCCCGTCGCACAGGGCCGCCAGGGCCGTCAGCCGCTGCAGCTCGAAGCGCTCGTGGTCATCCGTCGCCGCCGCAAGAAGCTCCTGGAGGTACGCCTCGATCCGGTCGTCGCTGACGCCGGCGGCGATCTGCTCGGCGCAGTAGGCCTTGGCCTCCTCGCCGGTCAGCGGCTCGCCGCCGGCCGTCTCGTCGGCGGCCGGGGCGGCCGGGGCGGCGTCATCGGCTCGCGCGGCGGCGGAGATCGCCAGCACGGCGCACAACATCGCGGCGACGAGCACCGCGCCGGACTGTCGAGGCGAAGCGTTCATGAAGGTATCCACGTATGGTGACCCAACTGATGATTGTACCACACGCTCCAAACATCGCGAGGGCGAAATCACCTCAGGGATAAACGCCTTGCGCAGCGTAGGCTTGCGTCAAAAGACTTTATCGGTTGTTTCCAGGGGCGGCGCCACCGGTTTGAGAAGGGGAGCGGACCGGCGTTGCCCCCTGCTCGCCGTCGTCGGGCGCCGGTGCGTGGGGCGGCCGAGCCAGTGAGCAGTGGAATCCACGACGAAGGTGCCGGGGTTGGGGGGTGCCGGGGCCGTCGGGATGCCGGCGCGCGACGGGCTGAGTCTGGCGATGGGCCGTTGGTCGATCGCGGGGGGGTTCCCGTGGGGGACGTTCGCCGTTAACGTTTTGGGGTGCTTCGGCTTCGGGCTGATCTGGTCGATCGCCGCCGGCCGGGTTCACCTGCCGGCCGACCTCCAACTGATGCTGCTGACGGGGTTCTTCGGGGCCTGCACCACGTTTGCCACCTTCCAACACGAGACCGGCCAACCCCAACAGCGCCCGCCGGGCGGCCGCCGTGATGAACCTCGTCGCCCAGAACCTGCTCGGCGTCGTCATGCTCCTGGCAGGGATGGGGTTAGGGCGGTTCGTCTAAGGCGCTCGCCGTACAAGCGACTATCGAACAGGAACCACCGAATCTCGAAGCAGGCCGACGCGCCGCCGTGCGCCGCGGGCTGCTGGTCGTTTACTTCGATACTCCTTGTTCATGATTCGATATTCGCTGTTGGCTGCCATCTCCGTCTTCCTGGCCTCCAGCAGGGGCTCGTCGCTGCGCTGGCGGGGCCGGTTAGGGCGGGGCGGCTTGGCGTCGTCGGGCTTGTCGGGCGGCCGGGGCGTTTCGGCGTCGTCGGGTTCGTCGGAGCCCTCCGGCGCGGCCGGCTGGGCGGCCTTCGGCGGCGGGGTGTCGGCCGTTTCCGAGCCGTCCGGTGTCGTGGCGGCGGGGCCGGCGGCGGCGTCCGGCGGGGCCGCTTGTGTTGCCTCGCTGCGGCAGCCGGCCAGGCTGGCCGTCAGGGCCGCCGCGCCCATCAGGATGCACTGGATGATCCACACTCGGCGGTGATGTTGCATCGGCCCCCCTCCAAACATCGATGACTCCACGGGGCCTGCGCCCCGTCCGCACATCACCCCATTGTTCGGGCCACCCGCCCGACGCCGCCAACGGCCGGCCGCGGATCGATCCGCAACCCCCCTGCCGAGCGGTTACAGCCCCCGCGGTCGATACAAGCCGTTGCTTGACGCAACGGAAATCCGAAATCCGAAACTCGAAATCCGAAACAAACCTCAAACGGATAACAGCAAATCTCAAACGGACGACCGCTGTCGCTGGGTCCTTTTCGGGTTTGCCGTTTACGTTTCTCCGTTTTGCTGTTTTGGTCGTTTCGGGTTTGTTTCGTATTTCGAGCTTCGAATTTCGGATTTCCGTGCCCAGCGGGTTCCACATCCCAAGCTCACCCGCCCAAAGGGCCTAGTCCATTTTCCCGGCGGGGCTCTGCTCAGGAAGCGGTTCGATGCGTCGTTCCCAGCCGCTGCCGGCGGGGGGCCAGGGCAGGTCGAAGAGGTCCTCGTCGAAGGTGGGGTTGATCTTCAGGCGGGTGAAGAAGGCCGTCTTGCGGGTTTCGCCGTGGGTGTCCTCGGTGCGGATCTTCACGGGCAGGGCATCGTCGTTGATCCAGATCTCGATCCAGCGGACGCCGAAGCGGTCGGCGGCCTCGGGGCGGGGGACGAGTTTCAGGAAGGTGGTGCCCTCGCCGTCGCCGTCGGCCGGCGGGCGGGTGGTCACCTCGAACAGCGACAGGACGCGGTCCTTGCGCTGGCCGAACGGGACCGGGAACGGCCCCTGGCCCAGCTCCAGCGGGTCGGCCTCGCTGTCGGGGCCGGCGACGTGGTACTTGACGATCTGCTTGATCTCGCCGTTGCGCGAGACGAGCCACTGGCCGTTGGCGTCGCTGTAGAAGACGTAGTCGCGGTCAGCCCGGCGCCGGGTGCGCCCGGCGCGGATGGCGTCGAAGCGGATGCGGAACCGCGACGCCGTCCGGTCGTCGACGTCCTGGGCGTACCACACCTTGCCGCTGTAGGTGGTCCGCTCGCCGAACAGCAGTTCCTCCTCGACGTAACGGACGTCGGCGGTCAGCGTCCGGACCTTCTCCCCGGCGGCTTCCACCCGCTCGAGGATCCGCCGGACCTCCGGCGACGCCGTCGGACGGCTGGTCGGCGGCTGCGTGGCGGGCGCGGGCGCGGAGGCCGCCGGCTGCGTGGCGGCCGCGGGCGCGGAGGTCGGCGGCTCGGCGGCCGCCGCCATCACCCAAAGGGCCGATGCGACCGCCGGCAGGCAGATCAGGCTGATCAAACGGTTCATGGTGCCCTTGTGTCCTTTGTGGCTACCTATGTCGTCGGGGCTCGGATGGCTACGTGCGATCACGAACACAGGCCACGCGCCCAATGGGATTAGACCCATCGGAAACCCTTGGCGATAGGTTCAATCGCATTTTTCACGTAAGCGATGTCACCGGGACGGCTTGCGGCGTTCGCTTGCGGCGGACCCGCGAGGCGATCACCTTGCCGCCGGCGACGACGGCCGCGGCCGCGACCATCACCATCGTGGCGTCGGCGGCCCCGGCCCCGGAGGCGTAGGCCGCGCCCGCCAGAAGACTATAACGAATGAACCGCCCCAGGAAGTTCGCCCCCGCGAACAGCCTCAGCGGATACCGCGTCGCCGCCGCGAGCATGCGGGCGACGTCGACGGGAACCGGCACGATGCCGAAGACCATCAGCAGCGTGAAGGGGGCCTTGGCAAACCCCGTCGCCGCCAGCCGCACCAGGCGGGTGTCTTGAATCATCCCCAGCCGGCGGTTCCGCAGCAGCAGCGTATAGAGGTGGTAGTCGTTGACATTGCCCATCGTCGACGCCAACGCCCCGGCGGTCGCCACCAGCACGACCGTCGTAGCCAGGTTCGGCGCCACGGCCACCTCCTGCGTGGCGATCGCCACCACCAGCCAGCTTCCCGGCAGCGGGACAAAGCCCGTGCACAGGGAAAGATAGAGCATGAACAGCAGCAGCTTCAGCACCTGCTCGCCGGTCGCCTTAAACTCCCCCGGCGCCGCCAGCAGGTCCTGCCACGGCCGTCCCAGCCCCCCCAGCATCCACAGCGCCGGCAGGATCAGCATCAGCAGGTAGACGCCGAACAGCGCCCACCAGCGCTTCAGCGACACGCTGTCCGCCGGCGCCGCGCTGGGACCATCGGTCGTTGTTGCCGTCCACCGAGGCAGTATGGTCACGCTTGTCTCCCACTTCCTATTTTATCCTAGTGGCCCGCCCGCCGGCCGACCGGACAATCCTTCACCGGCGCGCCGGCAGGTCGAGCACCGCCGTCAGCTCCCGCATCGAGTCGATCACGTAATCGGCCTGGTCGTCGAACGGCAGCGTTCGCCCGCGGGTCAGGAGGATCGAGGTGCACCCGGCGGCGTTGGCGGCCTCGATGTCGAACACCCAGTCGCCCACGCAGGCGGTCCGCGCGGGCGCCACGCCCAGCCGACGGCAGGCCTCGCGGATACTGTCGGGGCTGGGCTTGATCGGCCCATCCTCGCGGGAGAACGTCAGGTCGAACGCCAAGTGCAGCCGCGCCAGAACCGTCAGCATCGCCCGCCGGCAGTTGCGCGTCAACAGCGCCGTGGCCAGCCCCGATTCCTGCACGAGGCGGACCGCCTCGACGGCCCCGTCGCCCGGCGGGGCGTGGTGGGCGGCGGCCATCTCGTGGTCGTCGAGGATCCGCTCGGCCTGGGCCCGCTGCTGGGGACTCATCGTCGCCATCGCCTCCAGCACGCCGGTTCCGACCGGAATGCCCATGGCCGTACGAATCGCCTCGAAGTCGAGGTAATCGCCGGTCAACGTCCCGTCCATGTCGAAGATCACGCACTCGTACGGCCTGTCGGGCATCGGGCGGTCCTGCACTCCAGTAGATCCATCGTCCTTTTAGTCAGTTTACATTGATCGTCGCGCCGGGACAACAGGGTGCCGCCGGCGCCGGGTCCGAGATGCGGCCCGTGGCCTGGGGCGAGTTTAATCACTGTTGGGCTCGCCAGTTGGGCGTTCGGGACGCCGTGGGGGCCCTTGGAGATTCGCCGGGGCTTGCATCTTCCCTTCGCCGGCCGCGGCGGGTAGCATGATGTTCTTTGGCAGCGGCCCGGCGGGGTCGCCGAAGAAGGAGGTCGCCGTGACATCGATGGACGAGGCGGTCAAGCAGTTGAAGTATAACGCCGACGGGTTGATCCCGGCGGTGGTGCAGGATGCCCGGACCAAACAGGTGCTGATGGTGGCGTACATGAATGCCGAAGCGCTGCTGGCGACGATCCGGACCGGCAAGACGAATTTCTGGTCGCGGAGTCGCCGGAAATACTGGGTCAAGGGCGAATCGAGCGGGCACACGCAGGAGGTGCATGCGATCCGCGTCGATTGTGATATGGACACGCTCGTGATCGAGGTGACCCAGCACGGCGGGGCGTGTCACCTGGGCTATTACAGTTGCTTCTTCCGCCGGTTGGCCGATGACGGTGCGTGGGAGATCACCGAGGAGCGGGTGTTCGACCCCGACAAGGTGTATAAGTCGTAGGGTCGACGGCGCTCAGTGGACGCAGGATGCGAGGCCGTGGCCGAGACGCCTTACATCACGAAGACCCGCCGGCCCTGGGCGAAGGTCCACCGTCGATTGGACCTGGCGGCCCTGGCGGCGGTCCTGCTGGGCATCGTGGCGCTGCTGCTGGAGCTGGGCTTCTACCGCCTGCCGCTGGGGCTGAAGTCCTGGATGCTCGATGCGGTGGTGGTGGCCGTGGCGCTGGCCCTGCTGGCCGATCGGATCGCGCGGTGGGCGATGGCGCCGGACCGCCGGGCGCATCTGGCCGCCCACTGGCTCCACGTGGCGGTGCCGGTCGCGGCGATCGCGGCGGGCGTCGCCTGGGGGGGGCTGCCGCGGGGGCTGCCGACGGCGGCGCCGCTGTATTTGGGCGGGACGATCGTCGTCCGCGGGGTGTCGCTGTACGCCCGGGCGATCAGCAGCGGGATGCACCCGGCACGGCTGCTGGCGGGCAGCTTCCTGTTCGGGATCGTCATCGGCACCGGCCTGCTCATGCTGCCGCGGGCCGTGCCGCCCGACGAGCGGCCGTTGTGGCCCGATGACGCCCTGTTCACCGCCACCAGCGCCACGTGCGTGACCGGGCTGATCGTCCTGGACACGGGGGCGGATTTCTCCCGGTTCGGCCAGTCGATCATCCTCGCCCTCATCCAGTTGGGGGGGCTGGGGCTGATGACCTTCGGCACGATCTTCATGCTCCTGGGCCGCCGCGTCCTGCCGCTGCGCCACCAGGTGGTCATGGGCGAGGCGCTGGCCGACGAGGCCGCCGGCCGGGTGGCGCGGACGGTGAAGTTCGTGATTCTTTTGGCCGTTGTCGCCGAGGCGTTGGGCGCCGTGGCCCTGCACGGCCTGTGGGCCGACCGGCCGGACGGGTGGTTTTACGCGGTCTTTCACGCCGTCAGCGCGTTCTGCAACGCGGGGTTCGCGCTCCAGGGCGACAGCTTCATGCCCCAGCGCGACACCTGGCGGGTGATGGCGGTGGTGCCGGCGTTGATCATCGTCGGCGGGCTGGGGTTTCCGGTGCTGATGGATGTGCTGCGAAGCGCCGTCCACTGGCTGCGGTACGCCTGGCACCGCCGGCGGGGGCGGTTCGGCCTCGCCAGGCCGCGATGGATGCTGCACACGAAGATCGTGGTGGCCACGACGCTGCTGCTGCTGGTATACGGCACGGCGGGGCTGGGGCTGTGCGAGCAGGATTACGTCGGCGAGCGCGTGGGCAAGGCCGAGCGGGGCGATCCGGCGGCCGGCGACTGGCGGTCGCTGCCGCTGGGGGCGCAGGTGCGGCAGGCGTGGTTCCAGGCCGTCACGGCGCGAACGGCGGGGTTCAATACGATCGACCTGGACGAGCTGTCGGCCGCGGGGAAGCTGTGGATCATAACGCTGATGGCCATCGGCGGCTCGCCGGCGTCGACGGCCGGGGGGTTCAAGACCGTGACGCTGGCGGTGGTGGCCCTGATGGTCTGGTCGGTGCTCCGCCGCCGTCCGCACGTGGAGGCGTTCGGCCGTACGCTGGAAACGGCGCTGCTGCGGCGGACGGTGGTGCTGTTCATGCTCTTTCTCGCCCTCCTGGTCGCCACCACGCTGCTGCTGGCGGTCGCGCAGGGGCCGGCCGCGTCGCTGGTCGACGTCATGTTTGAGGCCGTCAGCGCCTGCGGCACCGTCGGACTGAGCCTCGGGGAGACCGGACGGCTGACGCTCGGCGGCAAGCTGGTCCTGGCGGCGGCGATGTACGCCGGGCGGGTCGGGCCGCTGACGCTGCTGATGAGCCTGACCGCCGGCGGCGCCGCGGCGCGGTATCGTTACCCCAGTGAAACCCTCGTGGTAGGCTAGGAGCTGTCATGGATCGCTTCGCCGTCATCGGACTGGGACGCTTCGGACGCCGTCTGGCGCGGATGCTCACGGAGGCCGGCGCGGAGGTCATCGCCATCGACAGCTCGGCCGACATCGTCGAGGCGGTCCGCGACGAGGTCACCGTCGCCGTCGCCCTCGACGCCACCGACGAGCGGGCCCTGCTGGCCCAGGGGATCGACAAGGTCGACGCGGCGGTCGTGGGCATCGGCACCGACTTCGAGGCCACCATCCTGACCACCGTGATCCTCAAGGCGTTAGGCGTGCCCAAGGTTGTCAGCCGCGCCGCCACCACCACCCGCGGGGAGATCCTCCGCCGCGTCGGCGCCGACGAGCTGGTCAACCCCGAGCGGGAGTCGGCCTACCGCTGGGCCCACCGGCTGATGGGCCCGAACGTCATCGAGCAGATCCCCCTGGCCGAGGGCTACAGCCTCATCCAGGTCCCCGTCCCGGCCGCCTGGCAGGGCAAGTCGCTCACGCAACTGGACGTCCGCCGCAAGCACAATGTCAACATCGTCGCCATCCGCCGCCAGCCCGCCGCCGAGGCGCCCGCGGCCGAATTGCCCGCGCGTCCGACCTTCAGCGTCCCGCTCCCGCACGACAAGCTCTCCGCCGGGGATGTGCTGGTCGTCATCGGCAGCGACGAGGACATCGCGGGGCTGCCGGGGTAGGGGCGCTGTTTTTCGGAGGACGGAGGATGCCGTTTTTGGGGGTCCCTTGCAATTGGCAAGGCCGGTTTTGACAAGGGGTTGCTATTTCGGAGTTGCAATACCGAGATACCCCGGGTTTGTTAAGGCAACGTCCCTATTTTGTGGCGGGCGCGAAAACCCACGTTTGGGTTTTTAAAACCCAAGTTTGGGTATACGGTCGTCGCCGATGGGAACGGAATTTCACAAAGTTAACGATTCGATGCATAAAATGGCGGGAATGCGCCATAAAGTGAAGCCTGCGCTTCACAAAGTTAAAGCGCGGCTTCACAAAATGAAAATAAGTCCTTTGCCGTCCAACCGGGCCGTCGCGGACGGCTTTCGCGCGGGGTTTTTCCGCCCCAGGGTGCACACGCCACCGCCCGCCGGCCCGCGCCG
>CAZHRW010000052.1:0-2686 GCA_964535025.1 uncultured Planctomycetales bacterium
GATATTGTAAGGCAAACAAGGTTGAACGCCAACACTTCCTTCATCGGGTAAACTGTACCGTCAGACAAGGCTGGTTTTCGAAGAACCCGGACACTACAAGTCCGAAGGAGGCCACTGATGACCTATCGTCTTGCCATCAGCAGCTTGATTCTGTTGGCCGGCGTCATCCTCGCGGCGTCGCCTTCTGCCGGGGACATCATCGTCGACGCGAGCAATTCCCCCTGGATCCAGGGGGCCGGCGACGTCGTCAACGATACGACCATGTACATCAAGAACAATGGCACGGCCGAAATCCGGGCCGGCGCCTCGGTGACGCTGAGCGGTTCGCTGACCGTCGGCGAGCGCACCTTGTCGGGGCAGTTGTCGCAGTTGATCGCCTCCGGCGGCGACTTGACCACCCATTGGATCAACGTGTGCAACAAGTCCATGGGCGATGCCTACCTCGAGTTCAGCGGCGCGACGGTGCAGGTCAACGGGATGACCCTCGCCTCGGCCGTCGCCGGCAAGGGCGGCGACACCATCGACATCCTGCACTCGGCCGGCAGCGTGACCATTGCGGGGAACAACGAGTTGAAAATCGGGTCCAGCTATCCCGCGCCGGAGTCCACCCCGGTCGTCCAATGGACCCAGACCGGTGGCGCTCTTTCGTATGCCGGCAAGTGGATGCAGCTCGGCCTGCTGGCCGACAACACCGCCACGTATACCATCTCCGGCGGCACGTTCCTGCAATCCAAGAGCCACGGGGACTACTGGGGCCTCCAGATCGGCGGCAGCACCGGGGCGGGCACCGGCACGTTCCACGTGGACGGCTGGTGGGATGTGGCCGGTGTCGACAAGGAAATCGAATGGAAGGGCGGGGGCACGCGCGTCGGGGAACAGGGCACGCTGAAGTTCTCCATTTACGACGCCAACGGCACCACGCTGATCAACGTCACCGACGTCGACGCCGCCAACATGCTCGGCACCGTGGACATGGACCTCGTCGGCTACACCCCCGCGATGGGCGACACCTTTGACCTGATCACGGGCGCCGCCGATTACGGCTCCCTGACCCTGGCCGCCGACGACGCCGACGCCTGGTCGCTGTGCACCGACGGCCAGACGCTCCAGGCGACCTACCTGGTCCCCGAGCCGGCGTCGCTGATGCTGCTGGCCGTCGGGGCCGCACTGATGAAGCGCGGGCGCGGGCGCGCGGCTTGAACATTCAAGGAACGACGAACACTGGGTGGGCCGGTCCGCACACCCGTCGGAGGTCGATGATGATGCGTTTTGACGGTCTCGTGATCACGACAGTCGCGTGCCTTGCCCTGGCTGTCGGCTCGGCCTGTGCGGCCGAGATGACCGTCCAGAACACCAGCCAGCTTCAGGCCGCCTTGGGAATGGCCACCGGCGGGGATGTGATCCTGCTGACCGGCGGCGACTACGGCGGGGTGCGTCTGAAGGACTACCAGTTCGACAGCCACGTCACCCTCCGCGCCGCCGATCGGACCGACCCCCCGGTGTTCAGCGCGTTCCGCATCGACAACGGAAGGAACATGGTCATCGACGGACTGACGCTGTTCCGCGGGCAGACCATCCCCGAGTCGGAGTACTATGCGCTGGTCGAACTGTACCCCAGCGAGGCCATCACCTTCGTGCACTGCCGGTTCCACGGCGCGACGATCGAGTCCGGCGCCGGCGCCGGCTATGCCTCGGGCTTCGGCATCCACGTCCGCGGGTGCACCAATACCACCCTACGCCGCTGCGTCTTCACCAACGTCCGCAAGGCCGTGGTCACCTACGGGACGTCGGGAATGGGACTGACCCTCGAGCAGAACTATGTCTACCACCATCGCGAGGATGCGTTCTACGTCTTCGGGGGCGACAACCTCATCGCTGACAACATCGTGCTGGACAACAACCCCCGCATCCTCCCTGACGGCGCCGGCGACCACGCCGACATGATCCAAGCCAATATCCACCACTCGGTCGTCCGCAACAACTTCTTCCGCGGCAGCGCCCAGGGGATGCACAGCAGCGGCTACCACACCGACTGGGGCGACCCGTCGCTGGCCGGCAACAACACGATCGAGAACAACATCATCTACACCACGTGGGCCCGCGGGATCGGCGTGTGGGACATGCCCGACTCGACCGTCGCCCACAACACCGCCCTGGCCCCCTGGGACCCCTCCCCGGCCCGCGTGCATCTCCAGCTCACCGAAGGCTCGCTCGGATCGGGCGGCTCGGACGTCGCGTACAACCTGGCCGAGAAGGTCAACGAAGACACCCCCGGCGTCACCTACACCGGTAACGTCAACGTCCAACGCGACGACCCCGAAGGTGCGGATCCCTACCTCGAGGACGTGCTCGTCGGCGGCCTGGTCACCGGCGAGTCCCCGATCGCCGATTTCGCCGTCAAGGACGGCGCGTTTCCCGGCTCGGCCGAGACCCCCGGCGCCGATCCCGGCCAGTTCTTCTGGCTGACCGTCGGCGATCCGTCGGACCCGGATAACCAGATGTACCCGCTGTGGCTGCAGCTGGATGAGGAAGGTCGCGACAAGCTGCGGGAGGCGCTGGACCTGGCGCCCGCACTGCGCGGCGACGCTGACGGCGACGGCGATGTCGATCTCGACGATTTTGCGATACTGAAAACCAACTTCGCGCGCTGAGGTTCCACCGTTGGCCGGTAGGACGCAGGTGCGAC
>CAZHRW010000053.1:0-7020 GCA_964535025.1 uncultured Planctomycetales bacterium
GTTCAGCTTGAGCAGGGCGAAATCGTCGAGGTCCACGTCGCCGTCGGCGTCGGCGTCGCCGGGCATAGCACCGGTGTTTACCAGGATGGACACGGTGCCCCAGTTGGCCGTGACCAGGTCCGGCTTCCCGTCGCCGTTCACATCCGCCGTCGTCACATCAACGGCGATGGGGCTGCCGACGTCGAAGGTGACGTGACCGGCGAAGGTGCCGTCGCCGTTGTTCGGCAGGACCGACACCAAGCCGGGCAGAAGCGCGTGGCTCGTGATCAGGTCGGAGTATCCGTCGCCGTCGAGGTCGGCCGCCGTCAGGGAGGTCGACTCCCAGGCCACGGCGTAGGACACAGGTTCGGCGAACGAGCCGCCCCCGAGATTGCGGAGCACGAACAGTCCGCCGTCGTCGTCCGTGGTCATGAGATCCACGGCCCCGTCGCCGTCGACGTCCGCCGCGGTCACGTACAGATGCGTGCAGGTCCCCAGGCCCGCCGGGAGAACGACTGGGTCAGCGAAGGTGCCGTCGCCGTTGTTGAACAACAGCGAGAGCGAGGGCTCCCCCTCGACAGAGAAGGCATCTGCGACCAGATTGGCCGCGATCAGGTCGATCGCCCCGTCGCCGTTCAGATCGGCCGCCGCGTGATCCGTGGCGGGTGCGCCTACCTCATAGCTGACCGGGGCGTCGAACGTTCCATCGCCGCGATTGGGAAGCACCCACAGGACGCCGTCAATCTCGTCCCAGTGGCTGCCCGGGGTGGCGACGATGATGTCCAGATCGGGATGCTCATCATCGCCGTCGCCATCCACATCGGCGGCCGTCACCCAGGTCGTCCTTTCGCCGACCGGATAGACGACCGCGTCGGCGAACGTGGCGTCGCCGTGGTTCAGGAGCACCAGGACGTGGCCCTGCTCGCCGTCGGTGGCGAGGATGTCCTCGTCGCCGTCATGATCCAGGTCCGCCGTCGCAATGCCGCCGATCCATTCGGCCGCCGCCACGGTGATCGGCGCACCATAGCCGCCGCTGCCGTCGTTGAGTAGAATGGACACGGTGGACTGGGTGTCGGCCGAGACGTTGACCACCAAGTCCACGCTTCCCTCGCCGTCGAGGTCGGCGGCGGCGACGTCATGGCAGGCGCACCCCGTGCCGAAGTCGTAGACATCCTGCCCGGGGAAGTCGAACCCGCCGATATCGCGCATCAGGCCGCTCTCAAGGGCCTGATTCGTCGACGTGAGCGGAGCGGTCGCGCCGGCAGGAGCGCCGCCGAAGTTCAGCTTGAGCAGGGCGAAGTCGTCGAGGTCCACCGCGCCGTTGCCGTCGAAGTCGCCCATGGCCCACGTCGCTTCGGCGGCGGTGCCGAAGTTCAGCTTGAGCAGGGCGAAATCGTCGAGGTCCACGTCGCCGTCGGTGTCGGCGTCGCCGGGGATCTGCTGGAACTCATACGCCCCGATGTCGACGCGCGGGCCGACGATGCGGGCGTTGGCGTCAAGGTCGGTCAGCAGGGGACTTCCGTCGGGAGCGAGCGCCAGCGCGTCGTCGCCGGCATCGATCGCGGGGCTTCCCGCCGTCAGCCGCAGGTCGCCGTAGTCGTCATCGACCGTGCCCCACAGACCATCGCGACCGGGCGAGGGGTTGCGGACGAACCGCGGGTCGCCACCGATCAAGCTGTTGTAGTTGAAGAACGGCTCGGGAATGTTGTCGGCCGTTGCCGCGTTGTTCATCGCGATGATGGTGTTGTTGACCCTGGCCGCGCACCCGTTCACGCCGATCCCGCCGCCGGCGTTGCGCGCCGTATTGCCCGCGATCGTCGAGTTGGTGAGGAGCATCTCGCCATCGACCTGGCGGATCCCGCCGCCGTCCACTTCGGCCGAATTGCCCGCCACCGTCGAGTTCGTGAGCGTCAGGTCGGTGTCCTCGCAGTGGATGCCGCCGCCGTCGTGTCGAGCGACGTTGCCAACCACCGAGGAGTTCGTTACGGTAACGATAGAATCCCGGCATTCGAGTCCGCCGCCGTCGCGGTCAACGTAGCGGTCCGCCAGGACCCCGGCCCAGTTTCCCGAGATCACTGAGTCCATCACCACAAGCGTGCTATCCTCGACCTTGATCCCGCCCCCGGCGCGGCTCGTCATGTTGCCTGTGATGATGGAGTTGATCACCGTCACCGTGCCTCCGTAGTGGCTGATTCCGCCACCCACATGGGCCGAGTTGCCAACCACGATCGAGTCCACGAGCGTGAGCGTGCCACGGTAGCTGTCGAGCCCCCCGCCGCCCCCGGCGGTATTGGCTATCACCGTCGCGTTTGTGAGCGTGAGCGTCCCGAGGCTCAGCACGGCGCCTCCATCACCCACCTGCGGAGCGCCGCCGGTCAACGTCAGGTGGGTCAGGAACACCTCGGCGTCGGCAGCGGAGACAGCCATCACACGGCTTTGTCCGCCGGCGTCGATCGTCACGCCGCCGACCGACGTTGCGTCGATGGTCAGTGACCCGTTTATCAGCAATGCGCCCTGGCTCCAGTCCAGGTAAAGGGTGGCGCCTGCAAGGTTGGATGCGAACGTCACGTCCTGGTCCAACGCCAACGCGTAGCTCAGGGCTTCACGAAGCGATATCTTGCCGTCGGTCCCATCCATCACATCGGCGGTCGTCGTCACCACCGACGAAGGCGACTCCCGGAACGGCGGGAGATCGTCCTGGTACTCGTAGGCGCCGATATCCACCTGCCCGTGCATGACCCGGGGACCGCCATCCAGATCAACGGTCAGCGCGTTGCCGTCGTCATCGACGGCCAGGGCGGGGTCGCCCATGTTGATGGCAAAGCTCCTGCCGGTCAGGTGCAGGTCGCCCCAATCGTCGTCAGCCGTGCCCCACTGGCGATCGGGGCCGGCCGAAGGGCTCCGGACGAAACCGGCGTCCAGACCGATCAGGCAGGCTTCGCTCGAGAAGCCGACACCATTGGGGCCGGCATAGATGTCAGGGAACGTCTGCCCGCCGTTGTTCGTCACGATCGTGTTGTTGAGCGTCAGTTGGTCGCGATGGTCGGAGATCCCGCCGCCGCGTTCGGCAGCATAGTTGCCCGCGACCGTCGTATTGGTCACGGTCAATCCGCTGTAGCGATTGCAGATTCCGCCGCCGTAGCCGCCGGCTCGGTTGCCCACCAGGACCGAGTTGACGATCGACTCGATGTTATAGACCCCGCCGCCGTCATCGCCGGCCGAATTGCCGGAGACGACGGAGTTCTCAATGATGCTGCCGCCCCACAGCCCCCCCCCGTCGCGGCCGGCCGTATTGGCGGAGATGACCGAGTTCTCAACGATCCTGGGCTTCCGCCAGCCGTCTCCCCACAGGCCTCCACCGTCGCGACCGGCCGCGTTGCCCGTCACGGTTGAATCCCTGAGCGTCAGCGCGCCGTCAGTTACGTAAATCCCGCCACCGTCGATGTCGGCGGTATTGTCCGAGACCGTCACGTGGGTCATCAGCCACGAGTTGCCGTCATAGGAGTAGATCCCCCCGCCGCTGGCGGCCGTCGTGTTGCCGGTGATCGTCGAATCGGTCAGCGCCATGCCGCCCCGGTACCTGTAGATCCCGCCGCCGCCACCATCGGCCACGTTGTTCGACACCGTCGAGTTGGTCAGCGTTAATGTCTGGGAGAAGAAGCAGATCCCACCCCCGAGGCCGGTCGCGGCGTTGCCCGACACGGTCGAATCGGTGAGATGATGGTCGGTCCAGCGTGTGTTGACTCCGCCGCCGTCGGCGCCGGCGACGTTGTCCGAGAGGGTCGCCCCGGTCAGCGTCAAGGTGGCGAAGTAGGTGTAGATACCGCCGCCGTCCGTATCCGCGGCGTTGCCCGACAGCACCGTGTTGACGACCGTCGCCGTGCCGTGATCGACATAGACGCCCCCGCCTGCAGCCGCCGAGTTGCCCGAGACCGTCGAGTCGGTCAAGGTGACGGCACCGCCGTCCAGCACGTAGATCCCCCCGCCGCAGGCCTCGCCGCCCGTGGCCGAGTTGTCCGACACGTCCGAGCCGGTCAACGTCACCAGGCCGTCGTCGATGTGGATCCCGCCGCCGTACTCGGCGGTGTTGCCTGACACGGTGGAGTTGCCCAGATCCAGTGCGCCGCCCGGGTCGTTGGCGATCCCGCCGCCGCGGACGGCCGAGTTGCCTGACACCGTCGAGTTCGTCAGCGTCAGCACGCCTCGGCTGAGGATCCCGCCGCCGGCCGCCGTCGTCGCGCCGCCGGTGAGCGTCAGGGCGGCCAGAGAGACCTCGACGCCACGCGGGATGACCGCCACGCGGCTTTGCCCGGCGGCGTCGATGATCATTCCGCCAATCGACGTCGCGTCGATCGCCACCGACTGGGCCATCCGCAGCGCGGTTCCGTCCAGAACGATCGTCCCGCCGTCAAGAGCGCCCGCAAAGGTCACGTCCAGGCCCAGCGCGCTGCCGTAGAAGCAGGCTTCGCGAATGGAAATCGCGCCGTCGGTGGGGTTCGTCACATCCGTCAACGTCGTCACGACCGACGACGGCGACTCGCGCAGCGGCGAAGGGGCGCCCTGGTACTCGAACGCACCGATGTCAACCCGCCCGTCCGCCACACGTGGGTTGCCGTCCAGATCCACCGTCAAGGGGAGTCCGTCGAGATTCACGGCCAAGGCAGCCTGGCCCAGGTTGATCGCCCGGCTGGTGTCGTTGAGATGGAGGTCGCCGGGATCATCATCGGCCGTAGCCCACACCCCGTCGGCGCCGGCCGAGGGGTCGCGAATGAAGCCGGGGTCCTCGCTGATCAGACTGCCCTCGCTTGTGAACACGCCCTGGAGGTCGGTGTCGGCCGCGGCGTGGTTGAGGCTGAGGATTGTGTTGTTCAGCGTCACGCCGCCGTCGGTATTGGAGATCCCGCCGCCGGCGACAGAAGCCGAGTTGCCCGCGATCGTGGAGTTCGTCACCGTCAACGTGGCGCCGCTGTTAGCGACGCCCCCGCCGTGGGAGGACGTCACATTCCCCGACACGAGCGAGTTGGTCAGTATCGCGCTGCCACCGCCGTTGTAGATGCCGCCGCCCTCTTCGGACGCGGTGTTGCCCGACACGATCGAGTTGGCCAGTTTCAATTCGCCGTTGATGTTGCGAATTCCCCCGCCGGTGGACTCGTCGGTGGAGTTCGCCGACACGGTCGAGTCGAGTACCGTCAGGGTGCCGCTGTTGTTGTAGATGCCGCCCCCCTCGTCGGAACCTGTGTTCTCCGACACCACCACGTTCGCCAGCGTCATCGCACCCGAACGGTTGTAGATCGCACACTCGGCGTTGCCCGACACCGTCGAGGCCGTCAGTGTCGTCGTAGCGTCGCCACTGTAGACCGCGCCGCCCAGCTGAGCCGAGTTTCCGGTCAGCGTCGAGCCGGTCACTGCCACCGTGCCATGGTCGGTATAGATCCCGCCGCCGAACCGGGCCGAGTTGCCGGATATGGTTGAGTCGGTCAGTGTCAGTGTGCCGAAGTAGGTGTAGATGCCACCGCCGCGCTGGCCGAGGTAGTTCTGTGGCCTTTAGCCAATCATGCGGCCGCGCAGAGCACGTAATCCACGGCCGCGAATAACTCGTGAACTTGCCGTACCAAAGTCGAGTTGTCCAAGTTTTGTTCGAAGATCCGATGACGCCACAACACGCCACGCAAGGCCGAGAGCATGTCCAGGAAGGTCGGACGTTGTTTGTCCGGCCGCCACGGCGTCCCTTTGGGCAGCAGGCGCGGTTCTTTCATCGCCGCGTGGGCGTACCAGACCTTCACCAGGGTCACCAGCACCATGGCCAGCGGGGCCTGCCGGGTGACGGTCTTGCTGCACCAGCCGCGCGTGTTCTCGAAGCCCAACTGCTGCTTGGCTTCCTGGATCGACTCCTCGATGCCCCAGCGGTCCACGGCCCGCTGAACGATCTCTTGCTCGCTGACGGTCGCGTCGGTGCAAAAGAAGTAGTCGTCCTTCTGGCGGCCGGCCGGGTCGCGGACGATCACCACGCGAACCGGCGTCGAGTGGCAGACGTGATACCACAGGCACACGATCCCCAAGACCTCGCGCGTCACCTGCCGGCCCTGATGGCTGACGGTGACTGTCTTCCAGCCCTCGGCCCTTTGGGCCAGGTCCTTCAACTTGGGCAGGCGCTTGCCCTTCTTGGGTACCGGACCGCGACGGCACCCCTCGCGGCGGCGTCCGGTGGGCAGGTCGTGCAGCGCGGCATCGCAGCGGATCCGGCTGACCAGATTCGCCCCTTTCGGAAGCCCCGCCACCATGTCTCGCGTGGCATACTGGCCGTCCACGCAGACCCGCCAGATCACGCCTGGCAGGGCTTCGGCGGCCTGGCAGACCATCATGGCGGCCATCTGTTGGCGCGTCCGGAACGGATGATCGCCATTGCAGTCGTCTCGCTTGCGATACAGGGCAAACAGAACCGGCAGCACCCAGCGAACCAGCGGCCATCCCGGCAGACGCAGCGTCACAGCGCCCACGACCCAGTTGTGCGCCCAATGAATGACCGTACCCTTGTAAGCCGGTCCGTCGCAGGAGGCGTCCTTGAACCATCCGGCGTGGGCGACGTGCCTGCCGTACCGTCCGGCCGTGGTATCGTCGATGTGCAAGTCGACGAGCGGCTTGTCCGTGCGGGCGTCGCACTGGGCGGCCTGGCGGATCAACGGGTAGATCACCTGGGTCAGCAGTCGCCCCGACAGGTCCGACAGACTCCAGGAGGCCCGATAGAAAAACTTGTGGTAGACCGTCCAGTGGCGGACGGCCAAGGGGCCCAAGGTGCGGATCATGCCCGTGACGGTCGCTGGGCCGCGGTGCAGCACCCAGCCCAAGGCCAGTTGCTCCCACACCGCCGCCGTCGGGCGGGTGAAGACGCAAGCAAGTTGGTGGACAAGAGTGTTCCATGCCGATACAAGAGCAGTAGCATCCATGCCGACTCTCCCGTGCATTGTCGTGACAGCAATTGCATCGGGAAGTCGGCTGTTTTTTTATCAGTGCTTATGATTCCGGAAATCGGCTAAAGGCCAC
>CAZHRW010000054.1:0-9847 GCA_964535025.1 uncultured Planctomycetales bacterium
CTGGACAATCTAGGAAGGATTCCTGGAGGACCCTATGCGTCGCAATGTGAGCATGATGATCGTTGTGGCGACGGCGCTGGCCATGGTGGGCTGCGCCGCGCCACAACCGGAAGGCAACGAGGAACCGCAAACTCGGTGGAACGCCGCCCGCGCGAGCGTACTGGTGCAGAATGGCGAGCGGCAGTTCGTCGCCGGCGACCTGGACGCGGCGGGCAACAGCGCTCGCGAGGCGTTGGCCATGTCCCCGGACCTGGCCAGCGCCCGGATGCTGCTGGCACGCGTTTACATCGAGAAGGGCAGCTACACCAGCGCCCTGGACGAATTGGACCATTTGGCCGTCCAGGAGCCCGCGGATGACCGCGTCCCCTACCTCCAGGCTGTCGTGCACGAGCGTCGGGGACGGTACGCCGAGGCCCTGAACCTCTACGAGAAAGCCCGGTCGATGGCGCCGGCCAACGGCGCGTACGTTCAGGCCGCCGCGGAGGTCCTGGTGGCGCTGGGACGCGCCGAGGAGGCCCTGGCGCTGGTGGAGAGCAAGCTGCCCGACCTGGACGACGATGGCGGGCTGGCGCTGCTGGCCGGCGACCTGGCGATGGTGATCGATCATCCCGAGCAGGCCGTCGAGCACTACCGCCGGGCGCGGATAATGCAGCCGACGAACCTAAGGCTCCTGGAGCGGCTGGCGAAGGCCCGATTCTTCGCCGGCCACCACGCCTACGCCGCCCAGTTGCTGGCGGAACTGGCGGCGCACGAGCCCTACGACACGAGCCCGTGGGTGCACGCCATGCTCGGCGACGCCCTCCTGGCGACGGGGCAGCTCCGTCAGGCCCGCAGCGCCTATTACCGCGTGACCGAGTTGGACAGCGACCAGCCCCGGGCGTGGATCAACCTGGCGACGGCGGCGCTGGCGTGCCGGGACTTCCCCCGCGCCGCCCTGGCCGCCCGTCGGGCGCGGGAGATGGATCCGTCGTCGGTGGAGGCGACCGTCCTGCTCAGTTACGCCCTGTTGGCTCAGGGCAAAGCCGACGAGGCCGAGCAGATGCTCGTTCGGGCCAGCGCCGATCACCCGGACGATCCGATGCTCCAGTGCCTGCTGGGGCGCAGCTACAGCACCCTGGGACGGACCGATGAGGCCCAGGACCACTACCGGGCGACGCTCGAGTTGGACCCGGACAATCGCATCGCCCAGGACATGATGAGCCGGCTGGCGCCCTGACGGGCCGGCGGCGACGAGGAACCCGGACGTGACCTTAACGAATCGCTTGACCCTTCGCGGCGTCGGTCTGGTCGCCACCGCGGCGGCGGCGGCTTGGTACGCGCTGGTCCTCATCCGGCGCGGCGGGCCGCACACCCTCGGCGATCACGCGACCGCACTGGCGATCGCCGCGTCGGCCGGCGGGGTCGCCGCCGCCGCCCTGTGGTACCTGCGGCGATTCATGCAGACCCTCGTGCGCGAACTGGAGACCATGGCCTCGACGGGCGAGATCGGGTTGGTCATGGGCGACGGCGCCGAGTGGGTCCGCCCCGTGACCGGGCCGATCAACCGCGTGCTCACCCGCTGTCGCGACGAACTGGAACGGTTGAGAGAACAGACCCGCGAACTGCAGATCCAGGCCCGCGTGACCGATGCCGAGAAGCAGCATACCGAGGCGATCATCCACTCGATCTCCGACGCGGTGATCGTGTCCAATCGCTTCGACGAGATGACCCTGGCCAACGAGACCGCCGCGGCGCTGCTGGGCTTCTCGCTGCCCGGGGCGATTCGCAGGAAGATCAGCGGCGTGCTGGGCGACGATACGCTGGCACGGCTGATCAGCGAAACCCGCAGCCATGGCGCGTCGACGCGGCGGCGGGTGGTGTCGCACACCATTGAGCGCGACGGCGAGGCCCGCAGCTTCAACGTCACGCTCAGCTGCATCACCGGGGGGGGCGACGAGGTGGACGGGGTCGTGGCGGTCCTGCACGACGTGACGCGGGAGAAGGAGGTCGCCCAGATGAAGACCGACTTCGTCTCCAATGTCTCCCACGAACTCCGCACGCCCCTGGCGGGCATCAAGGCCTATATCGAGATGCTCCTCGACGGGGACGCCGAGGATCCCGACACCCGGCGGGAATTCCACGAGATCATCGCCGGCGAGACCGACCGGCTCAGCCGTCTGATCGACAATATCCTCAATCTCGCCCGCATCGAGTCGGGCGTGGTGAAGGTCGCCGTCGAACCGATGGACCTGACCGCCGTGGTCAAGAGCACCTGCGAGGTCGCCGCGCCCCAGGCCAGGTCCAAGTCGATCGACCTGGTCGAGTCGCTGGCGCCGGTGTTCACGCAGGTCGAGGCCGACCGCGACATGATCAACCAGGCGGTGATGAACCTGGTGTCCAACGCGATCAAGTATACGCCCGAGGGCGGGACCGTGCGGGTGGCCACGCGGGTCGAGGACCATCGCGGGGTCGCCGTCGTGGAAGTGGCCGACAGCGGCGTCGGCATTCCGCCCGAGGACCTGCCGCACCTGTTCGACAAGTTCTATCGCGTCAAGTCCTCGTCCAAGATGGCCAAGGGTACCGGGCTGGGCCTGGCGCTGGCCAAGCACATCATCGAGACGCTCCACCGGGGCACCCTCACGGTGCGCAGCACTGTCGGCGATAACAGCGGCAGTGTGTTTACGATTGAACTGCCGATCTGCCCGTGACGAACGCGGGCCGGCCAGCCGGTGCCCTGTCGGAGGGGGGCCGGACAGTTGGGAGGAGAAGACTGATGGCACTGAAAATTGTCGTGGCCGACGATGAACCGCACATTCGCCACGTGATCGCGCTGAAGATGCAGAAGCACGGCTTCGAGGTGTTCACCGCCGCCGACGGGGAAGAGGCCCTGGACCTCGTGCTCCAGGAGGCCCCCGACCTGCTGATCACCGATTACCAGATGCCGGTGATGTCGGGGCTGGACCTCTGTCGCGAGTTACGCCGGCAGGAGCAGACGGCCCACATCCCCATCGTGATGCTGACGGCCCGCGGGTTCGACCTGTCGGACCAGGAGCGTCACGCCAGCGGGATCCTGCACCTCATGAGCAAGCCGTTCAGTCCCGCCGCGGTGCTCGCCAAGGTCCAGGAACTGACCGCGGCGCCCGCCAACCAGGAGTGATGATGACCGTTTCGCCTGTGGCAGTGCAAGACGGCGAGAAGCTGCTGGCCTCGCTGGACGAGCTTCTCGAGCAGTTGCGCCGGATGGGCGTGTCCACCGCCCTGTTCGACGCGGCCGGGACGTGCACTGCGCAGCGCATGTGCACGACGGAGGTCTGCGGGCGGATCTGCGGCGCCGAGGGGCCCTGTCGCGGGATCCGCGGCGAGGCGCTGCAGCGGGCCTGGGCCGAGGGCGAGCCGGCGGTGCTGAGTGGGCCGGCCGGCTGCGCGGTGATGGCCATTCCGGTCAAACGACGGCGGCGCACCATCGCCGTCGCCCTGGCGTGCTATCTCACCGACGACCAGGGTGACAGCGAGGCGTTCGCTCGAACCTGCGACCGGCTCCACCTCGACCGCACCTACATGGCGTCGCTGATCGAAGCGGCCCCGACGCACCCGGCCGGCGAGGCGGAGTCGTGGACGACCCTGCTGGCGGCGATGTTCGCCCAGGGCGTGGCCAACGGCGTGGCACAAACCGAGCTGGCGTCGTTCAGTACCTCGCTGAGCACCACCTACGAGGAACTGAGCCTGCTGTATCGCCTCAGCGGGGCGATGAAGGTCAACGTGACCCCGCAGGAGTTCTTCCACCAGGTTTGCAGCGAACTGATGGAGGTCGTCCAGGTCGCCTCGGCCACCGCCGTGCTCCACGGGCGGGCCGAGTCGAACCAGAAGGACTACGTCGCCCGCGCCGGGCACATCGACCTGGACGACAACCAGATGCGCGCCCTGTGCCAGACCATCCGCGCCAACGAGCTCAAGCACCTCGACGACGGCAGCCGCGGCGTGGTGTTCAACGATCCGTCCGTGCTCGGCGCCGACTACGCCGGCGCGGTGACCAACCTCGTCGCCGTGCCCCTGACCGCCGGCGACCTGTACATGGGCATGGTGCTCACCGCCGACAAGGTCGGCGGCGAGTTCGACAGCTCGGACCTCAAGCTCATCCACTCCGTGGCCGTCCAGGCCGCGGTGTTCCTGGCCAACCACCACCTCTACGGGGAGGTGCAGGGCCTGTTGATGGGCGTCTTGCACGTGCTGACGGCGAGCATCGACGCGAAGGATCCGTACACGTGCGGGCACTCGCAGCGGGTGGCGATGATCTCGCGGAAGCTGGGGGAGATGTGCGGCTTCGACCGCCAGCGGGTGGAGAACCTCTACCTGGCCGGGCTGCTGCACGACATCGGCAAGATCGGCGTGCCCGAGAGCGTCCTGTGCAAGCCGGGCAAGCTGTCCAACGAGGAATTCGACATGATGCGCCGCCACCCGGTCATCGGGGCGAACATCCTGTCGAACATCCGCCAGATCCAGACCGTCATGCCCGGGGTGCTGTACCACCACGAGCGGATCGACGGGCGGGGCTATCCCGAGGGCCTGGCCGGCGACGAGCTGCCGATGGAGGGCCGCATCGTCGGCCTGGCCGACAGCTTCGACGCGATGACCTCCAGCCGCACCTACCGCAACGCCATGCCGCTGGAATCCGTCATCGCCGAGATCATGCGCTGCAGCGGGACGCAGTTCGACCCGGTGCTGGTCGACCATCTGCTGAGCCTGGACCTGGAGGCGTTCCTGACCCACCTGCGCGAGGCCAAGCCGATCGTTTCGGCCGTCAGCGGCATGCTGGAGACGGGCGGGGACGAACGGGTGACGTAAACCCTGAACGGAGGGACTCTCATGGAGATCAAAAGCGAACGTTACGGCCAGGCCGTGATCCTTCGCTGCAAGGGCGACCTGACCGGCGACAGCCTGGAGGTCGTCGGCAAGGAAGTGCAGCGGCAGTTGGGCGACGGGGCGATGGACATCGTGCTGAACCTGCAGGAGGTCCCGTTCGTCGATTCGGCGGCCCTGGAGTACCTGCTGGATCTTCAGGATGAATTGATCGGTCGCGACGGGCAGTTGACGCTGACCAATCTCGACGAGAACGTCAGCAAGATCTTCGAGATGACCCGCCTGGACGTGGGATTCGAGATCCTGCCCGACGTCGTGGACGTTGTGAAGAACATATGACCCCGTCCGGAGGCCTATCGGGTCGGGAGGGACGATGATTACCAACGAAACGAAACTGCAACTGGGCGAACTGCTCGTCGCCGACGGCGTCATCACCGCCGAGCAATTATCGGCCGCCCTGGCCAAACAGCGCGACAGCGGGCACCGCCAACTGCTGGGCGAAGTGCTCGTGTCGATGAAGCTGGCCAGCGAGGAACAGGTGATGCGGAGCCTGGCGCGCTGCTACGGCGTGCCCTTCGTGCGGGTCAGCCCGAAGGTGGCCGACCCGACGGTGATTCAACTGCTGCCGCGGGAGTTCGAGGAGAAACACGCGGCGCTGCCGCTGTTCAAGGTGCGGGGCGTGCTGACCCTCGCGGTCGCCGAGCCGTCCAACGTGTTCCTGGTCGAGGAAGTGGCCCGGACGACCGAGCTGGAGGTCCAGGTCGTCGCCACGACCCCCCACGACATCCGGGCGACGCTGGAGACGCACCTGCCCAGCGCCAACGTGTTCGTGATCGACGACATCCTCGAGGATGTCCAGGACTCCGACGTGGCGCTGGTCGAGGACGTCGTCGAGGACATCGCCGACCTCGAAGCTGCCGCGGGCAACTCGCCGGTGATCAAGATGGTCAACTACTTGATCTACTCGGCGGTCCGCGAAAACGCCAGCGATATCCACATCGAGCCGGGCGAGAACATCCTGCGGGTGCGGTTCCGCGTCGACGGGCGGCTGTTCGAAAAGATCCGCCTGCCGATGAAGATGGCCCCGGCGATCACCTCGCGGATCAAGATCATGTCGCGGCTGAACATCTCCGAACGCCGCCTGCCCCAGGACGGCGGCATCCACGTGCTGATGGACAGCCAGCCGATCGACCTGCGCGTCAGCACCATGCCCGGCAACCACGGCGAGAAGGTCGTGATCCGCGTGATCGACACGCGGAACATCCTGGTCAATCTCGAGCGGCTCGGCTTCAGCTACGACCTGCTGCGGGCCTACCGCAAGTCCATCACCAAGCCCCACGGGATCGTCCTGGTCACCGGCCCGACCGGCTCGGGCAAGAGCACCACGCTGTACGCGACGCTGGCTGAGATCAACTCCGACGAGCTGAACATCTGCACCGTCGAGGACCCCGTCGAGTACAATCTCGGCGGCATCAACCAGTTCCAGGTCAACGAGAAGATCGGCTTCACCTTCGCCAAGGCCATGCGCAGCCTGCTGCGGCAGGACCCGGACATCATGATGATCGGCGAGATCCGCGACATGGAGACCGCCCGCATCGCCGTCCAGGCGGCCCTGACCGGCCACCAGGTGTTCAGCACGCTGCACACGAACGATGCGGCCGGGGCGATCACCCGCCTGCTGAACATCGGCGTCGAGCCGTTCCTCCTGGCCGCGTCCATCGAGGCCGTCGTTGCCCAGCGGCTGGTGCGGAAGATCTGCACCCACTGCAAGGAGCCCTACGATCCCCCGGTGAACATCCGCCGCGCCGTCGAGCGAGTCGTCGGCGAGGTGGACAACCTCTACCGGGGCCGCGGCTGCGAGAAATGCCGCCAGAGCGGCTATTCGGGCCGGATCGCCATCCACGAACTGTTGATCCCCAACGACGAGTTGCGGGAGAAGATCACCGTCTCGCCCGATATCACCGACCTGCGCCGCGCCGCCCTCGACGCGGGGATGATCCCCCTGCGCAACGACGGGATGGCCAAGGTCAAGGCCGGGATCACCACGGTGGAGGAGGTCTTCCGCGCCGCGGCCGGCTAGGCGTCCGCAGAGGAGTCGACCATGCCGAATTTCGTCTACAACGTGCGTGATGCGGCCGGGGCCTCGACCTCGGGCGTGATCGACGCGCCGTCCCTCGACGAGGCCGGACGCCTGCTCCGCCGCGACGGGAAGGTCATCATCGACCTGCACCCCCAGGGCCACCAGGGCGTCGCCATGGCAAGCCGTCCAAGGAAGATCAAGCACGACGACGTGGTGTTCTTCGCCAACCAGCTGGCCGTCATGGTCGATACCGGCGTGCCGCTGCTGGAGGCGCTGGACGGGATCGCCGAGCAGACGACCCACACGGGGCTGAGGCGGATGGTCGCCCAGATCGCCAATGACGTTCGTGGCGGCACGGAGTTTTCCCGGGCCCTCGAGCGGTTTCCCAGGCAGTTCGACAACCTGTTCGTCAGCATGATCCAGGCCTCCGAGGCCAGCGGCACGATGGGCTCGACGCTCGAGCGGATGTGCGGGTACCTCCGCGGGCAGCGGGAGATGCGCAGCCAGGTCCGCGGGGCCATGCTCTACCCGGTCGGGATCCTGATCTTCAGCGTCGTCATCCTGACGGCGATGATGATCTTCGTGCTGCCCCGCTTCGAGAAGATCTACGCCACCAAGAAGGCCGCCCTCCCGACCGCGACGCGCGTCCTGCTGGGCGCCAGCGACGTGCTGCTGGCGTACTGGCCGTGGATCCTCGGCGGCGTGGTCGCGGCGGCGGTGGGGGTGTGGCAGTTTCTCAAGACCGAGCAGGGGGGCTATTTCATGGACCGCCTGCGGCTGCGGCTGCCGCTGGTGCGGCCGCTGTACGAGAAGGTCTACATTTCCCGCTCGTTCCGCACGCTGGCGACGATGCTCTCCAGCGGCGTCGAACTGCTCGACGCGATCGGCATCGCCGCGGCGGTGGTGGGCAACCGGCTGCACCGCGACATGTGGCTGCGGATCGCCGAGGGCCTCCGCGAAGGCCGCACCCTCGCCGATGAGGTGGCCGCTGCGCCGCTGATCCCCCGCTCGATGGCCCAGATGATCAGCTCGGGCGACCGCAGCGGGCGCGTCTCGGACGTGCTCAACCGCATCGCCGAGTTTTGCGACAACGATGTCCGCGTCGGCATCAAGGCGCTCACCAGCCTGATCGAACCGGTCATGATCGTCCTGATGGGCCTGCTCGTCGGCGGCATCGCCATGGCCCTGCTGCTGCCGGTGTTCTCGATCAACAAGGTCGTCGGGCGATAACGTTCCCCCGCCGCGCCCTTTCCGCTATAATGGTCGCCAGGCCGTGACGATCCCGGCGCGGGCGCGGGTGCGTTGCGGGCGTGAGTGGGAGCCGCGACGGTGGTGCGAATCGAAAACGCGGGGCGCCTGCGGCGCCGGAACCGGATGATCCTGCTGGCCCTGTCGCTGCTGTCGATGGCGGCGGCGCTGGTGATGATCTACCTGGCCTTCCTGGTTCTCGATCCGATGAGCCTCCGGGAGGAGACGCGGCGGCACATCATGGCCCTGGCGCTGGTGGCGGGGGGGCTGATCATCTTCGCCCTGTTCTGCGTGGGCGTCCTGCTGCTGCGGCTGGTCGCCCAGCACCTGCTCCGCCGCCGCACCGCCGATCGGACCGTCTACGTCAACGCCTGGGAGGAGGCCGGCCGCCGCCGCGCCGTGCCCGACGAGGAGGAGCTGGACGAGCTGGTCATCGCCGACCAGCGCGACTGGGGCGACGACGACAGCGACGACACGGTCATCGAAGGCTTTGATCCCGATGACGATGATGAGTGAGACGGGTCGGGGGTAGGGGACCGGCCGGCGTCCCGGTCGTCAGGGTAGCACTTCGACCTCGCTGACATAGAGCGCCGGGTATCCGCCGAGGGTCGTCCACCAGACCAGGGCGGGCCGGTCGGCCGGCCGGGCGGTTCGCGACCACCAGCGCAGCAGCGGGGTGTCGTCGACCTGATCGAGCGGACGAAGCGCGGCGGTATCCAACGTCCGGGGTGCGGCGGTCTCGAGCGGGGCGATGCGGGCGGCGCGATCGCCTTCAATCCAGATCGCCGGCGGCGTGTCGCGGTCGCTCCGCAGCGTTCGCGCGCCGCCGTCGCGGCTGACCGTGACGGTCGCCGGCAACGGCGCGCCTCGCGGCGGCCGGGCGGTCGACAGCAGCACCTGCGGCCGTCCGGGGCGAAGGGGACAGATCACGTCGGTATCGGCGAGGACCGACCGTCCCGCCGATCGCAGCACCGTCCGGTCGGCGGCCATGGCCTCGACGCTGCCGTAGGCGCACCAGGCGGGCCCTTCGAGCCTCAGCCGGGCCGTGCCGGTACGCCGTGCCGCCAGGCGGGTGACGGTGGTCATCCAGGAGCGGCCGTCGTAACGGCCGACGATGTGCATCGTGCGGCGGGCGACGAGCGGGGTGAGGCTCAGCAAACCCGCCACCGCCGCCGTCGTGCCAGCGGCCGTGGCGACGACGAGCGCCGCTCGCAGCCACGCCCACCGCCGCGGCAACAGGGCGAACGCCGACAAGGCCGTCCCCGTGGCCAGGACGATGAGCACCTGGGCCTTCAGGTTGGCCGACCAGGCCGGCGGCGGGGCGGCGAAGGCCTCGGCGACCGGCGGATGGCGCACCGGCGCGACGCGCACGCGATCGGACGGCCAGACGAGGATCGTCCAGGTCTCGAACAGAGCCGCCGCACTGCGGGGATCGGCCTGCCCGTCGGCCAGGCCGCGCACCAGGAAGGTCATCGCCCTTGACGTCGCCGGCAGGCGGACCAGCTCGCTGACGGGGCGGCCCGGGGGGGCGATCAGCTCGGACACCAGCCACGGCCCGCCCGCGGCGTCCCGCACGGCGACGGCGCGGACCGTTCGCGGCCCGTCGTGGGGGGGGGGGGGGGCGGGCCCCCCCCCCCGCCCCCCCGCGCGCCCCCGGGCGCCCCCGCCCCCGCGCCGCCCCCC
>CAZHRW010000055.1:0-15478 GCA_964535025.1 uncultured Planctomycetales bacterium
GCGGGGGCTTCCTCCCGGTGCGGTGCGGCCGGTCCGGCGCCGTCGGTTCGGCGACGTTGTGTCCGTTTGTCCGGCCTCGCCGCCCCTTCGCGTGGTGGCGTGGTCTTTCTGACGTGCACCCCCCGCGGCCTGCCCTGTCGTGGTTGTTTCTCCCTCTGTGTCCTCTGTGAACTCTGTGGCCGGCGCTGTGTCGTTGCTGTCCTTGCCGTTCCGCCTTTGTGCCCTCTGTGGCAAGGCCGTTCCTCTTGCCGTTCGTCGCCGCGGGCGTGGGGGGTGCCCGTTCCTCAAGCCTCGGGTCTCAGGCCTCAAGCTTTCCGTCCGTTGTTGGTGCCGTTCCGTCTTTGTGCCCTCTGTGGCGAGGCGGTTCCTTTGCTGTCGCCGTCGCGCCTGCCGCGGCGCCTTGTCTCGGCGTAGCCGGAGGCGAAGCCGGGCCGCCGTTGCCGTCGTCGCCGGCCTCGCCGTCCCTCTAGCCTCCAGCCTCAGGCCTCCAGCCTGCCGTTCGTCGCCTGTCGGCCCACGATCGGGCGGGGGCGATCGCCGCTGGGGGTTGACGGAACGAGGGCAGCCACAAGGGATGCCCCTACATCAATATTGTTCACTCTCAGGCCAACATTATGCATTGGTGGTTTCACTTTATGCACGGCAGCACCAACTTTATTCATTCCTCCCTTCACTTGCTTCTTTCGCCCCGCGGACGGCCGCGCCGGGGCGAAAAACGGCCCATCTCCTGTCACCGCTTGTTCGCGCGTTTTCGGCCGGGGCGGCGTTTTGATTCGGATTATTCGGGTTTTATGCCGTTAAACTGGGCAATCTGCACAGCCTGCGGCGTCCGGACCGCCACAAAATTGACTCGCCGGTTAATAAAATGAACGAATCACGTAAGATTATGAAGCGCGCATTCAATTTTATTTGGCCACAGGATAGCGAAATGCGCCGGCTTGCCGTCTCTTGCAGCCGCGGCCTCGTAACCCCTTGTCAAATCTCAGTCGGATCCCCGGCAAGACGGCATCCAAGACGGCATCCTCTTTGCTCGAAAAATCGAAACTCGCGCATTTCGCGCGGCGGTTTTGCGGGGCTCCGCTACGACGCGAAGCTCCCGTGCTCGACGAAGGCGCGGCAGGCGATGTCCTGGACCTCCGGCGGCAGGCCGAGCGCTTCGTTGGAGCCGTAGTAGCCGGCGATGAAGCCGCCGCCGCGGCCGAGCTTGTCGACGAGCGCGCGGGCCTCGGCGCGGATCCGGTCGCCGTCGCGGGTCTGGAGTGTGGTCTGGATGTCGACGGGGCACCAGAAGGTGACCTGCCGGGCGAAGGTGGCGAGGGTGTCGATGCCGTGGAGGGTCGGCTGGTCGAACTGCAGGCAGGCGACCCCGCACGCGATGAGGTCGGGGATGATGGCGGTGGTCTTCCCGCACGAGTGCATGATGACCTTCAGGCCGTGATCGGCCGCACGGCGGCAGAGGATTTCGAACTCGGGGCGGAAGATTTCCCGCCACATGGCCGGGTCGATCATGAGGCGGTCCTGGGTGCCCCAGTCCTCGCAGAACATGATGGCGTCGGCGTCGGTGGCGCCCCACTGGTCGATGCACTTGAGCAGTTCGGCGCGGACGAGGGCGTTGAGGCGGTCGACGTGGTCGCGTTCGAGGACGAGGTCGCAGAGGTAGTTTTCGAGTTTGCGGAGTTTGCGGGCGATATTGAACACGAAGCCCGGCACGCCGCCCACGCGGAAGCGGTCGGTCTCGGCAGCGAAGGCGGCGGCGGCGGCGGCATAGTCGGCCGGGTTGCCCAGGTCCGGCGGGACGTAGTCGTCGAGGTCGGCCCAGTCGGCGATCGCGGGGGCGACGACCTCGCCCTTGTCGAACTCGGTCAGCGACGCCCACGTGACGCCCCACTCGTCGACCCACCGCCGCAGCTCGTGGCCGCGGGGCTCGACGGGCGTCTGCCGGTGGAACTTCGGCCGCCCGTGCAGCAGATCGTTGGGGTAGGGCTGCGGCAGCGTCATGCCCACGCGGGGCGGGTTGTCGGCGGCGAGGACGGCTTCGATGATCTGTCGGGAAGTCATGGTTGGACGGGGACTCCTCTGGCCTTGTCGCGTTCCATGTGCGCGGCGAGGTACTGACCGGTGTACGACCCGGCGCACGCCATCACGTCTTCCGGCCGTCCGGCGACCACGACCTCGCCGCCGGCGTCGCCGCCTTCGGGGCCGAGGTCGATGATCCAGTCGGCCGACTTGATCACATCGAGGTTGTGCTCGATGACGATGATCGTATTGCCCATGTCCGCCAGGCGGTTCAGGACGTTCAGCAGATTATGAATGTCGGCAAAATGCAAGCCCGTGGTTGGTTCGTCCAGGACATACAGCGTATGGCCCGTGGCGGTCTTGCCCAGCTCGCTGGCCAGCTTCACCCGCTGGGCCTCCCCGCCCGACAGCGTCGTGGAGCTCTGGCCCAGTTCCAGGTACGACAACCCCACGTCGCAGAGGGTCCGCAGGAGCTGCTTGATCTTGGGGAAGTTCTCGAAGAAGCTCAGCGCCTCGGAGATCCGCATGCTCAGCACGTCGGCGATGCTCTTGCCGCGGTAGCGGATCTCGAGCGTCTCGCGGTTATAGCGGGCGCCCTTGCACTCCTGGCAGGTGACGTACACGTCGGGCAGGAAGTGCATTTCGATCCGCTTGGTGCCCTGGCCCTGGCAGGCCTCGCAGCGGCCGCCCTTGACGTTGAAGCTGAACCGTCCGGCCTTGTAGCCGCGGATCTTCGCCTCGCGGGTCTTGGCGTACAACTGGCGGATGAGGTCGAACACGCCGGTGTACGTCGCGGCGTTCGACCGCGGGGTACGGCCGATCGGCGACTGGTCGATCTCGATGACCTTGTCGATCTTCCCGGCCCCGAGAATCTTGTCGTGCGCGCCGGGCCGTTCGCGGCTGGCGTAGAGGCTGCGCTTCAGCCCCCGCAGCAGGATCTGGTTGACCAGCGTGCTCTTGCCGCTGCCGGAGACGCCCGTCACGCAGACGATGCCCCCCAGCGGAAACTTCACGTCGATCCGCTTGAGATTGTTCTCCCGGCAGCCGCGAACCTCGACGGCCTGCTTCTCGCTCACCGCCCGCCGCTCGGCGGGGGTGTCGATGATGCACTCGCCGGTGAGGTACTTGCCGGTGATCGACTCGTCGGCGCGGCAGATGTCCTCGACGGTGCCCTGCGCGACGATCCGCCCGCCGTGCTTGCCGGCGGCGGGGCCCATGTCGATGATGTGATCGGCCCGGCGGATGGTGTCCTCGTCGTGCTCGACCACGATCACCGTATTGCCCAGGTCCCGCAGGCGCATCAGCGTGCCGATCAGCCGCCGGTTGTCGCGCTGGTGCAGACCGATGGTCGGCTCGTCCAGCACGTAGCAGACCCCCACCAGGCCGCTGCCGACCTGCGTGGCCAGGCGGATCCGCTGGGCCTCCCCGCCCGAGAGCGTCGTGCTGGTGCGGTTGAGGGCGATGTAGCCCAGGCCCACGTCGGCCATGAACGTCAGCCGGTGGCGGATCTCCCGCACGATCGGCTCGGCGATCTGGCTCTTCTCGGCGTCCAGCGTCAGCCCGTCGAAGAACGCCAGGGCCTCGTCGATACTCATCCGGGCGATGTCGTCGATGTTCACGTCGCCCACGCGAACCGCCAGCGAAGCCTGCTTCAGGCGCGCCCCGCCGCACACGCGACAGGGCTGCTCGGTCATGTACCCGTGCAGGTGGGCCTTGACGTATTCGCTGTCGGTCCGCTCCCACCGCCGCATGAGGTTGGGGATCACGCCCTCGAAGTCCTTGTCGCCGGCCAGAAGCGTCCGGCGGATGGCGGCGGGGAGCTTCCTGTACGGCTCGGTCGGCGAGACGCCGTGCTCGCGGCAGAACCGGCGGAGCATCCGGTTGTAGTAGATGTTCATCCGCTTGCCGCCGTGCCGCCAGGCGTCGATCGCCCCCTGCGAGAGGCTCAGCGACGGATCGGGAACGATCAGGTCGGGATCGAACTCGAGGATCTGCCCCAGCCCGTCGCACGCTTCGCACGCGCCGTAGGGCGAGTTGAAGCTGAACATCCGCGGCGCCAGCTCGGGCAGGTTCACCTCGGGGTGTTCGGGGCAGGCGTAGCTGGCGCTGTACATGCGGTCTTCCCAGCGATTGCGGGCGCCGTCGCCCGTCTCGTAGCTGATGACGACCAGCCCGTCGCTCAGCCGCAGGGCCACCTCCAGCGAGTCGCTCAGCCGCGGCGCCACCGAAGACTTGGCCACGAGGCGGTCGACGATCACCTCGATGGTGTGCTTGTAGGTTTTCTTCAGCTCGGGGATCGCCTTGACGTCGTAGATCTCGCCGTCGACGCGGGCGCGGACGAACCCCTCGCGCTGGATCATCCGCAGGACGTCCTCGTGGCGGCCCTTCTGCCCGCGGACCACCGGGGCGATCACCATGAAGCGGGTGCCTTCGGGGAGCGTGAGGATCGAGTCGACCATGCTGGTGACCGTCTGGCTGGCGATCGGACGGCCGCAGATCCAGCAGTGGGGCTCGCCGGCGCGGGCGAACAGCAGCCGCAGGTAGTCGTAGATCTCCGTCGTCGTCGCCACCGTCGAGCGGGGGTTGGCGCTGCTGGCGCGCTGCTCGATGGCGATCGTCGGCGGCAGGCCCTCGATGTGCTCGACGTCGGGCTTCTGGAGCTGCGCGAGGAACTGGCGGGCGTAGGCCGAGAGGCTCTCGACGTACTTCCGCTGGCCCTCGGCATACAGCGTATCGAAGGCCAGGGAGCTCTTGCCGGACCCCGACAGGCCCGTCACCACCACCAGCCGCCCGCGGGGGATGCGGACGTCGATGTTCTGGAGGTTGTGCTCCTTGGCCCCCAGCACGACGATCTCGGTCGCCTCGCCCGCCCGCGGCGGCTCGGTTCTGGTCATGGCTGGTCCTGCACCCTCAGTCGGTCAACCGGGAGGCACTAAAAGCGTAGAGTATACCCGTCAATCGATCCCCGTGACAAGGGAAACGCCCAGCGGCCTACCGCGGTGCGCCCGGATAGCTCGCACAACGGCCGGCGCTCAAATCGCTTACGGCCGGCCTCGCGTGAGCTTTCGCGACGGCCGCCGTGCGGAAGGCTGTTCAGCCCACACCGGCTTCAAGGCCGATGTGCACGGGGCGGCCCCGGATCGCCTCGGCCACCGCCGTCGCCAACGTTTTGAAACGATAAGGCTTCTGGATGAAGCCCAGCGCCCCGGCCGACAGCAGCGCCTCGACGTCCGAGCCCACGCTGAAACCCGACGCCAGCAGGACCCGGGCGTTCGGGTCCAGCCGCCGGATCTCGTCGAAGGCTTCGGTGCCCTTCATGACCGGCATGATCAGATCGAGGATCACCAGGTCGAACGGACGCCCCGCCTCCATGCCGCGACGGTACCGGTCCGCCGCCTGGCGGCCGTGCTCGGCGACGGTGACCTCGTAGCCGACCTCTTCGAGCATGGCGGCGGCCGTGGCGCGAATGATCTCCTCGTCGTCGACCAGCAGCACCCGCCCGTGGCCGTGCTCGGCGGCGACCTCGGCCTCGACGCCGGCGGGCACCTCGCCGCCGCCGGCGGGCAGGTAAACCTTGAAGATCGTCCCCCTGCCGATCTCGCTGTGGACCGTGCAGGCGCCGTGATGGTCCCGGACGGTGCCGTACACCGCCGCCAGCCCCAGCCCGGTGCCCTTGCCGATGCCCTTGGTCGTGAAGAACGGCTCGAAGATGCGGCTGCACACCTCCTCGGACATGCCGACGCCCGTGTCGGCCACGCTGACCTGGATGTAGGGGCCCGGGCTCAGGGACATGCCCTGCTGGCGGCAGAAGGCCTCGTCGACCACGACCCGCGACGTCGCCAGGCGCAGCCGCCCGCCGTCGGGCATGGCGTCGCGGGCGTTGACCGCCAGGTTCAGCACCGTGTTCTGCAGTTGGGCCGCGTCGCCGGTGACGATCATGGGCTCGTCCGGCAGGTCCAGCTCCAGGTCGATCGCCCGATCCAGGGTATGCGCGAGGATCCCGGCGGTCTGCCGGACCACCGTGTTCATGTCCGCCGGCTCGACATGTTTCTTCGCCTTCCGCGAGAACGCCAGCAACTGCTGGGTCAGTTCCCCGGCCCGCTTGGCGGTATCGCGGATGATGTCGACGTTCTGACGGATCTCCGGCCCGGCCCCCGGAAGCGTCATGTCCAGCAGCTCGGCGGCGCCGAGGATCCCCCCGAGCATGTTGTTGAAATCGTGGGCGATGCCCCCGGCCAACTGGCCGATCGACCGCAGCTTCTCGGCCTGGTACATCCGCTCCTCGAGCAGCTTGTAATCGGTGATGTCCTGGTAGGTGCCCAGGACCCCCACGACGTTCCCCTCCAGGTCGTGCAGCGGCACCTTGTTGACCTGGTGCCAGTGCGGACGGCCTTCGGCGTCGGTCAGGGGCTCGACCACGTTCAACTGCGGCTCGCCGCTGGCGAGGACCTCCTCGTCAACCTTCCGGAAGAACGCCGTCTGCTCCGGCGGCCACGGCAGGTCATCGTCGGTCAGCCCCACGATCGTCGCCGGGCTGTCGCGCCCGGACAGGGTGGCGAACAGTTGATTGCACCCGAGGTACACCCCCCGGCGATCCTTCCAGAACACCCCCTGCGGCATGTTGTCCAGGAACAGCTGCTGGACCTCCTGCCATTCGTGATGCATCTCTCTGTGTCTGCGGCGCTGATGCGCCATCCGCCAAACCAGCAGCGCCAGCACCGCCACCGAGGCGACCAGCGCTCCGATAAGGTAGCCGGCCGGACGGACAGCCGCCCCGTCCCCCGCCACGCGCGCCAACATCTCGCCGACGGCCGCGGCCAGCAGCGTCGCCAGCGCCGTCCACAGAACCGCCACGCCCAGGCCCCATGGCCGGAATAGACACTCCTCGTGCCATGGAAGCTCACCGGCGAAACCGGCACCGACGTGTCGGGCCATGATCGCTGGATCCCGATATCAGCCCAAGGCTCCAACGTGCCGCACCACCGGTGGGCACGCAGACTCTTCCGCAGCCGTCGATCTCCTCAACCAATTCTAGGCCGAGCCTGGAAAAGCCGGCGCGCGCAAGCAAGAGTCCGGGATTGCGCCCCTGGTAACCACGGCGATCCAGCCCCCACCAACCCGCGATCTCCTTATCTAGCCCCTTGTTTTACCACCTGTTACAGACCCCACGCGGCCAGGCGATGGCCAACCGGCGCCGGGCCCCACAGGCAACGGGAAAGCGGGCCGGGCCAGCCGGGTACTGCGACCGCTCCAGGCAGCGCCCGCTATGAATCGAACCTCGCCAAACGCAAGCACTCGTGCTGCCGCACTGATCGTGCGCCCGATTACCGCGCAGGAAAAACCGCTCGCGACCTGGCCGGCTGCGAGCGGCTGTTGGACGTACGCCGTGTAGGACTCGAACAAGACGGCGCAACCCCTTGTCCCGCAAGGGGCTGTCAACATGGCCCCGACGGAGAGGGTGCAGGATCGGGTGCACAAAGCGCCCAAACGCCCCCGGCGGACCCCGACTTGGCCGCCGTGCTCGACGCCTGGGCGGACCTGTCGGCCGACACGCGGGCCGCGATCATGGCGCTGCTGCGGACAGAGCATACCCACGGCCGACACCCCTGACGCGGGGGCCGGTGTCTCAATCCATTGAGCGCATCAAAGTAAATTGTAGTTTTCCTATCGGATTACTCGGCTATCGGCGCGCGTGTGGCGCGCGGGCCGTCACTGACACAGACAGGGGGCCAGGCTATGGCACGTTGGGGGTTGATTCGCGGCTACAGCCAATGCAGTCGCACAGGGAAGCGCCGCTATGTCGGCGCCAGGGGGTTCGCGGCCGACCATGACTTTGCGCCGCGGTTGCACGAGTGGCTTTATGGTGAACGGTATCCGGGGGTTCACGGGGTCTACGCGCCCCTCTGCACGCGGGTGGAGGTCCACGAGTACGCCCTGCCGACCGGGCAAGACCTGGTGATTGCCCGCTACGAGACCCCGCGCATCCCCGGGCGCGGGACGGTGTACTTTGCCCCGGGGGACAAGGCCGACGACAGGGACATGGACGTGAACATCATCCCGGAGCGTATCCGGGGCATTGACGAGGACACGGGCGACCAATTCGAGATTGTCCGAGGCCCCGGCACGTTCCCCAGGGCCGCCGGGACGTTCATCCTGGCGACGGCCTACCGGCCCCGCGCGGCCGAACTGGACGGGCTGCTTGAGCGGCGCGACCACATCAACGATGCGTCGATGGCGAACTTCCTGAACGCCCCGGCCTACACCCTGCGGTATGCCCTGGCCCGCGTGCAGTCGGATGAGGCGAGCGGCCTGGTCTACGTGGACCACATCTTCGACTACGAGCCGCGCGGCTGGAACAACCTGGTGTGGTCCCGGCGCATGGTCTCCAAGGTGGTTGCCGTGCCTGTTCTGGACGACGACGGCGAGCCCATCGTGAAACAGGACGGGACAATCCGGTGGCGGGCCGCGCACAAGTGGTTCCCCGCGCAGAAGGTGACGGGCACGCACACGCGCATCGACGCGGACGGCAACTGGGTTCGCTACCACACCTACGGGGCCGAAAAGCCCTCACCGCGCATGCTCTACCGGGATGCGGACTTCTCCGACTTGGACAAGATTGTCGTTTGGTGACTTCACGCCCCGACCGGGGTGATGCTCTACACACACAAGGGGAATTGGTATGTCTTTAACATGGCTGGGCGGAACGGACGGGGACTGGTCCAAAGGAAGCAATTGGAGTACGGGGAGCGCCCCTATCACGGGGGACGACGTGATTGTCCCGGAATCGGCGACGGTGGACATCGACACCGGCCTCGACCAGCACGACGTGGATTTGGCGAGCTTGACCATTGAGGACGGCTGCCCCATCGACATCGGCACGCCCACCAGCCCGCTGATTATCGGCCTGGACATCGGCGACGCGGTGGACTGGGCCGGGTTGGGGACGATGTATCTTGAGGTCAACGGAGCCGCCACGAGCCGGATTACCCTGAGGGGGTCGGGGGTTGTCTACCTGACCAGCTACGACGTGGCGACGGCGTGCGGGAACCTGTTTTGCCAATCCGACAGCGCCACGGTGTACCTGGGCTGGGGTGAAGGTGACGCGGCGGACATCGACGCCGCATACATCAGCGGCGGGACGGTCTACATCGGAAGCGACGCCGACATCACGAGCCTGTACATCGGCGGCGGGGAGGTCGAGGATTATGCATCCTCCACGGTGTTGGAGGTCACGGGCGGGACGGGGCACTTCATCAACGCGGTAGGCACCACGTCCACGACCATCGCGGGGGGGACCGCGACCTTCGAGGGGAGCCAGGCGGGGACGATTTCGGCGTTCACGATGAGCGGCGGCGCGGCCTACTACCAGTGCGACTCCACCATCACGGCCCTGAACTTGTATCGGGGCACCTTCGATATGAGCGAAAACCTGCCCGGCGCCACCATCACGACGGTCAACCTGTACGGCAACGCGGTGTTCCGGGACCCCAACAACAAGTTGTCCGGCGCGACGGTGTTCAACTACCACGGCACCAGCGCGGTGCGGGCCACGGTGGACTGTGGCACGAATATCAGCTTGACCCTGGGCGCGATTGCCTGACGGAGATTCACATGGACACACACGACCTGGACGACCTAGACCTTCACCTGTGGCGCATGGGCGACCCCGCCCCATCGCCCGACGACCTGGCGGAGATTCTGCGCATCGGGCCGTCGTGGTTTGTCGTCTGCAAAAGCACGGCCTACGGCCCGTTTCGCACCTTCCGGGACGCGCTGCTCGCCATCGGCCGCCATGGCCTTGGATACCTGCCCTGTAGCAGGGACGACTGCGACGCCCGCGCCGAACTTGCCGTGGATACCCCCTTCGGGCTGGTGACGCTCTGCCGGGCGCACTTCGACCCCGACGTCTGGCTGGAGGCGGACGTCGTGGCCATCGCGGACCTGGATGCGCTGCCCCTGGCCGAGCCGAACCCGGCGGCGGTGTACTTCCCGGCCATCACCGACGACCCGCCGATTGCCACGGACCCGGCGGACCTGCTTCGGATGAGCTACATCGCCGTGCCCGCGCCGGACGGGGAGCCACGGGAGGGCTGGGCCGCCGAAGTGCTCGACGGCGAGCGCCGGGGGCGGCGCTATGGGCTTTACCGGACGCGGGCCGACCTTGTGACCGACGCCATCCGGCGCGGCCTGGGGACGCTCATGTGCCCGCGCTGCTGCGGGGAACGCGCGACGGCCCTGGTGTTCCCCGACGGCGAGGCCGACCCGGAGCTTGTCTGTCGGCGGTGCCGTGGCGACTTCGCCGGGCCGGGCGCTATCACCGTGGACCTGAAAACCTTGGAGGCGAAAGCATGAGTGCGCTCAACCTGGGGCACAATCCCCCGCTGGACCTTGCCCGGCGTGAATGCGCGAACATGGACGCGGACGGGCGCTGCTGGCGCCTGGAGCCCGCCGAGTTATTCGATTATCGCTTGGCGACCGGCGCGCATCGTTGCCCCGGGTGCGGGACGCCGATGGGCTGTGTGGACACGCTATGCCCGGACTGTGACCCCACCGTTTACCACGAGGGCGGGGATACACGCTGCTTGCTCGCCCAGGGCAAGCGGTGCGGCTACTTTGAGCGGGCGGTTCTGCCCCTGGCGAAGCGAGCGGACCGCGAGGACGCCAAGCGTGCCCGGCGGGCGTATGAGGCGGCCCACGGGGTTCTAGGCGGCGGGCCCGACGAGGAGCGCTCATGCCCGGACTGCGGCGCGCCCATCCCGAAGGGGCGGCGGTACTGCGATTCCTGCCGCGTGAAGCGCCTGAAGGCCGCGAACCGCCGAGCACAACAACGACACCGGGCGGGTGTCAGAAGTTAGCCGATTTGGGCATAGTAATGACAAGCACTTACAAGCGTGATTTTGGGATAGGCGGCTTCCGGGCCGTCTACCCCGATTTCGGGGATTTGAGGGCCTTAGAAACGATCCTAGAGCGATTTCTCGGGGCTGACGCGAATGCCGGCGAATTTTGGCCTTGACGCGCTCGCCCCCCGGGCTTAGACTTTACCCGTTGGCTTGGGAGACCAAGCCCGTTGGTCCCAGCGGACCTTTGAACGCACGAGAGTGCACAGGAGACTGAAATGACGAACGAGTTGAAGAAGTCGATCGAATCCCTTCGCAGTATCGCCCCCAAGCTCAATGCCGCCACAGACAAGGCCGCGAGCGTTGTCGCCGAGGTCGAGAGGCTGCTCGGCGAGGAGTTGAGCATCGGCATCCCGGCCGAGGTTGACTTTGAATCCCAGTCTCGGAAGGTTCCCCGGGATGAATACTCCGACAAAACGGTCGAGGTCGAGGATGCTCTCCGCTTGGCCTACGGGCGCAGCTCTTCCTGCGGCTCGTTCCGGCTGATGGTGGAGCAGTATCGAGTCTGGCCGGGCGAGTACGTCGGCGATTCCATCGAGGAAGTCTTGCAGCAGTGGCCGTGGGGATCAGCCCCCCGCAAGCTGAAGCTCGACAGCTTCGCTGTGCTGCCGGATCTGCTGACGAGAATTGCCGAAGAGGCCGGCAAGTCGCTGAGCGCCGCCGACGCCGCAAGCGAGATCGTCATCAAGGCGGCCGATGCTCTGCCGCAGAACGAACCGGTGCGGGTGTTTGTCAAGACGACCGAAGCCCCGAACGAACCGGTGCGGGTGTCTGTCAAGACGACCAAAGCCCGAACGAAGCAGTCGTAGGCCGCAGATCCCGGGACCGACGAACCGGGGCCGAGCTTGTTGTTCGGCCCCTTCTTATGCGCTACTGTCGTAAGGTGCATCCAGCCTCAGCGGCGACGCCGGCGCAGGGTCAGGCCGCCGAACGCCAGGAGGGAGAGGGCGGCCGGCTCCGGAACGGCGGTCGTACCGAAATTCTGCTTGAGGATACTGAAGTCCGTGAGGTTAACAGACCCGCGGCCGTCGAAATCGCCCATCGCCCATGTCGCACCGGACGTGGTACCGAAATTGTACTTCAGGATGCCGAAGTCATCGAGATCGACTCGGTCATCGCGGTTGGCATCGCCAGGAAGGTGCGCTATAAGGAAGAGCATTCCAGTGTTCCTGGTAACCTCCACAGCCCAACGGGTGCCGTCCAGCCCTTCAGCGCTCACAAAACCTGTACCCATCACACGATCCCCATCAAGCGAGATGCCCCCGCCGACGCGAAAATCGAGGGTATGGAAGACTACGGTGCTGGAGTGGTCCACGCAGAGTTGCCTTACAGAGCCGCCCCAGAAGTCCACGGAGCTATTGTCATAGGCGCGAAACGTGTCGATGGAGCCACCGAGGATACGAGCGGTGCTGTTATCCTTAGTGTAGACGTAATCGATTCCACCACCGGTCACTTGCAAGGTGCTGGAATCGTACGCATCCACGTCATAGGGTGAGCCGCCCCTGATGTAGGCTGTACTGCTCTGGTAGGTATTGAGTTGGTGGATGGAGTGGTATGTTTGGGGAAACGCTGGACCTTTGGAAACGACCGTAGCGTTGTCCCAAGTGTTGAGTTCCCAGACCTCCCCGTATCCATCCAGTTCCGCGCGGGCAGTGTTGTAGGCGTGGAGGCGACTGACTGAAGCGCCCTGGCAGACGTAGGCTTGGCTTCGGTCGTATGAAAGAACCTGGTCGTGATGGCCATCGGGAACCGTCAATTCCTCATCATCCCAGAGGATGAAGTCGGCGGTCGCCACACCAACGGCGGACAACATCACCGCAGAAACCAGAGCGCCAAACACGGCCGTACGCGTCGAAGATACGATACCCATGGTTCACTCCCTATTTGCGAAAACATCCGGTCTTGTTACGGGGCGGACCAGATGAGCTTGCCCTTCGCGTCGGCCAGGCGCAGCCTCGGCCCGTCCTCGAAGGCGTCCAGCCCGGCGCGGATCTTGCCCTTCGCGTCGAACAGGCCCAGCCCCGGCCCGTTCTCGTCCACGCCCAGCCCGGCGCGGGTCTTGCCCTTCTGGTCGGCCAGGCGCAGCCTCGGCCCGGCCTCGGCCACGTCCAGCGCGGCGCGGACCTCGCCTTTCGCGTCGAACAGGCGCAGCGCCGACCCGTCCTCGACCATGCTCAGCATCGCGCGGAGCTCGCCCTTCGCGGTGAACAGGGCGAGCCCCGGCCCGTACTTGGTCGCTACCAGCCCGGCGCGGGGATTGCCCTTCTCGTCGAATAGGCGCAGCCCCGGCCCGTTCTTGTCCACGTCCAGCATCGCGCGGGTCTTGCCCTTCGCGTCGAACAGGCACAGCCCCGGCCTGTCCTCGCCCATGCTCAGCAGGGCGCGGGTTTTGCCCTTCTCGTCGACGAGGATAAACCGCTGCGCCCTGACCTCGCGATGGACAGGCGCGGGCCGAGGGTTCTGCCCCCTAACGACGGGCTCGGCGGCGATACGTTCGAAGATGTCCGCAGGCGCGGGCGGGGGGTTTTGTCCCATGACGACCGCCAGGAGCGCCAGGATGCCCCCGGCGGCGACGACGACGATTATTCGGCGATTCACGCGTCTGGCGTGGGCCAGGTCGCATTCGAGCCTTTCGAGGCGTTCTTCGGTCATCATTGTGCGCTCCCTTTGTGATTGTCATTCCCAATTCTGCCAAGATTGAGACGCATCAACCCGGGAACTCGGCCGAAGGGCCTGGGCAGGCGCAAGTGCCCCTTGCCCCATGACGTGGTCAGCGCTGCCGTTCCCGACGGAACAGGCGGACCAGAAACAAGTCTACCGCGCATGCTGGTGGCGTCAAGGTGGATTCCCGACGCTGCGGCGGACTGGATTGACGCGAACCAGTTGGGGCGGCGGAACCTCACGCCCGACCAGATGAGCCTGCTGCGGGGGCGAAGGTACAACCGGCTGAAGGGGAAGCGGGAAGACAATCTGAAGCAGAACATCCCGAAGGGACATTTTGTCCCTTCGGGGCGGACTGCTGACAAGCTCGCCGGGGAACACGGCGTGGACGCCCGCACGATTCGCCGTGACGGCCAATATGCCGAGGCGGTCGGGCGAAGGTACAACCGGCTGAAGAAGGCGGCGCATCGCCCCCAGAAACGTCCTCAAAATGAGGACGTTAAGCCCGAGCGCACAGCCGAGCGCCTGGTCAAGTGCTCAAAATGAGCACTTGAAGATAGCCACCAACCAGCTGGGACGGCGGAACCTGAGCCCGGAGCAGCTGAGCCTGTTGAAGGGAAGAAGGTACAACCGGGCGAAGGGGAAGCGGGAAGACAACCTGAAGCAGAACATCCCGAAACCTCAAAATGATGCTTCGGGGAATACTGCGGCCCGCCTGGCGAAGGAACACGACGGAGGACGAGGCCAGCCGCGAAGTGGGGGCCAAATTGACACCCACTTAAGGACGGCCGACAAACTCGCTCAAGAGCATGGCGTCTCGGCCCCGACGATCAAGCGCGACGGCCGGTACGCCGAGGCGGTCGGGCGAAAGTACAACGGGCTGAAGCGACACGATGGGGGCCAGGGCGATCAAAAATCGGGGGGTCAAATTGACACCCCGAACACCGCCGACAAACTTGCCCAAGAGCACGGCGGGCAGCGCCAGGCAAGTCCTCAAAATGAGCACTTGAAGACAGCCGACCGCCTAGGCAAGGAGCATGGCGTCTCGGCTCCGACTATCAGGCGTGACGGCCAATATGCCGAGGCGGTTGCCAAGCTAGGGCTCACGGCAGTGATACTTCTTCGCGGTATCCGGCCCGATATGGGCCGCTTTTCCCAAAGGGGGGACCATGCTACCAATCAATTCAGGCGCTGTGACTGTTGGCACCAGCTACACGAGCCTGTACGAGTATCCGTCCGGTGGCGGCTACGCGACGTGCGTTGTCAGCGTGCACAGCGCCGCCGGGAGTGCCGCGAGCCTGTCGGACTTCCGGCTGAGCGTGAAAGCCCACGAGGACGACGACTTCGAGCCCATCGTCGGGACAAGCGACTGGGGGGCGGGAACGACCGACACGGTTGTGTTCTGCACCGCGACCGTCCCGAACACACTGGCGGCGGACAAGACGGCCCTGGTCAAGTTCGCCATCGGCGGGTATTGGGCCATCAGGCTTGACGCCAAGGTGGCAGCCGACACGGCGACAATCACTGTCAGGGGGACGATGGTATGAGCTATGGCACCTATGGCACACACCGGGGCGGGGACTTCGAGGCCTTCGGCGACGGGTCGGACGGCGACGCGCACTTCGTCATCGGCGGCGGCGCGACGCAATACCTCACACAGCCGGTCTACCAGTTCAAGAGCTTGACCATTGACGCGGGGGTGACGGTCGCGCAGCAGGCTTGGGCGACGGGTCTGTACCCCGTGCAGTGGGTCTATTGCCGGACCCCCATCGTCATCAACGGCACCCTCTCGGTATCGGCCGTGGCCGGTGGGGTCGCGGACACCGACGAGGCCGTCCCCGGCACCGTCGCGGACAACGGCGGCGGCACGGTCGGGTCGGACGGCTCCCCGCCGGTCTTTCACG
>CAZHRW010000056.1:0-34821 GCA_964535025.1 uncultured Planctomycetales bacterium
GGTCGACCCGGACGACCGGCGGCGGTCCGGGCGGCGACCCTGTCAAGGCGCTCAACAGGGCGACGACGGCCAGGGCGGCCGCGACGGCGCCGCCGGCGGTCAGCGGCCAGAACAAGCGCAAACGCCGCCGCCGGCCCGCGTCGGCCACGGCGGCATCGAGCCGGCGGAACGCCCGATCGAGCACCGCCGGCGGCGTGGTCACGTCGAGCATGGCGCCGAGCCACTGCTGGTCGCCTTCGATCTTGTGGGCGATTCGCGCCTCCCGGCTGGTCAGACGTCCGGGTTTGCCGTCCAGGTGGTGGGCGAGCCGCCATACGTCATGGCGCCCGGCGTTCGAATCGTGCTCACGCATTGTCTTGCCGCTCCGCGCTTATTGTCCCACCGCCGTCGAGGCGGCGAGTTCCTTGCGCAACTTGCCGAGCCCCCGATGCACCTTCGCCAGGGCCGTGCCGAGTGGACAGCCGAAAACCTCGGCGATCTCGGTGAAGCTCAGTTCGGCAAAGTGCCTCAACAGGATCATGTTGCGCGTCGTCGGGTCCAGTGTATCCAGGGCGGCCTTGAGATCCGCCGACGCCTCGGCCGCCATCAATCCGGCGTCGACCGCCGGCTCACGTCCCGGCACGGCGGCCGCCCGATCGCTTCCGTCGTCATCGTCGTTGTCCGTCAGCGACATAATCGTCGGGGCGGCTTTCCGCCGGCGGATCCGGTCGCGGACGAGATTGGCCGCGATGCGGAACAGCCACGGCTCGAAGCGGCCCTGTTCCTTGTAATCGGGCAGCGTCCGCACCAGGCGGAGCACCGTTTCGCCCAGCAGATCCTCCGCGTCATGGCGGTGGCCGGTCATGCGATAGAAGTAGCCGTACAAACGGGAGTTATACGCGGCAAGGAGGGCCCGATAGCCTTCCGCCCGACCGGCCTTCGCCGCGGCGACGTGTCTCTGCAACGCGCTGGGATCCATCGATACTCCACCGAGCCTAACGGACCGGCGCCGCCCGTATTGCACACAGAGCCGATCCTCAGTCGCGTTCATTCTACCGCGCGACCGGGCGGTGGAGATGCGTAACTTGACGCGGAGGCAGCCGATTCGCTACGGTCACCGGCATGAGGACCGACCTGGCCAACGCGCCCCGTATTGCCGTCATGGTCCTTGCCGCCGCGGCCATTCTGGCGGGCGGTTGTGGGGGCGATCGCTCGGATCCGTTTCCCCACAGGCTTGGGTCGGGGGCGTCCCTGGCTCGCCCGCGCGACAGCAGGCCCCTCGGCCGTCCCATGGACGCCCGCTCGCTGGGCACGCGACGTTCGCCCGGCAAGCCCCTGCCCGCCAGGTCCCTGGACGGGCCGCCGCCGACCGACGAGCCGCCGCAGACGCAGCCGGCCGTGGTCGACCACGACGCTGACCGCTAGCGACCGGTGCCGAAGTTCTGCTTGAGGATCGCGAAGTCGTCGAGGTCGACGTCGCCGTCGCCGTCGAAGTCGCCCTGGCTCCAGGTTGCGTCGTCGGCGCCGAAGTTCCGCTTGAGGGCGGCGAAATCGTCGAGGTCGACGTCACCGTCTTCATCGGCGTCGCCGGGCTGGGGCGCGGCGTCGGTGTACTCGTAGGCCCCGATATCATGCGCTTCGCCCTGCGGCCGTGCGATGAAGTCGATGTCGACGTCGGGGGCCAACGCGGCGCTGCCGGCGTCGATGGCGGGGCTGGATGCGGCCAGGCGGACGTCGCCGTTGCGCCAGTCGATGAAGATCTGGTCGCTGAGCGCGTCGGTCAGTTCGATGTTGTGGTCCACAACGATGCCGTTGGCCGGGTCGGCCTCCTGGAGGCTGTAGGTGAGGTTGTTCCGGATAACGGTGTTACTGCTGTCGGGGGTCCTGATCCAGGCGGGGTATTCGCGCGACGGATCGAGGGCCGTGTTATTGATGATCGTGCAGCCGTCGGCCCCATAGAGGGAGATCCCGTGATAGTGGGCCGTCAGGACGACGTTGTTTTCGACGACGCAGTCGACGTAGGGTCCGTCGAAGCAGCCGATGCCCTGGGGGCTGGTGGTGTGGGGGCGTCCGGGGATCTTGCGGCCGTCGAAGTAGTTTCCTCGGATGACGACGCCGACGTGGGGCACCTCGTCCCCGCGATAGAGCTGGATGATGTCGTCGTGGTTGCCGTCGACGTCGACGAAGTCGCTGAGGTGGTTGTACTGCCACACGATCCGGTCGGCGCCGCTGCGCAGGCCGTCGTGGGCGATGCCGGTGATGGTGTTGTATTCGATCACGCAGTCGTCGCCGCCGGCGTTGATGCCAAGCTGAACGTTTTCGAGTGTGCAGTGGCGGACGGTGATGCATGCGCCGCTGGCGGCGATGCCGCTGCCCGGCGCCAGGGCCAGCCAGTCGGAGGCGGTCCACGCGCTGCTGTCGGCGACGCTGTAGAGATGGCTGTTCTCGATGATGCAGTCGCTGACGGGTCCATGCCAGCCGTGGCTGTTGAAGTACATCAGCGTTTCGGTGTCGGGCGTGGCGTACGGTTCCTTGCTGATCGTCACCCCGTCGATGTGCCACTTGCAGCCGCCGCGGATGATCATATGCTGCAGGATGGGGGTATGGCCGTCGTCGGCCTTGAGCGTGATCCAGTCGGTGTTGAAGTAGCCGACGATCCACACATCGCCGTGATCACCGCTGCGCAGAAGGATGGTGTCGCCGGGCTGGACGGGCGCCCCGACGTTGCGGTCGGTCAGCGGGTCGGCGGGGTCGTAGGGGTAGGCGGAGGGCATCATCGACTGGATCTTGTTGTTGTCGACGATCCACGCCAGCGAGGGCCACGGATTCGCGGCCGAGCCGTCGCCGCTCGTCGAACCGCTGACCGGATCGGCGTACCATGTGGCGGCCGATGCCGGCGTGGCGTGGACAAACAGGAGCGCGAGCAAGGTAAAGGCGGTGCTGGCCGCACGGTGCATGAGATCATCCTCGACAAGGCGTTCGTATGTTCCTCCCGGCCACCCCGCCCGGCGGCTGGGGTGGTCTGACGTCGGCGCATCATCATAACGCGCCCGGTGGCAGGCGCCTACCGGCCGGCGGCGCCGAAGTTCGTCTTGAGGATCGCGAAATCGTCGAGATCCACGTCACCGTCGCCGTCGAAGTCGCCCTGGCCCCAGGTGGCGTTGGGGCCGGCACCGAAGTTGGTTTTGAGCAGGGCGAAGTCGTCGAGATCGACGTCCCCGTCGTTGTCAGCATCACCCGGCAGGGGGGCGGCTGCAACATACTCGTAGGCGCCGATGTCATATCCCTCCCCCTGCGGCCGTGCGACGAGGTCGACGTCGACGTCGGGAGCGAGGTCGGCGCTGCCGGCGTCGATCGCGGGACTGTCGGCGGCCAGGCGGACGTCGCCGGTGCGCCAATCGACGAAGATCGTATCGCTGAGCGCATCGGTCAGCGTGATGTTGTGGTCGGAGATATTTCCCGCGGCCGGGTTGGGGCCTTGCACGACGTAGCTGAGGTTGTTGCGGATGATATTATCGCGACTCACGGTATACCTGTCGGGCGTGCGGATTCCCGTCGAGTTGGTCCGCGTGGGGTCGAGCGAGGTGTTATTGACGATGATGCACCCCTGGGCGTCACTGAGCGTGATGCCGTGATAGTGGTGATTGAGCACCACGTTGTTGGCGACGATGCAGTCCACGTAGGGTCCGTCAAAGCAGCCGATGCCGTGCGTGCTGTTGCTCAGCGGGCGACCTGGGATGACGCGCGAGTCAAAGACGTTACCCCGGATCACCACGCCGACGTGGGGCACGCCGTTGGGGCGATACATCTGGAGCCCGTCGTCGTGATTGTCGTCGATGTTCACGAAATCGCTAAGACGGTTGTACTGCCAGACGATCCGGTCGCCGCTGCTGCGCAGGCCGTCGTGTCCGATGCCGATCAGGGTGTTGGTCTCGATCAGGCAGTCGTCGGCGGTGGCGATGATACCCATCTTGATGTTTCGGATCGTGTTGTGGCGGACGATCGTCCTGGGGCCGCGGGCGTTGACGCCGGTGGCGAACGTCTTGGTAAGCCAGTCGTCGGCGGTGAAGTTGCGGGTGTTGTCGACGCTGTAGATATGGCAGTTTTCGATGATGCAGTCGTAGGTTGGTCCGTGCCAGCTGTGGTTCTCGAAATCTACCGCCGTGTCCGTTCCAGGCGTGGCGTACGGCTCCTGGCTGACGGTCACGCCGTCGATCCGCCACTTGCGCCCCCCGCGGAACTGGAACCGCTGCACGACAGGTGTGTGCCCGGCGGCGGCCCGGAGGGTGACCCAGTCGGGGTTGAAGTATCCTTGCGCGTAGACGGCGCCGTGATCGCCGGACAGCAGTTCGATGGTGTCGCCCGGCTGGACGGGAGCGCCGACGTTGAAGGCCACGAGTGGGTCCCCGTATGCGTAGGGATATGACTTCGGCTTCATCGACTCGACCTTCTTGTTGTCGATGATCCACTTCAACGTCGGCCACGGGTTGGCGGCCGAGCCGTCCCCGGAGGGCGAACCGTTGACCGGGTCGGCGTACCAAGTGGCGGCCGATGCCGGCACCACGGCGGTCAGGATGAGTGCGAGCAGACCAGAGACGGCGATGGATGCGCGGTACATAAGATCCTTTTCGAGTAAGCGTTCGCGATGTTGGCTCGGGCTTGGTCGTATTATTTTAACGCGCCAACCCGAAAGCGTCCATGGCCAACAGATCGACGACAGTGACCGGTCGTCCCTCGCGGCGCCGGCGCGGGCGGGTGCGCCGCAGCGGCTGCCGGCCGCTCGGCGGATCGGCGGCAACGCGCAGCTCGTCGGGGATCGACAAGGCGGCGGTGCCGAAGCGCTGCTTGAGGACGGCAAAATCGTCGAGGTCGACGCGGTCGTCGTTGTTGGCGTCGCCGGTGGCGAGGGAGGCGTCGCTGCGGCCGAAGTTCTGCTTGAGGATGGCGAAATCGTCGAGGTCGACGTCGCCGTCAAAGTCGAAATCGGCGCCGGGCGGCGGGTCGGCCACGACGATCGTCACGTCGTCGGCGGTGGTCATCTGCCCGTCGTCGGCGGCCAGGCGGAACACGTACGTGCCGCCGTCGGCCACGACGACGGACGTATCGAGGGCCGTCGGGTCGGTGAATACCGCGGGCGCCGGTCCGCTGCGGAGGGTCCACTGCGTCGCGACCGTTGCGGGCGGGTCGGGCATGCCGTCGTCGAACACCGTGCCGTCCAGCAGGATCGTCGGATTCGAGGCGCTGCGGTCGGGCCCCGCGCTGACGATGGCGCCGGTGTTGGGGACCTGCCCGTCGATGAGGGCCGCCAGGGCGTCGGTGTCGAGGGCCGCGGCGTAAAGGCGGACGTCGTCGATCCGCCCGTCGAAAGGCCGTCCCTCGACGCCCGGGGGGTTGTTGCCGACGGCCGCCTGGATCGCGGCGTTCGTACTTAGGGTGCCGGACTTGAACATGGAGGCCACCTCCCGCCCATCCACATACAGCCGCATGGCCATCCCGTCGTAGGTGGCGGCGACGTGCTGCCATCGGCCGGCCTGGAGGACGCCGTCGGCGCTGATGAGCGTGCTGGTCGTGCCGTTGGTCTTCAGGCGGAACCGCAGGGCGGTCCCGTTGCCGAAGGTGGAGACCATCCACCAGTGGTCGGCGTCCTGCACGCCGTCGGCCTTGGACATGATGCGGGCGTCGTAGGTGCCGAAGTCGTCGGGATGGATCCATGCCGCCAGCGTCAGTGCCGCGCCGGCGATGTCGACACTGCCGAGGTGGACGGCGTCGTCGACGCCGTCGAATCGCACGCAGCCGGCTTCGGCGCCGTCGGTCGTCCACGTCGCACCGGCCAGCGTGGCGGTACGGCCGCCGATCGCGTCATCGGCTGTCGTGCCGGCGCCTTCGTCAAAGGTCCACCAGGCCACATCCGGCGTGGGGGGCACGGGGGGCGTGACCGAGCCGATCACGACGGTGATGTCCCTGTGGGCGTCGGCCTGGCCGTCCGAGGCGGTCAGCCGCAGCACGTACGTCCCGATGCCGGTGAACCGGACCGCGGTGACGCGGGCCGTGGGATCCTCGAAAACCGCCGCGCCGCCGGCCGGCGCGCTGAAGACCGACCATGTGCGGGTCACCGGCCCGGCGGTCCGCCCGTCGTCGGTGACGTCGGCTTCGAGGATCAACGCCGACGCATCGGTCAGCAGGTGGTTCAGTTCGGTGCGGGGGTCGGCCATCGTGATGACCGGCGGCGCGTTGGGCGCGGCGGCGGGATCGGCGGTGTTCTCATAGAGCATCACGCGGTCGTGTGTCCAGCCGATCGACAGGATATCCAGGTCCCCGTCGAGGTCGACGTCGCTGAGGATCGCGCCGTCGTGGTGCTCGTCGCCGGTGTGGACCAGGACGGGCGCCCACGCCCCGCCGGCGCCGTCGGTGTTCTCGAAGACCCACAGGCGCGCGGTGGCGGGGTCGGTGGTGGTATGTTCACCGACGACCAGGTCGGCGTCTCCGTCGTTGTCCAGGTCGGCCACATCCAGGCTCATCGGGCCGATCACCGTCGTGGCGATCACGTGCTCGGTCCACGGATCGGTCGCCGCGGCGGGCTGCTCGTACCAGGCGAGTTTCCCGGGCTCGCCGTTGGCCTCGTAGCCGACAACGGCATCGAGGCGCCCGTCGCCGTTGACGTCGATCAGGCGGTTGCGATCGGGCAGGCCGGTGCCGGCGTGGAGGGTGTGGACCGACCAGGCGGCGCCGTCGTTGCGAAGCCACTTGGTGCCCAGCAGCAGGTCGGCGTCGCCGTCGCGATCGATGTCGCCGCTGGAGAGCCCTTCGTCCTGGCTGATCGTGCTGATCCGCTGGAAGGTCCACGTGCCCGTCGCCGGGTCGGCGGGCACGGTGAGCACCTGCACGCCCTTGCCCGTGGCATGCCAGGACAGGGCCACCTGGAGCGGCCCGCCCGGCGAGAAGCGGTCGACCGCCACGCCCTGGAGAAAGTCCCCGTCGCCGGCGGCGACGTTGTGATGAATCGTGAACGTGCCGGTCCCGTCGTTGCGGGCCCAGACGAAGCTGTCGTTGGCCGCCGAGCCTTCCCCTTCGGTGCCGAGGATGTCCAGGTCGCCGTCACCGTCGAAATCGTAGACGGCGGCCATGTTGTTCAGCGGCGACCCGATCGTCCGACGGGTCCAGGGTCCACCGGCGTCGCCGGGATTGGCGTACCACCAGCCGCCGGTGATGATATCGCGGTCGCCGTCCCCGTCGAGGTCGGCCGCGTCGATGAACACGCCCCTCCACGGCCTGGATGCGTCGACGACGGTGCGCTGCCACTGGTCAAGCGGCAGCGTGTGGGGGATCTCGTTGATCCAGACATCCACGCGGGGGGTATCCCACGTGTAGGGTTTGGTGAGGATGTCGAGGTCGTCGTCGCCGTCGAGATCGCCCAGGCGGGATTCGTGGTTGCCGATGCTCACCGAGATCACCTGCTCGGTGAACCCGCCGGCGCTGTCGCCGTACAGGACACGGGCGGTGGCGCTGTTGCCGGCCCCGGGGGTATGCATCTCGGCGATGAAGATATCCAGGTGCCCGTCGAGGTTGACGTCGGCGATCTGCAGGCTGTGGCCGTGGCGGACGAAGTCGATCAGCGTCGTCGTCGACCACGTCGAGCCGGTCCACTGGTAGAGTTTCATGGGCCCGTCGGCGTCGCCGGGGACGAAGATCACCTCCGGCCGTCCGCCCGGGATCAACTGCCCGGCGGCCGCACGGGTGAAGATCTGGGCGGCGTCGATCGTGTGGGCGGTGAAGGTCGTGCCGCTGACATGCTCATACCAGTGGCCGGCGCCGACGATGTCGGTGACGCCGTCGAGATTGATATCTGCGGCGGCGAGCCCCTCGTGGCTGCTGTTACCGGTGTAGATCGACACGAGGTCCCAGGCCGTCGCGGCTTTGGGGTCGGCGGGAATCTCGGCGAAGTAGAGGCGTCCGGCGCCCTGGTTCCAGGTGATGAACTCGTTGTCGCCGTCGCCGTCCACATCGGCAAAGATCTGGTCGTGGTGCTTGTTGGAACCGCTGTTCTTGAGGGTCCGGCGCACCCAGGGCACCGCGGGGTCGTAAGTGGGGTAGGGGTTCTCCCACCACCAGATCTCGTTGGAGCCGGCGTCGCCGCCGAAGACGATATCGAGGTCATTGTCGCCGTCAATGTCGGTGAACGCCCCGCCGGCTTCGATGCGGAGCCAGGTGTTGTCGATGACGTACTGCTCCCATCCGTCGCCGACACGTCGGAACCAGACGACCGACGGCGCCATGGTCCGCTCGGCGATGACGAAATCGTCGACGCCGTCGTGGTCCAGATCGACCACCAGTGACGCGGTCTGCTGGTCGCCGACGAGGGCCGATTCGGGGATGTCCCCGGCAATGCTGGACAGGTGCGTCCAGTTCGGCAGCGTCGCGTCGAGCAACAAACGCGCTTCGAGCGGTTCATGACGGCAGGCCGGCATCACAGCAGTCGGACTCGTCCTGCGCATTGCGACTCCTCCGTTCCTCCCGGCGCCCGCGGCGTAGGCCGCCATTATACCACAGGTGGCGACAAGGGCGACGACAACGTTCCCGGCGGGTTTTCCGGCAGCGGTCATGATGTGGCATTCCCTTCGGACGGCGCGTCGGATGCGTCGTCCCCGTCGTCGGACTCGATCCGTGGCTTGGCGGGGGCATTCAGCCGGACGCACGTGCCCCGCGGCGAGGAGCCGATGGCGAACTCGGCCGAGACGGCGCGGGCGCGTTCGCGCATGGTGATCAGTCCCAGTCCACGGGGCTCGGCCGCCTCGGGGTCGAAGCCACAGCCATCGTCGGTGATCGCCAGGCCCACCCGCCTGTCATCGTGCGTCACGGTCATCGACAGGCGCTTGGCGCCGCTGTGGCGCAGTGCATTATGGACCGCTTCCTGGGCGACGCGATACAGGACGATCTCGACAGTCGGGTCGAACCGGCGGCCGGCCAGGTCGGAGGGGTAATCGAGTGTGGCCTTCAGTTTGCCCTGGCAGTCGCGGGCCAACTCGCGCAGGGCCGCCTCCAGTCCGAGGGTCTCCAGGACCGGCGGGAAGAGCCCGTGGCAGATGTGGCGGACCTCCTCGATGAGGCTGCCGCATCGCTCGGCAATGCTCCGCAGCGTCGCCAGGAGTTCCGGATCGAGCTGGCCGTCCCGCCCGACGTAGCTGCCCTGGATGGCAAGATTCAGCGCCACGAGGCTTTGGCCCAGCGAATCGTGCAGATCGGTCGCCAGACGGCGGCGCTCGTTCTCGCGGGCGTTGAGCAGCTTGGTGTGGGCCTCGCGCAGGGCATCGGCGGCGAGTTTGCGTTCGGTGATGTCTTCGATCAGGGCATCGAGGTGGACGACCTCGCCGGCGGCGTCGCGGACCGCGGAGACCGTGGCGGCGATCCACAGGACCGACCCGTCCCGGCGCGGGACCTGCATCTCTTCGCCGACGATCTGGCCGGCCTTCAGGACGCGGGCGAGGAATCGTGCGCGAGCGTCGGCGGAGGGGTGAATATCGGCCAGCGTCAGTGTGAGGAAGGTCTCGACACTGTCGTAGGCGAACATCCGCGCCAGCTCGCCGTTGGCCGCGAGAATGCGCCCGTCCGGGCGGGGCTCGAGCTGTCCGATGCCGACGGGGATGCTCTCGACGAGTCCGCGGTACTGCGCCTCGCTGTCCCGCAGCGCCTGCTCGGCCTCCTTCTGCTCGGTGATGTCCCGCACGGCCCCGACCAGCGCGATCGGCTCGCCGTCGGCGTCGCGCACCACCGTACGACTGTCGGAGAACCAGCGATAATGGTTGTCCGCCCGTTGCCAGCGGTACTCGATGATCGGGGTGATCGCCTCTTCGAGGCGACTGTCGAGCAGGGCGCTGAAATGCCGGTCCAGACGCCGCAGGTCATCGGGATGAAACCGCCGGGCCATCTCCGTAAACCCCATCGCGGCTACATCCTCCGGGAGGAAGCCCATGAGTTCCTCTGCGGCGGCGCCGACGTAGTCGTACTTGAGCGTCTTGAGGTTCAGCCGGTACAGCACATCGCGGGAACTCTGCAGGACCTCGCGGAACTGTTGCTCCTTTTCGCGAACCGCCTGCTCGGCCTCCCGTCGTGCGGTGATGTCCACGAACGTGACGAAATTCGCCGGCCGCCCCTCGTGCTGGATGGTCCGGCTGAACAACTCCGCCCAGCGGGTCTCGCCCCGGCGGTTCAGCAGGCGACATTCATAGTGGTTGACGACGTTAAGGTCGCCGCTCTGCTTGCGTCGGCCCTGGTCCGACGCGAAGACCCGATCGGCCGGATGAAAGAACGCTTCATACCCATAGGGCGGCATCGCCATCAGCTCCGCGCGGGTCATGCCGAAGAACTTGCACAGGGCGTCGTTGACGTAGACCTGTTTGCCATCCTGGGTGATCGAAAGCGCCAGCAGCGACTGTTCTGAGAGGGTCCGGAAACGTTCCTCGCTGGCGCGGATCGCCTCCTGGGCGAACTTCTGTTCCGTGATATCGCTGACGATGCCGATCAGCCCGATCGGTTCGCCCCGGCTGTCGAGGACCGGCGCGCTGTTGAACAGCCGCCAGTGGGTCTCGCCGGCGGCATTGACGGTCCGGACTTCCCGGTTGATCACCGGCTTGCGACTGGCCAGCAGGGCGGCGTCGGCTCTTTCGCAATGGGCGGCCCTTTCGGGTGGGTGGAGGTCCCAATCGGTCTTGCCAAGGATCTCCGACTCGCCGGCGGCCCCGCGGCCTTGGACGAACGCCGCGTTGGCCAGTTGATAGCGGCCCTGGAGGTCCTTCATGTACAGCGCGCTGGGGATGGTATCGATGATCGTCCGCAGCATCAGGCGCTCGTTCTCCAACTGCTGCTCGACGAGCTTCTGCCGCGTAATGTTGCGCACGGAGCCGACCAGGCCGATGATGGTGCCCTCCGCATCCCGCAACGGAGTTTTGTTGGCCAGGTTCCACGACGGCGTGCCGTCCGGACGGATCCGGAACCGCTCCATGTCCACGGCGGGGGTGCCGGCGAAGACGGTTTCGTCGAGGCGTCGGAACTCGTCGGCATTGTCAGGTGAAAAGTCGTAGTCGGTCTTCCCGATGCACGTGTCCGTGGTCCAGTGGCCTTGGCGGGTGCGGGCGAACTCCTCGTTGACGACCAGGTACCGGCCGGCGGTGTCTTTGAGGTAGATCGCATCGGGGATGCCGTCCACGACCTGCCGGAGGAGCCGGCGCTCTTCGAGAAGCTGCTGTTCAGCGCGTTTCTGCTCGGTGATGTTGCGAACGACGCCCACGATGCCCCGGATGTGTCCTTGACCGTCGCGGATGGGGAAAACGGTGTTCGACGTCCACACGTCGGCGCCGTCGATGTCGGGGAAATGGTGTACCTCGTCTTCGACGGCGGCACCGGTGGCGATGACCTGCTCCTCCTGGGTGCGCCAGCGATCGGCCCGATCGGGCAGGAAGAAGTCGTGGTCGGTCTTGCCGATGAAAACCCGCCCATCCTCCTGCAACATGCCCCGGGTGTATCGGTCGTTGACCAGCAGGAACCGCCCGTCGGTATCCTTGAGGTACACCGCGTCGGGGAAGGCGTCCACGACGGTGCGTAACAGCTCCCGTTCGTCGGCGGCTTGCCGCTCGGCCTGCTTGCGTGCGGCGACGTCCCGTTCGTGGGTGATGACGGCTGCCAGCGTATCGGCGACGACGGCGACGGCCGTCGCGGTGTCGGCGTTCCAGCGGCGCTCGGTGCGGACCATGCCGAAGCTCAGGCTGCCCCACCAGTTGCCGCCGATCATGATGGGCACGCCGAGCATCGATCGCAGGCCGGCATCGGTCATGCGCTTGCGCTGCGGCTCGGGCAGGGCGCTGACGTGATCGACGATCGGCTCGCCCCTGTCGAAGTGCTCCTTGACCGCAGCCGATACCGACCGCGGCTTGTGCGGAACGGGTTTGCCCCCCGACATCGGGCCGTCGATTCCGGGGGCAAAGGAGTCGTACCGCACGACGACGCGGTCGTCGCCGCTACCAGGGTCGAGCCGTTCGAACAGCAACGCCCGGTCGGCCCCCGTGGCCTCCCGCAAGCGGGTCAGGACCGCCTCGATGGCCTCGCGCCAGGATGGACCGGCGAGCAACTGCTGCGTCGCGAAGCGGACGGCTTCCAGGATCGGCCCGGCTCTCGCCGCGTCCACGTCGGCGGGACTTGGTCGGTCAGACATGGTGCACCTCGGATCCTCCGCCCCCCGATCACGAAGGTTATGGCAGGGGCGTCGCAGGTGCGCAACCCCCAAATCAGCAATGCATTATCATACTGATTCGGGGGGCTGTCAAGCCTACGCCAGACGCGGCCAGTTGCCGCCGGCGATGAGGGCGCGGGCCCGCCCTTCGCAGGCAACGGGCACGTAGATCTCCACCGCCAGGACGGCCCGGTCGGTGGCGACCGCCGCCTGGCGGGCGTCAATGCCCGCGGCGGTAAGGGCTTCGAGGATAGCGCCGGCTTCGGCCGGGTCGGCGGCCGTGTGGACGCACGTGAAGGCCTGGTCATTCATTGCATGACCACCTTGTCACCGCTGCCCCGTGCCTGGTCGACGGCGTCAAGCAATTTGGCGGCGTCGAACTTCCCGCGCAGGCGAATCGGCTCGTCCAGCGCCGGGCCGTGCACGACAGTGACCGGCACGCCGGGCTCCCGCAGGACGTTGCGCAGATACTGGGCCGCCGGCGCTGCGCTGCGAGTGACATCAGCGTGAACCGGCAACACCTTGCGCTCCGCCAGGGCGTCGGCCACGCTCTGGCGGCGATAGACGGTGTAATCGACGATCTTACAGACGGTGCACCAGTCGGCGGTGTACTTGACTACTACGACCTGCCCGTCCGCCCCGGCGCTTTCCACCAGCGATGTATCGAAGGCCGTCCAGTCGATCAGCTCCGGCGAGGGGGGCGGCAGCAGGACCCACGCGACCGCGACGGCGGCCACGAGGGCCGCCACACGCGCCATCCGCCGGCGGAACGCCGGCGTGGCGGGCGTCACCCACGAACCGGCCACCCACAGGCACCCGGCCAGGACGATCGCATAGGCGATCACCCGCGCCATCCAGGTCGTGTCGCCCAGCGCCGAAAGCAGGTAGACCGCCACCAGTAGCAGCAGGAGGCCCATTACCTGCTTGAGCCGCACCATCCACGGTCCCGGCGCCGGCAGGCGCTTGAGCAGCTCGGGGAACGCCGCCAGGGTGGCGTGCGGGGCCGCCATGCCCAGCCCGAGGATCGCGAAGACCACGGCGGACGCCCAGGCGGGTTGAGCCTGGGCCCAACCGAACGCGGCCACGAGGATCGGACCGCTGCAGGGCGTCGCCAGCACGGCGGTCAGCAGGCCCGTGACCACCGATCCGGCATGCCCGCCGGGCAGCCGCATGGCGCCGGCCTTTCCGCCGAGCGTCACGGCGTAGACGTCGAACAGCCACAACGCCGCCGCCACCAGCCCCAGGGCCATGGCGATCAGGAAGCCCGGGTGGCCGAAGGGCTCGTTAAGATTGAAGGCCGCCCCCGTGAAGAGCCGAACGCCGGTGCTGACGGCGCCCATGGCCAGGAAGAACAGCCAGATACCCACGGCATAGGCCATCCCCAGCGTGATCGCGCGCCGGCGGGAGTGATGCGATTGCTCCAGCAGGCTCATGATCTTGATCGGCAGCACCGGCAGCACGCAGGGCATCACATTCAGCGCCACCCCAGCCGCCAGGGCCAGGGCCAGTGCCGCCAGGAGGCTCAAATCCGCACCGGCGGCGGGGGGCTGTTTCGGCAGATCCCGTTCCCACGACGCCGCGGTGCGCAGGTCGTCCTCGCCCCCCTCGGCCGGTCGGCTCTCGGCCGCCGCCGCCGCGCCGAGGGGCACGGTCACCGAGGTGGATGCTTCGACGAGGTGGCAGCGCTGCGAAGCGCAGGTCTGGCCGGTCAGGCGGATGTCGACCACGACGGGGCCGGCGTCCGGGTCGTTCGGGGCCGTGACCGGCACGCGGAACGTAAAATCTTCCTTGTAAACGAGATGCTTGTCGGTCACGCCGGCGATGTCCGTGGCGTGCCAGGTCGGGGGCGGCAGAAGTGGCTTACCGACCTGGCCCGCCGAGGCGGTCGCTTGGATTCGCAGCGGTCGGGGCTGGGGCTCACGGCCGCGCGGCGTGGCACTGTATAACCACTGGCCTCCGCCGACATTTACGGTGACATCGATATCGAAACGCTCGCCCGGCGCGATGACGGTGTGCGAGGGCGTCGCCGAGAGCGTCACCTCCGGCGGTTCGTCCGAGCCGCCGAAGGACAGATCCACCCCCTGCCCCGAAGCGAACGGAGCCACGGCAAAGAGCATCACCGGCACCAGGCCTGTCAGAAGCTTCAATGGGAATCCTCCTGCTGAGCCAAGTCTTTCGTGCCACAAAACATAAGTGTACGCCACCTGAGCCCGTGTAACTATATACGTCGGAAATACCGTGGATGTTAGTTCGATCTTGTGTCCGAGATGGTATTTATCTTGCGAGGTGTGGGGGGGGGGTGGTAGACTGACACCATGTCAGTCTGCATGGCCGGGTCGTGCGGCTCGGCGGGGCAGACTGAATGAAGATGTCTGGTGAGACGGATGTCTACGTTCCCGACGGCGAGGTCTGTTCTGAAGATCGCCCATTGGGTTGTCGGTTACATCCGTGTCATTGGTTTAGGACGGCCGTTGACGGAATCGCAACCGGCCGTCGGATTAACGCCGTTCAGCCGCCTCGTGCGGTTGGGCTGACGACGCCGCCCCGCGAGCGGGGAGCCCTGGATTGGAATCGAACACAAAAGGGCGTCGCCGGTTGGAACGGCGCTGCATCGTCCGAGTGGGCGAGGCCTGCGGGTCATAGAGTTGAACCGAACGAGTTTGCCGGAACTGCTGTCATGACTATTGGGTGCCCGTTCCATCAAGGTCCGCCTCGCAAGGCCGGCGCGGTTCGCGCCGCGGGGGGATCGGTCGGCTCCGATATGGGGGGAGCTTCTGTAAGCCCCGCATACACATGACGATGTAGTTGGTAAGCTCAGGTGAGCCTTTGACCGGCGGACCGCCCGCCTCTCTGACGTCACGCGCATCCGACGCCCCGGGATTTTACCGTTCTGCTTCGGTCGTCCGGAAAGGAAACGTGACGTGGATATCCTCTACTACGTGTTGGTTGCCATCGCCGCCTTCGCCGCCGGGGCGGGTGCCGCGGCGGGCTATGCCGCCTGGAAGCGTGCTCGACGCAAAGCCGACGCCCAGGGCCAAGCCGACTCCATCGTCAACGCCGCCAAGACCGAGGCGGCCAACATCCTCCGTCAGGCCGAGGTCGACGCCAAGGACGAGTATCTTCGACGGCGCGAAGCCTTCGACGCGGACACCGCCGAGCAGCGCAAGGAACTGCACGCCGAAGAGCGGCGCCTGACCAAGCGCGAGGATCTGCTCGATCAGAAGCTCGAGACCCTCACCGCCAAGGAGCGGGCCGTCGAAATCGCCGAGCGGTCCGTTGCCGAGAAGGAACGCGCCTTGGTCGAAAAGGACCAGCATCTTGACGAACTGGTCGCCTCCCAGCGGGACGAGCTGTTGAGGATCTCCCACATGACCGCCGAGGAAGCTCGCGCCGTCGTGCTCGAACGTTTCGAGAAGGAGGTCGAACAGGACGCCAACCGGCTGATCGAACGGCGGATCAACGAGGCGAAGGAAACCGCCGAGGACGAGGCCCGCGAGATCATTACCACCGCCATCCAGCGGTACGCCGCCTCGCTGACCAGCGATTCGACCGTCTCGGCCGTCGATATCCCCTCCGACGACATGAAGGGCCGGGTCATCGGTCGTGAGGGCCGCAACATCCGCGCCTTCGAGAAGGCCACCGGCGTCGACGTCATCGTCGACGACACCCCGGGAGTCGTCATCGTCAGCGCCTTCGACCCCGTCCGTCGCGAGGTCGCCCGCCTCACCTTGGAGAAGCTCATCCAGGACGGACGGATCCACCCCGCGCGGATCGAGGAGGTCGCCGCCAACACCGAAAAAGAGGTCAACCGCCAGGTGATCGAAGCCGGCAAGAAGGCCTGTATCGAAACGAACATCCGGGGCCTGCACGGCAAGCTGTCGCAACTGCTGGGGCGCCTGCACTTCCGCACCAGCTACGGCCAGAACGTCCTGCGCCACTCCATCGAGGTGGCGTTCCTCAGCCAGATGATCGCCGAGGACCTGGGCCTGGACGGCGAACTGGCTCGCCGCGCGGGGCTCCTGCATGACATCGGCAAGGCCGTCGACCATGAGGTCGAGGGCGGGCATCCGCAGATCGGCGCCGACCTGCTGAAGCGCTACAACGAGAAGCCCGAGATCGTCAACGCCGCCGGCGGCCACCACGGCGAGGGCGAGAACCACGATCTCTACACCGCGGTTGTCGCCGCCGCCGACGCCATCTCCGCCAGCCGTCCGGGGGCCCGGCGGGAGACGCTCGACCGCTATATCAAGCGGCTGGAGAAGCTCGAGGAGATCGCCAACGGCTTCGAGGGCGTCCAGCAGGCTTACGCCATCCAGGCCGGGCGCGAGGTCCGCGTGATCGTCGACGCCCAGAACGTCGACGACCGCCTTGCCGCCAAGGCCGCCCGCGACATCGCGAAGAAGGTCGAGGAGGAAATGACCTATCCCGGCGAGATCAAGGTCACCCTCATCCGCGAGACCCGCTGCATCGAATACGCCCGTTAAGCACGGCCTGAGACCCCCGGCGGCGCCCTACACCGGTTGCGCGGCCCGCCAGGTCAGCTCGCCGCCCTGCAGGGTATAGGCCGGGGCGTCCAGCAGCGGCAGCGTGCGGGGGTCCTGGTCATAGGTCTCGACGCACTCGCCGCTGGGCAGGTGGGTCAGGTCGATGTGCAGCCCGCCGCTTTCGGCCACGGCGAGGTGCGTCGGCGTGTCCGTCGCCGACAGTGTCGGCCGCGGGGGACGGTCGTCGCCGCCGGCGCGGAGATCGACGACGCAGCCGGCCCAGATCCAGTGATCCTCGGCGCGGAGGACGCGAATGGCGCGCCCGCCGATGTCCACGGTTTCCTCGCGCCACCGACTGGGCTGGATGCGCCCGTCGGCGAGGGCGAAGGGGTAGACGTACAACGCATGGTCGTACGCGCGCAGAACGATGCCGTCGTCGTCGAATTCGACCGTCCAATCGCCGACCAGGCCGAGACAGACCGGCTTGCTGCGGGCCGCCGGCAGGCTCGCGGGCCGCTGGCGGAGTTGCGTGTGGTAATAGCTGAGGGTCGTGCGACCCGTCAGGCACAGGGCCCGGTGATCGGCCTGGGCGACCCAGCCGTTCAGGAGGTTCATCCGATCGCCGTTGAGGTAGGCGATGGCCCGGTCGGCCGGCGAGTCGCCGACGGCGGCGATCAGGTGGATCTGCTGCCAGAAGTAGTGTCCGCCGGTCATGGAGCCCAGGCCGCCGCGGTCGGTCTGCCAGGTGGCGAACCGGAAGGGCGTGACGCCGGCGCGGCCGGCGGCGCGGTGAGGGTATCGCCGGTTACGGTATTCGTCGAGGACGTCAGGGGCGCAGCCGCCGGTGTCTTCGTCGTCGGGGTCGACCACGCCACCCTTGCCGGGATCGAGGAACAGTCGGTAGTCGCGCGAAACGCCGCTGACGGGCAGGCCCAACCGCGGATGATGTACGGCGAACTGCAGGGCGAGCAGGTATTGATGCATCATCGCCATCTCGGCCCGGGCCGCTTCCGACGGGGCAATCGCCTGCAGGGTCCGCAAGGCGTTCAGGACGATGGTGTTGTAGTTGGGCGAGACAAACTCGTCGACGCCGTAGTAGGAAGTGTGGATAAACCACCGCCGCCATTGGCCTTCGCCGATTGTCCGCAGGCGGTCGTCGTCGAAGTGGCGGGCCAGTTGCAGCAGCGACCGGACGTACAGGGCGAAGATGTTGCTGTAGCCGGTGAAATCGCGGTGCATGTCGAACACCTCGTGCTCCCACCGCCGTTCGACCGCCACCGTGGCCAGGCGCAGGGCCTCTTCCAGGCGTTGCGGCAGATCGTCGGGCAGGAGGTGGGCGTAGTGTTCGGCGATCGTCACCAGGGGATCGATCAGGAACAGCGTCCCGTTCAGGTCCGCCCAGTTACTGGGCGTCAGCATGGGGAAGCGGCCGTAATCGACGCCTGCCTGCGTGTACTGCGCAGCCAGAACCTCCTCGACAATGCGCACGGCGGTTTCACGGTCCCCAGGGGCGTTGCGCCTCAACAGCAGCGCCGCCAAAGCCGGCGACGAGTGTCCCACCCCGTGCTTGCCGCTCTTGCGTACGAGCCCCCGCTGAGGATCGTACAGATTCAACAGCCGTTCAAGGTTGCGCTGCCACGTCGGTTCCATGGACGGCCATACTACCCGCAGCGTTCTCGGCGCCAAGGGGACGGTGTTCGCAGCCCGCCCGGTTTGGCGCCGAACCTGCGATCGGCGCTCACGCTGCCCTGGGCAGGGTCCGTTCGGCCCCGGAGGCGACGATGACGATGCCCGTGAAGATCAGCTTGATGCCCACGAGGATGCCCAGGGCCCAGATGCCCGACAGGGGGAACTGAGACCACAGCATCACGCCCAACAGGACCGAGACGATCCCTGACATCAGCAGCCATCCCCAGCCGGTGGTGCTGGCATGCACCCTCAGCGAGACGATGATCTCGACGATCCCGTCCACGATGAAATAGACCGCCAGCACGATCGTCAGCACCCCCGCGGCCAACAGCGGATCGAACAGAAGCGCCAGACCCCCCAGAATCATCAAGCCGCCCAGAACGAACAGCAGCGTGCCTCTGCCCAGGTTGCCGGCCTGGAAGGCCCAGATGAGCCGCATGATCCCCCCGATGATCAGCAGCGGGCCCAGCAGCAGCGCCACCGACAGGCCCACTAGGCTCGGCGCCATCAGGGCCAGAACGCCCAGAATGATCGCTATCGCCCCCAATGTCGCCGAATGGTGGTGAGCGTGTTTGACTTCAGCCATGTTCCCTCTCCTTTATCGCGGCGGTGCACCGAACAGCTTTCGGCCGTCGGTGTGCAGAACCCCAATACATTCAATTCTATGGCCGTCCCATCCCTCCCTGACAAGCGAGTTCCGCCTTCAGGTGAAACTCGGCGGCCGCGGCATGCTGCGGCGATGTATCCCTGCCACGCCCTAACAGCAGGCCTCTCAGGACTCTTTCCTCGCCCCGGCGGCTCGGCTATAGTGCGCTTCCATGCAACATTCCCTTGATCCCAACGATGAGGCAGGCATGAACGCACAGGACGGCCGCATCGAACGCCACACCGCGGTTCGCCTGGATTTCACCAGTGCGGCAACCTACGACAATCCCCTGCAGGAGGTCGACCTGGAGGTGATCTTCCACGCGCCGTCGGGCCGTGACTGCCGCATCGACGGCTACTGGGACGGCGGGCGCCGCTTTCGAGCGGCGTTCAGCCCCGACGAGGTCGGCGCCTGGCGATGGCGCAGCCGGTGCACGCCGGGCGATCCGGGGCTGGACGGACGCGAGGGGACGTTCGAATGCGTGCTCTATACGGGTGACAATCCGCTGGTCCGCCGCGGGCCCCTGCAGGTCAGCGAAGACGGCACGCACCTGGTCGGCGGCGACGGGCGGCCGCTGCTCTGGCTGGCCGATACCGCTTGGAACGGCGTCATCCGGGGCGACGACGATAACTGGTCGGAGTACCTGGCGACCCGGCGGCGACAGGGCTTCAACGTCATCCAGTTCGTCGCGGGAAGCTGGCGGGGCGACGCCGTCGACCCGTACGGCACGCCCAGCGTCGCGACCGCTCCCCCGGCCCGGGTTTTCCCCGAGTTCTTCAAGCGGATCGATCGGCGTGTCGCCATGATCAACGCCCTGGGGCTGGTGGCCGCCCCGGTGATCCTGTGGACGCTGCTGGAGTCGGACATCGGCCAGCGCCTCGAGGAGGATGACGCCATCCGCTACGCCCGCTACGTCGTCGCCCGCTACGGCGCCTACCAGGTCGTCTGGCTGCTGGGCGGGGACGGCAACTACGAGAAGCTCGACTACGAGCGGTGGAAGCGGATCGGCCGGGGCGTTTTCGACGGCCGGACCCGGCGCCTGGTCACGCTGCATCCGTGCGGGCGATCCTGGCCGAATGAGGCCATGCGCGACGAGCGGTGGTTCGATTTCGCCGGCTACCAGTCCGGCCACGGCGCCGGCGAGGTCGACATGCGGTGGCACACGCAGGGCCCGCCGGCGACCGAATGGGCGAACACGCCGGTCAAGCCGGTGATCAACCTGGAGCCTAATTACGAGCTGGCCCACGCCTACGGTCAGGACGTGGAGCACACCGCCGCCAATGTGCGCCGCGCGGCGTACTGGAGCCTGCTGGTCAGCCCGACGGCGGGGCTGACGTACGGCCACGACGCCATCTGGAACTGGAACGCCCGGATCGGCCCCAGCGAGGGCCACGGCCACTGGCACGACGCGGCCGTGCCGTCCTATCGGGTCGGCCTGGAAACCGAAGGCATCGAACACATCAGTATCCTCAAGGCGTTTTTCGATGCCCTGCCCTGGTGGAAGCTCCGCCCGGCCCCCGATCGGCTGGTCGATCAGCCGGGGCTGGACGATCCGGCCGCGTTCATCGCCGTGGCCCAGACGACCGACGGGACACACCTGCTGGCCTATACGCCCAAGGGTCGGCCCGTTCGCCTTCGCGATACCGGCGCCGCCCTCGCCCGCTGGTTCGACCCCCGCGGGGGCGCCTGGCGCGGCGCCGAATGCAGCGACGGCGCCTACGCGCCCCCCAACGGCAAGGACTGGCTGCTGGTCCTCACCTAAGCGCACGCGGCCCTGTGGAAGGAATTCACGATGCACGACGACCCGACGACCAGGCCCGCCCAGGCGATCGATGTCCGCACCGCCGGCGCTCGCGGGGACGGCCAGGCCGATGATGCGCCGGCCATCCAGCGGGCGCTGGCCGAGCGCCGGTGGGTGGTCGTGCCGCCGGGAACCTACCGCATCGGCCGTACGCTGCGGATCGGCTCGGGGACCCGTCTGGACGTCCATCCGCAGGCGACCCTGATCTTCGCCGACGGGGCTGGGCGGGACCAGCACTGCTTCCTGCTGACCAACAGCGACCCCGACAGCGGTAACGAGGCCATCACCATCCGCGGCGGCGTCTGGAACGGCAACAATCGCGGCAACCGGCGGTCCGAGGGCAAGCTCTTCGGCGACGGCGACTACACCGGCGTCATGATCAACTTTCGCAACGTCCGGCACCTGACGTTCGCCGACGCGATGCTCTGCGACAGCGAGAGCTATCACGTCCGCTGCACGCAGGTCGAGGGGTTTCTCTTCGAGCAGCTTCGCTTCCACAGCACCTGCCCGCGCCCCAACAACGACGGCGTCCACCTGGCCGGGTTCTGCGCCGACGGCATCATCCGGCACCTCCGCGGGCTGGGGCCCCACGCGCCGTCGGACGACCTGGTCGCCCTGAACGCCGACGACGCCGTCGGCCGCATCGAGGGCCAGGGCAAGCTGTGCGGACCGATCCGCAACGTCGTCATCCACGACCTCCAGGCCGACCAGTGCCACAGCTTCGTGCGCCTGCTGAGCGTCGACTCGCCGATCGAGAACATCGACATCAGCCGTATCCGGGGCGGTTGCACCGCCTGCGTGATCAACATGGACGCCGCCCACCGCTGCCGCGTGCCCCTGTTCACCGACGCTGACCGTCCGGACGGCGTCGGCGCTTGTCGCAACATCCGCATCCGCGACATACGCGCCTTCGCCGCTTCGGCAGGCCGTACGCCGCTGATCCGACTGGAAGAGCACGTCGAAGACCTGCTCATCGAAAGCTTCCAGCGCGACGTCGGTTGCGACGGGGCGCCCCAGGCGCCGACCGTCGACGCTCGCCACCTCACGGACCATCGCATCGACATCGAGGGTCTGACGGACGGGCAACTGGCAGGGCTCCGCGAGGCCTCCACGGCGGTCGTCGACGCCGCGCCGCTGACCGGCTTCGAAAAGCTCCACACCGTCGCGGCGGCGTTCGATCGCCAGGCGGTCCTGCAACTGCCGGGCGGGGGGTTTCGGCGGTTGGCGGTCAGTAAGCGAGTGGACCATGCTCGATGAAACCATCTTCAGCAAGACCGACGACGGCATCGACGGCATGCCCGATGTCCAGTGCCGTCTGTACCGCAGTGCGATCGACGGGCATGAGGACCGGATCTTCCTGCGCCCGCCGTCAGCGCGGGGACGACCATGGGTCGTGGTGCTGCACGGCCACGGCTCGCTGGGCGATCAGGTGTTCGTCCGCGAGGACATCCGCCGGGCATGGCTGCCGCTGCTGGTTGAGCACGACGTGGGGATCCTTTCGCCCGACCTGCGGGGGGACGCCTGGATGGGGCCGGCCGCGGCGGCGGACCTGAAGCGCCTGATCGCGGCGGTGCGGGAGGCGTTCGCCGCGGCGGCGATCGGCCTGGTCGGCGGGTCGATGGGGGGAACGGGGGCGTTGATCTATGCCGGCCTTCATCCGGAGGACATCGACGGCGTGGTGGTCTGGTGCCCGGCGACCGACCTGGCCGAGCTGGTCGGTTTTCTGGCGGCCGGCGAGGCCGAAGGCGGGACGGTGTTGGCGGAGGTCCGCAGGGCGATCGAGGCCGGTTACGGTCCGGCGGGCCACTCGGACACGTACGCTCGACACTCCATTCTGGCGAACCATCGACGGCTGACGATGCCCGTGGCGGTGGTCCACGGCGACCGCGACGCGATGATTCCGGTGGCCCACGCTCGCCGTCTGCGCGATCGGATGGGCTCGCGCCTGTGGTACCGTGAGATTCCCGGCGGCGACCACGACGCCCCGCTGGGCTGCGTCGAGCCCCTGCGCCGGCTGATTGATCACCTCCAGCGCGGCCGCCCATGAAAAACGCCGCGCCCGCACGGGGGTGCGAGCGCGGCGCCTGTCCGTCAGAGGGCGGCGTCCTAGCGGGTGCGACGGCGGATCAACCCGAGGGCGCCCAGGCCCAGCAGGGCCAGCGTGGCCGGCTCGGGGATCGCCGTGGCGCCGAAGATGCTCGTCCCGCGGGCATTCCAGTTGTGCCCCGGATCGCTGTCGACCATCTTGATACCTGCGAGCACCTTGGAACTGTCCAACTCCAACGGCGAGGCAAACTCGTAGAGCGTGCCGGAGTAGTCGCCGACGTTGCCGGTGCCGCCAGCGCTATGGTTGTAGCTTTGGGTGAAACTGTACACGGCCGCAAAATCCGCTCCACCCACGCCCACGGTCTTGCTGTCGTCAACGACAGGGTCCTGCCCGCCGTTGTCATCGGTGAACGAGTAAAGCAGGTCTTCCGAGCCGTCGGCGTAAACGGCGTAGATGTCCGTATGCATGTTCGGATCGGCCGCGTTCCAGCCGCCGATGATGAAGTTGATATCAGTGTAGGCGGCCTGCTGCCCGGCCGGCAGCATGGCGATCGCCTCGGCGATCTGGAAGTTCCGGTAGTCGTGAGCACTGGCCACGACCATGGCATTGGCCTTGGTGGCCATCATTTCCTCGGGCTGGCCCGGGTTCCACACGCCGCCGGGGCTGGCGACCTCGAGCCAGTCGCCCGGCAGGGTGGTGTTGCCCAGGTGCGAGGCGATGTGGTACTGGCGATCAGCGCCGCTCAGAACGCCGTCCTCGGGCGTCCCCTCGGTGCCGCTGTACCAGTCCGGGTGGTACCAGTTGGCTTCGACGGAGTAGGGCTGGCCGAACCCGCCCTCGGTGGTGTTGCCGATCATCATGCGTTGCTGTTGCAGGGCGTACCAGCCCACACCCTGGGCGTTGCCGCCCTGGAGCTCCAGGAGATCGCACCCTTGGACCTGGAGAACCTGATACTCTTTCGCGCCGCACCAGACGTCCATGTTGAATCCACTGGAGATGTCCAACTGCACCGCGGCCGACGCGGACACGGCCAGCGCCAACAGGGTGCACGAGACTAGTAGCGTCCTCATTGTTCGCCTCCCTCAATCGGTTTACCGGATCGCTTTGCCGTTGCGAGGCATCGCGACTGAAATGCCTGGCCACTTCATTCGAGGCGCACCACCACTCGATGCCGCGGGCGGCCTTCCCGGCCAGCCGGCATCGTTTGGCGGCACCACCCGAAGGCGGCACGTCCCCGCGGGACACCACCAAGGTGGCATCGGGATGGGTCCAGAAGCGCGAAAGCATGCGTTTGAACACACAACGCACGCCCCGGTGAGGCTCCCTGTCGCCATCGGGTACGTGTCCCGCACGGTTGTACGATAGTTTTCACTATACCACAGGATCGCGATCTGTCAAGCGCCTTCTTGGCGTCGCCTCGCCGCCTCGCCGGCCGGTCAGGTGTGGACCAGCAGGCCCTTGACCCAGGCCTTGCCGCGGCCGGTGACGAACAGGCGGACCTCCACCGCCGTGGCGGCCGGCGGGGCGACGGCTTCGAGCGTGCAGGCCGTCCAGTCGCAGGTGCCGTCGACGCTCCGGCTGCGGGGGATGTCGGGGGCGTCGTGGATGGCCGCCCCGCGGGCGTCGATGAACGCCAACTGGAAGCACGCGGCGCCGCGGAGGGCCTCGGTGCGGATCTGCCCGGCCATGTGGTAGATCATCCCGCCTGTCGCGGCGATCGTCTGCTGGAGGCACAGCGCGCCGTCGCGATCATAGTGAAGGCCCGGGCAGGGGCGACCCCGGGCATCGGCGCCCCAGATCAGGTCGCCGCCGCCCTCGGAGAAGCGGGTGTAGAGGATCCAGTCTTCCGGCAGGTCGTCGGGAGCGCGTTTCTTGAATGAGCCGTTGCGGAGGCGCGGGAAGATGGGCGTCGGGTAGACGTAGTTGCGAAACATCCACACCGTCGTGCCGCCCGGGTCGACTTCCAGCAGTTGATGGCCCTGCTGGTCGGCGATCAGGACGTTGCCGTTGGCGAGTTTCTCGGCGTAGTAGAACTTGGCGAAGTAGTCGACCTGGTACTGCCAGACGATCTCGCCCGCGGGTGTCACCTCGATCACGCGGGCGTTTTTCGAGTCGGTGATCAGCGTGTTCCCGTCGCTCAGACGGCGGGCGTGGCGGGGCCAACTGAGCATTTCGGGCGACCCGTCGCCGTAGGTCCAGGCGACGTGCCCGTCGGGGGTGATCTCGAGGATGCGATTGCCGTCCGAGTCGGCGATCAGGATGTTGCCGCTGTCGAGCTGCTCGGCGTTGTGGGGATGTTTGATCCCTTCGCCGTACTGCCACAGCACCTGCCCCCGGCGATCGAGGATCAGGCATCGGTCGTTGTTGCGATCGGTGACCAGCAGCGTGCCGTCGTCCAGCTCCAGGGCGTTGTTGGGGTAAGACAGGTGCGATCCGTCGGACAGCCGTCCGGTCCCGTCGCCGAGGGGGTCGGTGCTCCAAGCGATTTGCCTGTCGGGCGAGACCTCGATGAGGCGGTCGTTGGTGGTATCGGCGATGAGCGTGTTGCCGTTGCGCAGGCGCACGGCGCTGTGGGCGAAGCGGAGGCCGCCGGTGTAGTTCCAGACGATCTGCCCGCGCCCGTCCAGTTCGATCACCTCCGAGCCGCTGCCGGTTTCGTCGCCGGCGTCCACGACCAGGGTGTGGCCGTCGGCCAGGCGGATCGCGGTGCAGGGGAACTCGAGCACCCCCGCCATCGCGCGGGGGAACTGCGTCGCGGAAGGCCGTGCGGGGCCCCCATCACAGAGCGGCGGCTGCGGGATCGTCATCGTTGCGGCATTCTCCTTTCGGGCGGGGTCGGATCACATGTAGCCCAGATCGCGAAGCTTTTTCATCAGGCCTTCCTTGTCCTGGCGACGGCCGCCGCGTTCGGAGGTGTTCTCCAAGTCCTGCTGCCAGGCCGGCGCGTCGGTGGGCTTCGTCGTGGTCACCTTCGCGCCGAGTGAGCGGTAGCCCTGCTGGTAGAGCGAGCAGTAGGGGATGCCGTAGGCGAACGTGGCGTCCCACACGTCGCGCTCGGTGAAGTGGAGGATGGGGCTGATCCGATCGTGGGCGGGGCTGTAGTCGGTGGCCGGGCGATGGCTGAAATAGCTCTCGTCGGCCCGGGCGGCCTGCTCGTCCCATCGGATGCCCTCGAAGAAGGCCTTGACCCCGTGGCGTTCGAGGAAGGTGTTCATCGCCACCGTTTTCATGAGGTGGTTGCCGACATACGATTCGGGCTCGTAGTCGAACGTCTCCTCGTCGTAGCCCAGCCGTTCGATCTCGGCGCGGTTGCGTTCGTCCAGGTCGGCCACCTTCACCTCGGCGCCGAGGACGCCGCCGGCGGCGCGGGAGACATCCTCGTTGTGGATGATCTCCAGGTCGATCCCCCACGCGCGGGCGTAGTCATCGAGGAACCGGCGGATCTCCTCGAACATGTCGCCTTCGTCGATGCAGAAGCACCGGGGGATCGGCCGGCCGTCCTCGCGGCAGACCTCGCGCAGGATCCACAGCAGGACCGTGCTGTCCTTACCGCCGGTCCACGCGACGGCCAGGTCGTCGTGATCGTACTTCTCGAAGGCCTCGCGGATGACCTTCCGGGCGTCGGCGACCTTCCGCGCGAGCAATTCAGGATTCCCGGGGGGCGACTGCATGATCCACTCCTCATCCTGTTCAGCGACTCAAATTCACGTCCACCGCCAAATCTGGCAGATAAGGATGCTATCAGGAATCCTTCGGCCGGGCAAGTCCGCGATCCCGGTCGTCAGGAGGTCGCCGGCGGCTGCGCGTCGTACCGGAGAAAGCCAAAGCCCGGCGCTCGGTCGATGCGGAAGGTGACGGCGCCGTCGCGGCCAACAGGCGCCTGGCGGCGACGGCCGGTGAGCAGGTCGGTCAGCGCCAGCGTTCCCGGGCGGACCCAGCCGAGATCCAGCGTTCCGGTCGCCTCGGTGTTGCACCGTTCGCGGAAGATCAGCAGGTAGCCGCCGGTGTCGTCATCGAGGTGGCACTGGAACCCGGACCACCGGGCATTGTCCGGCTTGGCGCCGAGCGGGTGGACGATGCCCCGGTAGATCGCCTCACGGTGGGCCTTGTAAACCCCCAGGAGCCGGCGGATGTCGTCGCGCGCTTGCTTGGAGAGGTACTTCAGCTCCTGGAACAGCAGCGGGACGCCCATCAGGGCGATGGCCGTCGCGTAGCCGTGGCTGTGCAGGTGGGCGTCGCTGCGCTGCCGGTCGACGCGGTCGACGTTCTGGATGGTGCACTGAAAGCGGTGGAGGTTGAGATACTTCGCCGCCTGCCACAGGTCGCGCAACACCGTGTGGGGGCGGTACACGACCGACGGCGGGCGAACGGGCTTGCGGTTTTCCAGGTAGATCGGTCCGTATTCGCGGGCGAAGAAGTAGCCGTAGCGGGCGGCGTTTTCGGTCACGTCCCAGTTCACCCGCACGCGGTGACCGGTCCAGGCGATAAAGTCGCGGACCTTGCGCATGAGCGCCTCGATCTCGGCGCGGCCGGCGAGGCGGGCGAAGTCCAGCTTGTACTGCACGAAGCCCCCCTCGGTGTGGCTGGCCTTCAGGTCGTCGCCGCTGATGGACATCGCCGGCGCCCACAGGCCCAGCTTGACGCCGCGCTCGGCAGCGCGGGCGCGTACCGGCGCCCAGCCGCCGGGGTGCGCCTCGGGGTGCGGCCGCCAGCCGTTGGCCCCGGGGTCCCAGTGGGGATGCCCGGGCGGGACCTGCCAGCCGTCGTCGATCTGGAGAATATCGACACCGAGGTCGGCGCAGGCGTCGATCTCCGCCAGGACGCTGCCTTGGCATGCGGCCCGTCGAGCGTCGCGCCCGTTGTCGGTGGAGCCCCAGGTATTGGCCTGGACGTGGATGTCGCGCCGGGGGTCGATGGGATAGCGAACGGCGTCGAAGGACTTGAAGGCGATCTCGCGCTGCAGATCGCCGCCCGACCACACCAAGCACCACGTGGCCCAGGCGGGCGTGAACGCGTCGGCCGACACTTCATCGACGTGCAGGCCCCAGCCTGTGCACGACAGTCCGTCCGTCTCGTCGCAGACGAAACCCCCCGTGGCGTGGCCGGGTTGGTTGACGCATTTGTGCGATTCCTTCACCAGGGCGATCCCCCCCGCGTCATCCTCGACACACGCGGCGGATGCCCAGTCGCACCACTCGCGGCCGCGAAGCGGATGGGCGATCACGTGCTCCTTGAGGAGGTCCAGGTACGTATCGTTGCGGTGCTGTGTGTCGTTGTAGTAACCCAGCAGCCGCCGGCGGCATGGCCCCGCGCCGATCGGCACGCGATCCACACGCGTATCGGCAGGCTGTCCCTGGCCGCTGGGCGGCTCGGGCGTTGTCGCACCGTCGATCCGCCGCAACGACAAGTGCGTTCGCAGGCCCGGTGCGCCGGGGTACGCCCAGACGGACCACTGCGCCAGGAACCCCAGGTCCCGATAGGCGATCCGCGCTCGCACCGCCACGTGTTTGCCGGTGAACCCCTCATCATCGTTCACGACGGCCGAAAGGGCCTCGAGATGTCCCGCGGCCGCAGCCAGGCCGTCCGGCGGCTGCCAGTCGCAGCCGGCGACTTGCCCTGTCCAGGAGCGCCCGGCGTCGTCGTCGATGACCTCGCACGTGGCAAACCCCTCGGCCGTCCAGCACCACACGCGCCGGAGGCGACCGGTCGTGACGATCAGCCGATTGCCCTCCGTCCATGCGTGGGCATTCTTCTCAGAGCACTCGATGGTGGGTAAGCTCTTCATGAGTCCTCGTGTGTCACCGTGCCCTGGGTGGCCGGGTCGAACGCCTCCCGCCAGCGCTGCTCGATGCCCGCCCGCCAGGCGCCGGCGGCGGCTTTCATCGCTTCGGTGCGCCGCGGCTCGGCGTCGGCGAGGTTTCGGCGCTCGCCCGGGTCGTCGGCGAGGTTGGCCAGGTGGACGGCGTCCTCGGGCGGCGCGCCTTCGAGGAGACGACCGTTGAGGACGAGTTTCCAGTCGCCACGGCGCAGGGCGGTTTGGTCCTGCAATTCCCAGAAGAGATCCCGCTCGGCGAGGGTCTGGCCTCGCGCGACAAGCGGCAGCAGGTCCATGCCGTCCAAGTCGTAAACGCTCGCGTCGATGCCCGCGCCGGCCAGACAGGTCGGCAGGATGTCCATGGAGGCCGCGGGGGCCGCGATCACCTGCCCCGGCGGGATCGTCCCCAGCCAGTGCATGATCGCCGGCACGCGGATGCCGCCGTCGTAAAGGCTGAACTTGTGGCCCTTCAGCGCGCCGGCCGTGCCGCCGTAGTACGGGTCCAGCGTGCCGTCCAGCCAGTTGCGGCTCTCGCGACTGGGGCCGTTGTCGGAGGTGAAAAACGTATAGGTGTCCTCGGCCACCCCCAGGCGGGTCAGTTCGGCCATGATGGCGCCGACCCCATCATCGACGGCGCTGATCATCGCGGCCATCACCTGGCGGTCCCACGGCAGGTGGGCGAAGCGTTCCATGAACTCGGCCGGGGCGTGCATCGGGTAGTGCGGCGCGTTGTAGGCCACGTACAGGACGAACGGCTTGTTCGCACGGCTCGCCTCGCGGAGGTACCCGATCGCCTTGCGCGTGACGGCCGTGGTGAAGTACTCGCCGTTGTGCCAAACCTCCCGGTTGTCCTCCCACAGGTCGTGGGTGGGGTTGACACCCGGTCCCGGCTTGTTCATGCCCCAGTAGAAGATGTGGCTGTAGTAGTCGATGCATCCGGCGAGGAAGCCGAACCACCGGTCGAACCCCTTGGCGCCCGGACGGCTCGCCTCGGCTAATCCCAGGTGCCACTTGCCGGCCATGTAGGTGCGGTAGCCGTGCTCGCCGAGGATCATCGGGAGCGTAGGCACGTCGGCGGGCAGCCCCGTGGCGGTGCGGTGGCCGGCGATGATCGAGCGGACGCCGGCGTTGCCCGGATAGCGCCCGGTCATCAGGGCCGCCCGCGTCGGGCTGCACACGGCGCTGTTGGCGTAGAAGTCCGTGAATCGCGCGCCGCCGGCGGCCAGCGCGTCCAGGTGAGGGGTGCGAATGTCCGTCGCGCCCATGCACGACAGATCGCCGTAGCCCTGGTCGTCGGTCAGAAAGATGATGTAATTCGGTCTGGTCATAAGACGTTCCTGTCACACCTTGGCGGTCATCAAGCCGACCTTGTCGAGGATCCGCCGCAATTCGGCGACGGGGTCGGCGTGGTCGTCGACGCGAAGGTCGCACCAACGGTCCGAGCCGCTCCAGTGGCCTCGTTCGCGAACGACGAGGATCGCCGCGGCCTGCTTGCCCCGACGGTCGCCGCCGGCCGCGTCGCCGGCGATCAGCGCTGCCGCCAGCGGCGCCACGAGGGTGGGGGCGCTGCGTCGCTCGCGCTGAAACGCGTCGGCCATGGCGTCGACGACGGCCTTGCCGGCCAGCAGGTTGCCCTGGCAGGCGAAGCCCTCGCCGGTCAGGCCGCCCGCCCACGGCTGTGTCCGCGCGCCCGTATGCACCGCCGCACGGCCTTCGCGGTCGACCACAGCCAGTTGGCGCATCCGCCCGGCCAGCCATACCAGCCGACCGCTCGCGTCGCGGACGAAGTCGACGCCTTCGTCGGTCATCCCCTCGCCCTCGAACGGCCGTCGCTGGGACGGCTTGTCGTCGGTCGCCACCAGGTCCGCCCCGACGAGCCGCTCGACCACCTCCGCCGCCGGCACGCCCTTGCGCAGCAGCGCCAGGGCCGCCGGGCCGTAGTCGATATTCACCATTGCCTGCGTCGCCACGGCGCCCACGCCCGGCTCGGCCCACGGCACCATCGCCCCGACCGCCAGCGCCCGCGACGCCACGGCCACGCCCGCCATCCGACGGGCGGGGTCGACGGCACAGATCGAAAAGGTGTTCGCTCTCATGGGCACCTCCACGGGTTCTTGTGCGCGTACCCTACCACGCCATCCCTCGCGACGCCACGGGTCGCGGCACGGGGCCGTCCTTGACCGCGCCCGGCTGGGATTGTAGAAGAGGATCCAAGATGGGCTGTCGAAGGAGTTTTCCATGGCGATGACCTCCCGGGAACGCTGGCTGGCCGTGCTGGATGGGCGGACGCCCGATCGGGTGCCGATGGACTATCGGGCCACCGGCGAGGTGACCGAGCGGCTGCTGCGGGAGCTGGGCTGCGCCGACAGGGAGGCGCTCAATGATCGCCTGCACATCGACGCCCTGGACGCGATCGGCGCGCCGCGGACGGTCAAGGGGCACCCTCACGACCGCGAGGCGAACATGTGGGGCGTGCGGATGCGCCGGGTTGCCTACGAGGGCGGATCGTACCAGGAGGCGGCCGGCCACCCGCTGGCGGGGATGACGACGGTCGACGAGATCCACGCCTATCCCTGGCCGAGCGCCGACGATCACGACTACGACGCCTTGCGCGAGCAGCTCAAGCGTCTCAGCGGCCGCCGGGCGGTTCAGTGCGGCATCTACGAGCCGTTCCTGATCTACTGCCAGTTGCGGGGCATGGAACAGGCGATGATGGACCTGATCCTCGTACCGGAGATCGCCGATGCGATCCTCGGCCACCTGTTCGACTACCACAAGGCGCTCAACGGGCGGATGTGGGAGATCGCCGACGGGGCCGTTGATATCATGTACCTCGCCGAGGACCTTGGCAGCCAGATGGGCCTGTTGATGGGGCTCGACCTGATCCGCCGCTTCATCCTGCCCAACCAGAAACGCATGGCCGACCTCGCCCGCTCGCACGGGATCCGCATCTTCTATCACACCGACGGCGCCGCCCGCGACGTCCTGCCGGACCTGATCGAGTCGAGCGGCATCGAGATGCTCAACCCCGTCCAGTGGCGCTGCGCGGGCATGGGGCGCGAGGGTCTTGTTGCCGACTTCGCCGACCGGATCGCCTTCCACGGCGCCATGGATAACCAGTACACGCTCGCCTTCGGCTCGGTCGACGAGGTCCGCGCCGAAGTCCTCGACAACCTCCGCATCTTCCCCACCCACCGCTATATCCTGGCGCCCTGCCACAACCTCCAGCCGGTGTCGCCGACAGGGAACATCGTGGCGATGTACGAGACGGGATGGGAGCACGGCAAGCTATAGCGGAGCCGAACCGCACTACGCAATGGAGTGACTATGAAACGCCCCAACATCATCTTCATCATGTCCGACGACCACGCCGCCCACGCGATGAGCTGCTATGGCAGTCGGATCAACCAGACGCCGCACCTGGATCGGATCGCCGCCGGCGGGATGCGCCTGGACAATTGCTTCTGCACGAACTCGATCTGCGCGCCGAGCCGTGCGACGATCCTGACCGGGACGTACAACCACATCAACGGCGTCACCACGCTGGCGACGCACCTGGACAATCGCCAGGTGATGTTCCCCGAGCTGCTCCGGCAGGTGGGCTACCAGACGGCGCTGGTGGGCAAGTGGCCCCTCGGCCAGGGCGAGGCCCACGAGCCGCGAGGGTTCGACTTCTGGCGGGTCCTGCCGGGCCAGGGGCTCTACCACAACCCCGAGATGATCGACGCGGACGGCAAACGGGTGTGGGAAGGCTACGTCACCGATCTGATCACGGATATGTCGCTCGACTGGCTCCGTGGGCGGGACAGAGACAGGCCCTTCTGCCTGTGCGTGCACCACAAGGCGCCCCACCGCCACTGGGAGCCGGACGACAAGCACGCCCACCTGTACGATGACGTCGACATCCCCGAGCCCCGAACGTTCTGGGACGACTACAGCGACCGCGCCTCGGCCGCCGAGGCCGTGCGGATGCGCGTCGATCGCGACATGACCGAACAGGATTGGAAAGAGGCGCCGCCGGAAGGTCTGAGTCCGACAGCGTTCAAGCGCTGGGCCTACCAGCGGTACATCAAGGACTACCTCCGCGTGATCGCGTCGATCGACGACAACACGGGACGCCTGCTGGATTACCTCGACGCCGAGGGGCTCACCGACGATACGATGGTCATCTACACCTCCGACCAAGGCTTCTTCCTCGGCGATCACGGCTGGTACGACAAGCGGCTGATGTACGAGGAGTCGCTGCGGATGCCCTTCATCGTCCGCTATCCCCGCGAGATCGCCGCCGGCTCGGTCTGCGACGACATCGCCCTGAACGTCGACTTCGCGCCGACCTTCCTCGACCTGGCCGGCGCGGTGGTGCCCGAGGCCTTCCAGGGCCGCAGCCTGCGGCCGATCCTCCGCGGCGAGACGCCCGGCGATTGGCAGACGTCAATGTACTACCGCTACTGGATGCACAACGACGGCGCCCACCACGTGCCGGCCCATTACGGCCTGCGGACGCGGCGCTACAAGCTCATCTACTATTACAACGACCCCCTCGGCCAGCCGGGCGCCAACGATCCCGCCGGCCGGCCGGAATGGGAATTGTTCGACCTCGCCAGCGACCCCAGCGAACTGCACAACGTCTGCCACGACCCCGCCTACGCGCCCACCGTCGCCGAGTTGACCGACGAGCTCCACCGCCTGCAGGACGAGGTCGGCGACGAGCGGTATCCGGCGGATGGATAGGCTGGAGACGGCGAGGTCCCGGCGTGGCCCGCGCTTCGCCCCCGGCCGGCATCTTGTCTTGGCTTGACCGCAAGCGTATGCTTGCGTCGTACCGGTCAACCATGCAGGGAGCAACCTATGGACACGGCGATGACCGCCCGCCTCGTCGAGGCGCAGCGCAACGAGATCACCGAACACCACGTCTACCGTCGCCTGGCCGCCCGCGAGAAGAACCCGGCCAACCGCGAGGTGCTCGAGCGGATCGCGGCCGACGAGCGGCGGCATTACGACTTCTGGGCCGAGCATACCGGCCAACAGCCGCCGCCGCGGAAAGGCAAGCTGGCGGCGTACACGTGGATGGCCCGCCTGCTCGGCCTGACCTTCTCAGTCAAGCTCATGGAGCGAGGCGAGGAGGGGGCGCAAATCAACTACGCCGAGATCGCCGACGCCATCCCGGAGGCTAAAGCGGTGTTGGAGGATGAGGAGGCCCACGAGCAGGCCCTGGTGGCCATGCTCGACGAGGAGCGCCTTCGCTACGTCGGGTCGGTGGTCCTGGGGCTGTCGGACGCCTTGGTGGAACTGACCGGCGCCCTGGCCGGGCTGACCCTGGCGCTGCAGAACAACCGGCTGATCGCCCTGATCGGCCTGGTGACCGGCGTGGCGGCGTCGATGTCGATGGCGGCGTCGGAGTATCTCTCGACCAAGAGCGAGGCCGCCGACGCGGGGTCGGACGATGCTGCCGAGGCCGTCAAGTCGCCGATCAAGGCGGCGACGTACACGGGGATCGCCTACATCTTCGCCGTGGCGATGCTGGTGGCGCCCTTCCTGCTGCTGTCGACGCCGGTGGGGGCCCTGGCCATTTCCCTGGCGGCGGCGATGGCGATTGTCTTCGCCTTTACCTACTACATCTCCGTCGCCCGCGACCTGCCGCTCCTCCACCGTTTCGCCGAGATGGCCGGGCTGGTCCTGGGCGTCTCGGCCCTGAGCTTCGGCATCGGCTATGTGCTGCGACTGGCCCTGGGCGTGGAGGTGTGAACGGCAGGCTGTAGGCTTGAGGCCTGAGGCTTGAGATACGGGCACAGCCACGGCCACGGCCACGGCGACGGCGACGGCCAGGGGGGCGCCTCACGCGGCGAGCGCGGGGCGCTGACTCATCCCCAGTTTGGTACCGCCCGTTCAGTCGCCGCCAGGAAGGCGGCCCACACTTGGGCGGCTGTGGCCTTGAGGCGGTCGAGCATGATCTGGCCGATCACGAAGACGCTGCACTCGTTCGCGCGGTTGTTGCTCGACCACTGGCGGGGGTGGCCGGTCTTCAGCGCCAGCAGCCCTATCAGCCCGTTGAAAAAGTCCGCTTGACAGCCATGGTATCATGACGGTCGCCTTGGTCAAGGAGGACGCGCGATGGCAATGGGCAAGCGTAAGTCGGAACG
>CAZHRW010000057.1:0-5408 GCA_964535025.1 uncultured Planctomycetales bacterium
GCGATGACCACGCCGTCGCCGCTGGCGATCACGGAGATGAATTACCATCCTTACGGGCCAACCCCCCACGAGGAGGCCATCGGCTTCACCGATGACAACCTGTGCGAATTCGTCGAACTGACCAATGTCGGCTCCGAGACCTTCTCCCTGGCGGGCTTCGCCTTCACCGACGGGATCGACTACACCTTCGCCCCGGCGATGATCGATCCGGGCCAGCGGGTGGTGATCGTCCGCGATGAGGAGGCCTTCCGTACCCGCTACGGGACGGAGATTCCGATCCTCGGCGTTTACGCCGGCGCCCTGAACAACGGCGGCGAACGCATCATCCTCCGCGACGGCGGTGGCCGCGACGTGATCGACTTCACCTACGGCGACGGCGGCGACTGGCCCGGCCGTGCCGACGGGAAGGGCGCGACCCTCGAGCTCCTCGACCCGCTGGGCGATGTGACCGACCCGGACAACTGGCGCTCCAGCGGCGAATGGCTGGGCACACCCGGCGCTGCCGGGGCGGGCCTGCTGGGCGACGTGGTCGTCAACGAGGTGCTCACGCACACCGACCTGCCGGCCCGGGACGCGGTCGAGCTGTTCAACACCACCGGCTCGGCGATCGACCTCGGCGGGTGGTACCTCAGCGACAACGCCGATGACTATTTCAAGTACCGCATCCCCGCCGGCACCACGATCCCCGCCGGCGGCTACGTGGTGTTCGACAGCGACGATTTCGGCTTCGGCCTCAGTTCCCTGGGCGAGGATGTCTGGCTGATGGCCTCCGAGACGCCGGGCGAGCTGACCCGCTTCGTCGAGCACGTCGACTTCCCGGCCGCCGCCAACGGCGAGTCGTTCGGCCGCTGGCCCAACGCCACGGGGCGGCTGTACCCGATGGTGTCCGTCACGCTCGGGGCCGTCAACAGCGGCCCGCGGGTGGGGCCGGTGATCCTCTCGGAGGTGCTTTACGCCCCGGCCGATCCGTCGGCGACGGACCTGGAGTTCGTCGAGCTCCACAATCCCACCGACGCGCCGGTGGACCTGGACGGCTGGCGGCTCCGCAAGGATGTAGACTTCGACTTCGCCGCCGGAACGATCCTGCCGGCCGGCGGGACGCTCGTGGTCACGCCCTTCGACCCGGACGATCCGGCCTCGGCGCCCCTGCTGAGCACCTTCCGCGCCACGTACGGCCTCGATACCTCGGTGCCGCTGGTCGGCGGGTGGGACGGCCAGCTCGCCGACACCGGCGGGGACGTCCAGCTCCAGCAGCCCGACGAGCCGCCGGCCGACGACCCGACGACCATCCCGTACCTTATCGAGGACGAGGTCCGCTACGGGGCCGAGGCCCCCTGGCCGGCCGCCGCCGGCCAGTCGCTGCAGCGGGTGACCGCCGACGCCTGGGGCAACGTCCCGACCAGTTGGGTCGCCGCCGACGCCACGGCCGGGACCTACACCCCCAGCGCCCACAAGCCCGGCGACATCGACCTCGACGGGGACGTCGACCTGGACGATTTCGCCATCCTCAAGGTGAACTTCGGCGCCACCGACGCCGTGTGGACCCAGGGCGACATGACCGGCGAGGGCAACGTCGACCTGGACGACTTCGCCATCCTCAAGGTGAACTTCGGCACGGCCGCCGCCGCGCCGGCCGATGTCCTGGCCGAGGCGACCGTCGCCGACGACACCGACGCCCCGCGGCGCCCGTCGCTGCGGCGGCTCCGCCGGCGAACCCGCACGAGCGAGCCGGCCCGACGCGGTGGCTGGGTGGACCTGCTGTCGGCGCCGATCATTCGCCTGTAAGCGCAAGGGGCGGGCGCCGCCGGAGATCGGATGCAATCTCCGGCGGCGCTTGCTCTTGCGCCGAGTCCTCCGATCGGGAGATTTGGCGAACTTCATACCTTGTCACAGCGAATTCATCCGATATGATATCAGTGGCGAATGCGTGGGTAGTTCCCCGGCCGCGCCTGACGAACTGACCGGGGACGTTCTGCCGGAGTCTGACTGAAGGTGAACGGTTCTGAGTGGATCGCGCTGGGTGGCGCGGTCCTGATCGCGCTACTGTTCTCGATAGCGCACTACACGTTGAGAAATCCCAGCCGCGTGCGCCTGGAGCGCGCCTTTGCCGGGCCCCGCCGGGCCGGTTGGCTCAAGCAACTCGACGAGCAACTCGACCAATGGCTGCTGGTGACCGCCCTGATCCGGACGGTCATGTCCCTGCTGATCATGCTGGCGGTGGTCCGTTTGCGCGGCGTGGACGGCTGGGCGGGCGATCTGATCGCCCTGGCGATCGCGACAGCCCTGGTGGCGGTGTTCAGCATCGGGCTGCCCCACGCGTGGGGCAAGTACGCCGGCGAATCGGCCCTCGTGATGCTCTGGCCGGCCATCCGCGTCGCGGCGGTGGTCTGCTGGCCGATCACGCGGACGCTCAAGATGATGGACCTGCCCGTGCGACGGCTCAGCGGCCACACCGAGGCCGAGAACGGCCGCACCAGCGAGTTCGAGCAGGAGATCCTCCAACTGGCCAGCGAGGGCCGGGCCGAGGGCGAGCTGGACCGCGATGAGTTGGAGATGATCACCTCCGTCATCGAGTTCCACGACGGCCGCGTCAGCGAGATCATGACCCCGCGGACCGACATCGAGGGCCTGCCGGTGACGTCGACCCGCGAGGCGTGCGTGCGGACGATCATGGACGTGGGCCACTCCCGCCTGCCGGTCTACGAGGACACGCTGGACAGCGTCGTCGGCGTCCTGTACGCCAAGGACCTGCTGGCCGTGGAACCCGGCGAGCCGTTCGACCTGGCCGCCACGATGCGCAAGCCCTTCTTCGTGCCCGAGACGAAGGCCATCAGCGACCTGCTCGAGGAGTTCCGCATGCAGAAGGTCCACATGGCCATCGTCCTGGACGAGTACGGCGGCACCGCCGGGCTGGTGACGATCGAGGACCTCATCGAGGAGATCGTCGGGGAGATCTCCGACGAGTTCGAGGCGCCCGAGCCGGAGGTCTTCCAGCGGATCGACGAGAGCACCGTCGAGGTCGACGCGCGGATGTACATCGACGACCTCAACGACGAGATGCCCATCGACCTGCCCGAGGAGGAGGACTACGACACCGTCGGCGGGTTCGTCTTCTCCACGCTCGGCTACATCCCCGCCGCCGGCGAGGAGTTCGCCTACGAGCGGGCGACCTTCACCATCCTTCAAGCCGAGCAGCGCCGCATCAACCGCATCCGCATCTTCCTTCCGCCCGTCCAGCCCGAGGCCGAGGCGTCATAAAACGCCTTGTCCCCCGCGCGCCCGGCGTGTAGGATCGTACGCGCAAGCTCGGACGCAGGGAGACGCTCCATGAGGCGCCTGGTCGTCAAACTGGCCCTCGCGGTCATTGCGATGCCCGTGGGGGCGGCGTTGAGTTCCTTCGGGGTCTACGCCGCCCAAACCATGTTTGAAGGCCACTTCGGCAACTTCATCATCGCGGAGGCGATGCTGATGATGATCGGCGGAACGGCGCCGCTGCTGGTCATCGGCGCCTGGGCGCTGCTCTGGCGGCGCCACATTCGCTGGACGCGCCGGCGACGCAACCTCACGTGGGGCCTGGCAATCGGTGGCCTGCTGCTGTCGGCGGTCCTGGGCGGTCTCCTCGAAGCCGGCCCCTACGGGCTTGAGAACGTGATCCTGCCGATCTTCCTGCTCTATCTCACGGCCACGCCGGTCGTGGCGGTACGCCTCTGGCGGTGCGGCGACGAGGAAGAACGCCAGCGGCTGCGGGACTGGATGGCCGCGCCGACGCAGCGCTGCCCGTACTGCGAGGGGATCCTCACGGGCCGCCGGGCCCCGCTGTGCCCGTATTGCGGCGGCGATCTGAGCGGATACACGCTGGCCGGAGGGCCCGCATGAGCCGCATCGTCAGCAATCTCATCCTGAGCCTCGCCATGGTGCCGCTGGCGTGCGCTGTGGCGTTTGTCTCCGGGTCGCTGCTGACGGATCGTTTGTACTCGTGGGATGACTACGGACTCGTCGTCTCGATCAGCATCATGGTGGCGATGGTTTTCGTGTACCCGTACTGGTTCGCCGTCTGGCGGTCGACGGTCCGCTGGACGCCTCGCCGGACGCTCCAGACGCTCCTGGGCGTTGCCGGCTCTCTCGGCGTCGGTGCGCTGGTACTGTTGGCGATGAGGGCTTCGATTCGAAGGACCGTCGCCGGGTCGCATGCTTTCGCTGACGTTGCCTGGCCGACCTTCTGCGGCGCCTTGGTCGCCGGCCTGCTGTGGATCGTATACACCATGATCATCTGGCGGGAGACCCCCGCGGAGAAGGCCGAGCGGCTCCGCACCGCCGCCGGCGGCGGCGGGGGCTATATCGGGCCGCTGCTGTGCCCGATGTGCGGCTACGACATGCGGGGCCTCAACCACGCCCGCTGCCCCGAGTGCGGCACGGAGTACACGCTCGACGCGCTCCTGACGGCCAACGTCGACGGCATCGACCCCCAACGCGAGACGGCCGCGGGGGATTAGCGCCGCCGCGCGCTGAACGTGTGGATCTGAAGGGGATCTGAAATCTCGGATTTGAGAGCCGCACTTCGGGATCTCCTTGCCGCCGGTCCCCGTCCGACCGAACCCGACCACGACCAGTTGCCAATCTAAGGCTTGTACCTTACGCTATCTGTAGAGGCCGTCCGTCCGCGGCGGCCGGGCAGAGGTGGCGATGGTCAGGCCTGTGATGAAGATAACGCTGGCGGGCTACCTGGTGGTGCTGCTGTATGCCGGGTGGATGCCGCTGCAGTGCGCGTCGGCCGGCGCGTCGGCGGAACTCGACGAGGCCCTGCGGGCGTGGACGATCGGCGTCGACGACCTGATCCACAACGGGGATATCCAACTCAACATCTTGGTATTCCTGCCCTTAGGCTTTCTGGCCGCCGGAACGCTCCCCGGGTCCTCACCGGCGCGGTGGGCTGCGGCGACGGCGCTGGCGGCGGTAACGAGCCTGACGATCGAAGCAGTGCAACTATTTGAAATCAATCGCTTTGCGCGCCTCCACGACGTCGCCGCCAACACGCTCGGCGGCCTGGCCGGCGCCGGGGTCGCCCTGGCGGTGTTCTCCCGTTCGGCACGGCGGGTCTGGGGCCGTGTTGCCGCACGTCTCCGCGGCCGGCACGGCGAGATCGCCGCGGCGGCGATCATCCTGGCCCTGACGGCCGGGACCGTCTGGCGAGTTCGCCCGTCTGTGGCCCTGGCCGCCGCCCAGTGGCGCGCCACCGTCTGGCACCCCCGCGGGTGTGCGAGCACAAATCCTGGCACTTCTCATGCGGCGGCTCTTTCCGACTTCCAGTACGTCCGCCATAAGCCACTGTGGTAGATGCCCGCCAGGGCCATCATGGCCTCGGCGCTGTCGTGGTCCCATCGCATGCCGGGCCCTTTCAGCCGGCCGGT
>CAZHRW010000058.1:0-14993 GCA_964535025.1 uncultured Planctomycetales bacterium
GTCGACGTCCTGGTCGCCGTCGAAGTCGCCGTCGGCCCAGGTCGCATCGCCGGTGCGGCCGAAGTTGGTCTTGAGGATGGCGAAGTCGTCGAGGTCGACATCGCCGTCGCCGTCGGCGTCGCCGGGCGTGGCCGAGGCGGCCTGCACGGTGACGACGACGTCATCGTAGGCCTTGGCGCCGGCCGAGTCGCCGACGGTCAGCGTGATGGTGTGGACCCCGACGGGCAGGGCGACGACGGGCGTCGCCCCGATGGCCAGCGGATCGTCGCCGAGGCTCCAAAGGTAGCTGGTGATCGTCGTGTCGCGGGCGAAGGACCCCGAGCCGTCCAGGTGGAGCACCTCGTAGCCGTCGCCGTTGGTGTCGGTGAGGGTCTGATCGTCTCCGGCGCGGGCGAGCAGGGCGGGCGTCTCGATGGTGATCCGCGCCAGGGCGGTCGCCTCGTTGCCGCTCGAATCGGTGACGGTCAGGGCGACGTCGTTGACGCCGGCCGGCAGGACCACCTGGGCGGTTGCCGTGGTCGCCAGGACCAGCGCGCCGCAGGACCAGTGATAGCTGGTAATCGGCGCGCCGCCGGCGCCGAACGAGCCGGTGCCGTCCAGGCTCACCATCTCAAAGCCGTCGAGGTCCGCATCGCCGACCACGCGGTTGCCTCCGGCGTCGGCGACGGCGACCAGATCGTCGTGGTAGCCGGTGAGCACGTCGTACCACCACGACTTGGTCATGTAGTAGTCATGGCCGGCGTCGGTCATGTAGCAGGCGGGCGAGCCCCCGCCGTTGGACCAGTTCAGGTAGCCGTGATCGAGCTTGTAGAACAGGTCGGGGATGCCGATCTGGAGGCGCGCCAGGCACGTATTGGCCTGGGCGCCGTCGGCCCACAAGCCGCCGGCCATCAGGACGGCCTGGGTGATGAGGTTGGGGCGGAACCCGTGGTAGGCGTAGCTGATGGAGCTTCGCGGCCCGCTGGCGTCGCCGCTGTCGAACTCGGTGAGCATGCCCAGGACGCCCAGGTTGGGCAGGCCCGCCTGGCCGGAGACCATCTTGCCGTACCCGTTGTAGCCGGCGCCGCCGTTGAGGCCGGTGTTGACGTGCCTGTCGTACGTGTCGGTCGTCAGGTTGTGGTAAAGGCCCATCAGGTCGTCCAGGCCGATGCCGTACGCGTGATAATCGCGAATGTCGTTCTGGATCGCACTGGCGCTGGGCGCGCCGGAGGACGGGTGGTCGACCCGGTAGTTGAAGGTAAGGTAGGTGTTGGTCAGCCCGGCGGCATCCAGTTCGGCGCAGAAGGCGGCGTGGTCGTAGGTGTTCAGGAAGTCGTAGGCCGCGTCGGCGCCGCCGAGGTAGACGGTGGCGACGATCACGGCGCCGAACATGCCCTCGCGGAAGTTGGGATTCCACCCGCGGGCGAGGTTGGTCCCGCCCATCAGGTCGGTGTTCTGGTGGGTGCTGTTGCCGTAATCGGAGGTCGTGTAGGCCGAGGCGACCAGCGCGGCCTTCATCAGCAGATTGATCTTGTGCTGCTCATCGGCGGTCAGTTGATTCCACAGCCGGGGCGTGTGGCGCACGAGGGCGCAGGTGCCGGTGAAGATCAGCTCGTGCTGGGCGCCGTAGCCGCCGGCGGCGACGAGGCACCTGTCGCCCAGGAGGTTGTAGCGGAGCTGGCTCAGCATGCGGTAGTCGGCCGACGTGTTGCCCGCCCGGGCGGCCAAAGCCAGCGTGAACTGGCGGCCGCAACTGGAGGCGTCGTTGGTGTGGGCCGACTTGTCGTGGCCGTAATAGTACCGCCACGTGATGGCGTTGGCGGCATCGACAATGCTCTGCGGCGGGCTGGGCAGCCCCGGCACGCCGGCGGCGCGGGCGGACGTCGCGGCGGTCGTCAGAAGGACCATCAGGCAGAGCGTTGGGGTGAATAGGCTGGTGCGCAGCATCCGGGTTGCCTCCTCGAGCCTGTTTGCCGCGGGCGGGTGCCAGGCAGGCACGCCGACGCACGGCGGTGGGGTACCGGCCTATTACTGTACCACACGATGCCGATCTTGGGGAGGGGCGTTGTCGGCCCCGTTGACGAATTGACGATCGTCGCGGGTCACCGGTCACCGAAGCGGCGGGCAAAGGAAGGACAGACGCCGAGACCGGCGGGACCCGGCGCGGGGCAGGCCTGGGCCGGTTGTTTTTCATGGCGTCCTTTTTGCTGTGCTCAAGAAAGCCACTGGCGTGGTATACTTCAGCATCTGGTTAAGCGCTCTTACCCTTCAGCGAATGGGAAGAGTGGGTGCGGAGGGCTTCCCTGTCCTGTCAGCAGGCCGTTCGCTTCCGCAGGCTGTTCGGACGCATCGTTGACCATCGTCACTCCTTTTGCCCGCGCTGCGCGCTTGGATTCGGAGGCCGCAATGGAACTGCAATGGACGTCGCAAGACGGCCGACAAGGCTGGCACCCCCGCACGACAACCCGCCCCCTGTCGCACTGCACCGGGCGTCTGGCCCTGCTGTGCCTGGTGATGGCGACGCTCTCGCTTGCCGGCGCGCCTGTCGCCGGCGAGACCGCCACGTTCATCGGGCACCGGGAGCCTCCGTATACCTATGACGTGCTCGAACGAGGCGTCTGGAGCGGGAGAGACTTCGACTGCCCGCCGGTGACGACGCTCAATATCTTCAGCCCCACCTGGCACATCTTTCCCTCGGCGTCGAGTGTGGCGCCGTTTCCCCAGGAACCCGGCGTGTGGTTCCGCCACCGCGGCGCCAACGGGAGCGACGGCTCCAATGTGTGGGCCGGGGACGGCGGGGCGGGCGCCGGCGCGCTGGGCCTGACCTTCACCTTCCTGGCCGACCCCTGGTACGTCTGGTTCAGCGGCCGCAACCCCGAGATCGACGACCCGGTTCAGGGCATGCTGGGCAGTATTCAAACGCGAGGCGACGGCAGCTATGGAACCGCCGTCGAAAGCGTGGCCGGCGATGGGGGCCGCGGCGGCGATCTGTACAGCATCATCTACGGCAATGCCGGCGACGGCGGCCGCGGCGGCAACGGCGGAGATGTGAGCACCACCATTACGACGGGCGCCGTCGGGAGCCTCACCAGTTCGATCTTCACCGAAGGTCTGCATGCGCACGGCGTCTTCGCCCTCAGCCAAGGCGGCGCCGGCGGTCGCGGCGGCGACAGCCATGTCCTCGGCGTTGCCATCGGCGGCAACGGCGGCCTCGGCGGACGCGGGGGCGCCGTCACCGTGGACGCCACGATCGGCGTGACCACCGAAGGCGAAACCTCTCACGGCATCCTCGCCCAGAGCCTCGGCGGCGCCGCCGGGGCCGCCGGCGGGGCCGGCGGCCTCTACGGCGGCGGCGGCGACGCCGGCGACAGCGGCCACGGCGGCACGGTCGACGTCACCAGCCGCGGGGCGATCAACGTCAAAGCCCTGGACTCCGATGGCATCCTCGCCCAGAGCATCGGCGGGTTCGCCTTCGGCGGCGGCGGCGGCGGCGGGGTCCTCTTCTACGGCGGCAGCGGCGGCAGCAGCGGCAACGGCAACACCGTCACCGTGACCAACAGCGGCCGCATCGACGCCCGCGGGGAAGGCGGCAGCGCCCTGGTCGCCCAGAGCATCGGCGGCGGCGGCGGACGCGGGGGCGCCGGCGGCGGGGTCAGTTCGCTGGGCGCCAGCGGCGGCGCCGGGGGAGACGGGGGGGCCGTCAACGTCACCAATACCGGCAGGCTCGTCGCCTACCAAAACGATTCGGCCGGACTGCTCGCCCAGAGCATCGGCGGCGGCGGCGGCACCGGGGCCGGCACCGGCGGATTCGTCGCCGTCGGCGGCAGCCAGGGCAGCAGCGGCGACGGCGGCAACGTCACCGTGAGCAACACCGGCCTCATCTCCACTGCCGGCGGCAATGGCGACGCGCTGTTCGCCCAGAGCGTCGGCGGCGGCGGCGGACGCGCCGCGGCGTCGGGCGGAGCGTTCGTCTTCGGCGGCTCCGGCGACTCCGGCGGTGCCGGCGGCGCCGTCCAGGTCACCAACAATGCCAACCTGGCCACCGGAGGCCTCGGCGCCGCCGGCATCATCGCCCAGAGCGTCGGCGGCGGCGGCGGACGCGGCGGCGGCGCGCATGCGGCATTGCCCGTCATCTCCTTCGGCCTCGGCGGCAGCGGTGCCGCCGGCGGCGATGCCGGGCCGGTGACCATCCGCAGCGGCCTCAGCACGGCCGGCAACATCTCCACCGCCGGCGACGATGCCTGCGGCGTCCACGGCGAGAGCATCGGCGGCGGCGGCGGCAGCGGCGGCAACGCCGTGGTCATGACGGCCGGAGCCGGCATCACCATCGGCATGGCCAAGGGCGGCACCGGCGGTGGCGGCGGCGCCGGCGGCGGCGTCGAGATCACCAGCAACAGCAATATCACCACCCAAGGGGCGCGCGCCTACGGCCTCTATGCCGAAAGCCTCGGCGGCGGCGGGGGCGCCGGCGGCAGCTCCCTGTTGAAGTCCATTGGGATCGGCCTGCCGGAACTACCCGGCATTTCGGCCGCATTCAGCCTCGGCGGCATGGGCGGCGACGGCGGCGACGGCAACGCCGTCACCGTCGCCACCGGCGGGACGGTCGCCACCGGCGGCCCCCACGCCTATGGCGTCTTCGCCCAGAGCGTCGGCGGCGGCGGCGGGGCCGGCGGCTTCAGCACCAACAAGAGCTTCACCGTCGCGACCCAGTCCATCACCGGCACGATCGGCGGCGCCGGCGGCGGCGGGGGCGCCGGCGGGGCCGTGAGCGCCACCAGCACCGGCGCCATCGACACCCAAAGCGATCACGCCTACGGCCTGCTCGCCCAGAGCGTCGGCGGCGGCGGCGGCGCCGGCGGCAACAGCATCATGAACACGTTCGACGTGCCCGACATCGAGGATGTCCTCATTGGGCTCGTCACGCCCACCACGATAACCGAACTGACCGTCGGCGGGATTGGCGGCGCCGGCGGCGCCGGCGGGACCGTCGAGATTGTCACCGGCGGAACGATCGCCACCGCGGGCGTCACCGCTCACGGAATCCTCGCCCAGAGCGTCGGCGGCGGCGGCGGCGCCGGCGGCGATGCTCACGTCCTGGATCTGACCTACATGCCCAGCACCCCGGACGCCGTGTCCGGCTGCATGGGTTTCACCGGCGGCATCGCGCTGGGCGGCCTCAATTTCGCCGCCGGCGACGGCGCCGCCGTCAATGTGGACAGTCACGGCACGATCGTCACCGGGGGTGATTTCGCCCATGGCCTGTACGCCCAGAGCGTCGGCGGCGGCGGCGGGACCGTCGGACTGAGCATCACCGATCCCTTCGAACTGCTCGCCCCGACCGCCAAATCAACGCTGGACCTCAGCCATGGCGGCCACGGCAGCGGCGCCGTTGTCACGGTCGACCACGCCGGCGACATCACGACCGGCGGCGCGTTCGCCCACGGGATCCTCGCCCAGAGCGTCGGCGGCGGCGGCGGATTCGCCGCCATCCGCGAAACCGCCGGCCACAGTGAAATGAACCTCGTCGGGCATATGCTGGGGCTCGCCTACCAGGGTGTCGACGTCGGTGTGGCCTTCCTCGGCAGCTCCGGCGGCGCCGGCTCGGCCGACGCCGTCACCATCACGCATACCGGCACGGTCGAGACCTTCGGCCCCAGCGCCCACGGCATCCTCGCCCAGAGCGCCGCAACCGACGGCGCGGCCGGGGCGGTCACGGTCGTCGCCGACGGGCAGGTGAACGTCCGCGGGCGCGACGCCGTCGGCATCTTCGCCCAGAGCTCCTCCAGCCGCGGCGCGACCGGGGCGGTCACGATCGTCGTGAACGGGCAGGTCAACGCCTGCGGGCTCGGCGCCGTCGGCATTGTCGCCGAGAGCAGAGGCGCCGACGGCCAAGGCGGCGATGTCACCATCACCATCAACAGCGGCGGCACGGTCCAGGGCGGCTCGGACATGTTCGCCGGCGTATTGCTCGGCGCCGACGACGGGGCCAACGTGCTGACCAATCACGGTTCCATCACGGCCGTCAGCGGCTTGGCCGTCGGCGCCTCCGCCAAGGGCGCCACGGTGGACAACTACGGCCTGATCCACGGCAACATCGCACTCGGCGAAGTGGGCAGCATGCTCACGAACCACCCCGGGGCGAGGCTGAACACCGGCGAGATGCTCACCCTCGGCGCAGGCACGCTGATGAACGCCGGCACGCTCTCGCCCGGCGGACCGGGCGAGAGCCGCACGACCATTGTCGGCGGCGATCTTGTCCTGGCCGGCGATGGCCTGTTGGAGATCGAGATCGGCGGGCTCGCCGAAGATGCGTACGATCGGCTCCTCGTCGAAGGCCTGCTGAGCGGCGGCGACGACCTGCCGCCGGCGGGAACCGTCCAGTTTTCGCTCCTGGAGACCTTCGACATCGCCGCGGCGATTCCACCGGCCGCCGGTGCGCTGTTCCCCTTCCTCCAGGTGCAGACGCCCTGGGCCAGCGACCCGGTGCTGGCGTATGACTTCACCGCCTGGCCCGCCTTCTTCGACTGCGACGTCGTCCGGGACGGCGACGCGATGCTCCTGCGAGCCACGAACACGCGGATCTACGGCGACGCCAACGACGACGGCCATGTCGATCTGGATGACTTCGCCCTCTTGAAGCAGAACTTCGGCGCCGACGACAGCGCCGTCTGGGCCATGGGCGACTTCAACGGCGACCGGCGCGTGGATCTGGACGACTTCGCCCTCCTGAAGAGCCACTTCGGCACCGCCGCCGTCCCGGAACCGGCCGCCCTGGCCTTGCTGGCGCTGGGCGGCCTGGCGATCCGTCGCCGCCACCGCCGACCGTAGCCGATCGCGACGGCCGCCCATGCGTCGGCTCGGCCGAGGCCGCGGTTCATTCCGCCGAGGGGCTGATGTCCCCGCCGGCGGCGAAGGTGTCGACGACGCGGCCGTCGTGGCCGAACAGGACCGCCCCGAGGTGGCCGGTGGTCCGCCAGCCGGCGGCGGTGAGAGGCCTGTGGCCCTCGCGGCGGAGGAGGATGAGCGCCTGGCCGCTGTGTGTGGTCGCCCGCAGCAGCCAGCCGCCCTCGATCGGCTCCAACAGGCGTGCGAAGGACGGCCGGGTGCCGGTGCGGTAGGGCCGCAGGACCGTCACGAAACACACGTCCCTCGTCGGGACGGTCGTGTGGGCCGTGAGGTGGTACTCGGTGAGCTTCACCGACGGCGCCGGCGGCGGGTCGAACCGGTCGGTGACCCGCAGCGCCAGGCCCGCCGGGGCGAGGATCGCGGCGTCGCAGGAGGCCTGGTCGCCGCGGACGCGGATGTCGTCCTGGCCGTCGATGGCCATGGGCACCGGGCTGTGCAGCCACCATTGAAACGTGCTCGCCCTGGCGGTGCGGAGCCGGTCGTGGATGACGATCAGGTCGGGCTTGATGAACAGGATCGAGCGGGTGAACTGCTCGACGTCGGCTTCTTCATAGGCGCCAGCCGCTTCGCCCTGGACGTAGTCGATCGTCGGAGAAGTGTGGAACCCGCTGATCCGCCCGGCGGCCTGCCAACTGTGGGGGATCTGCCCGCTCCCGTCGATCGTGATGCAGTTGGTCGACCGGGTGGACCACATCCACTCCTTGTGATGCGGCGAGCCGTACGTGTCACGCCGGCCGGAGCGGATGAACAGCCGGTCGCCGAAGGCGTACAGCAGGAACGAATTCTGCGACTCGTAGCCGTGACTGACCGAGCCGAAGGGGCTGGACTTGAAGATGATCTCGACATTCCGCCTCGCATCAGTCAGGTCGGTGTTGAGCACGGCCTGGCCGACGCCGGCGAAGAGGCGGGACGACGGCAGGTCCGTCGGGGCCTTGGGCTCGACGGCCGGCAGGGCGTCGCGGACAAAACCGATATACCCGCCGGTGGGGTCCGCCCCGCCGATCCGGTCGACGTACCATGCCCAGTAGGGGTTTTGCGCCTGGGCCGCCAGGATCGTCATGAGCCGCCGGTTGTCCTCCGACCGCAGGCGGGCGGTCTGGTCGCCGAAGCCGCCGCCGACCGTGCCGGGCGGCTGGAGATACAGGGCCAGGTCGCCGGCCCGGGAGAAGTAGGGCAGGTCGTACGCGTCGATCCCGAAGCACGAGCGCATGACGTCGGCCCACCAGGTGAAACGGGTGACGTAGCTGCGCCAGTAGGCCATCCCCTCGTGCCAGCCGCCGTCGCTGTCCGACCAGACCGGATAGACGTTGGCAAAGACGTTCATAACGAACCACAGCCAGTCGTCGGCCTCGGGGATCTCGTCGTGGAACGCAATGGCCACCTCGCCGAGGAAGTGCCACTCGCGGTTGGCGTGGCTGCCGTAAGGCATCCACAGGTGTCTCGGGTAGAGCCGGTTATACATCTCCTGGCCGCGGACCCGCATCACCCGCCGGCAGATCTGCCGCTCGTGTTCGCTGAGCAGGTCGTGGATGAAGGTGTAGGTCCGGCTGAAATAGTAGTTGTAGGGCATGGCCGCCTCGTCGTTGTAGGCCATGCTGGTCGACCCTTTCGGGTCCCACTGGGCTGCGGCCATCAGCAGGCGCCGCGCGAGTTGGCCGTACGGCTCGTGGCCGCTGAGGCGGTAGATGAAGCCCAGCGTGGCGGCGCCATGGAGCAGGTTGCGGGTGTAGATGCGGTTGCCCCACCAGATCTTCCTCCATTCGTCCGAGCCCCGCTTGACGCCCTCGGGATAGCGCGGCGGCTCGGCTGTCGGGGGCGGATCGGCCATCAGCCCGTCGCAGATGTCGATCAGTCCCTGGTAGCGTTTGGCCAGGGGCCCGGCGGCCAGGCGGCGCAGGCGCGGCAGGTCCTCCGGCCGCAGGAACAGGCGGGGATGGGTGTCGGGCACCCGCGCTAGCAGCACCTCGCGGGACGGCAGGGGTAGCGGGACGGCCTGCGGGTCGATCGTGAAGGTCCGCACCTTGCTCCAGGCCGACGTATCGCCGTTAATGCCGGTGTACCGGAAGCGCCAGAAGTACCGCCCCGGGGGAAACGTCTCGGTGGGACAGTGCACGTTAAACTCGATCCCCTCGGCGGCGTAGATCACCTCCGTGAAGGCCCGGTCGCGCGCCACCTGCAGCGCGTAGGCCGGCGCCCGCCCCTGCGGCCGCCACGAAAACGGCGGGGGCGTCCGCATCGACGTGGCCCCGTCGGCGGGTCGGAACCCCCACTGGCCGGCCGCCGCCGGCGAATCGTTCACCGCCGGCGCGCCGGCCGCGGGAGCGGCACAACCTGCAACCACCAGCATCGCGATCGGCACGTAGGGCGACATCGCTTCGGCTCCTTTCCGGCTCGCCTGGGCGGGTCGACCCGTTCACTATACCGCCGTCGCCGCCCCCGCTGCAAGGCGAGGTCAGCCGGCCATGCGGAGGCCGCCGGAAAAACCTGCCGCCGGCAGGTCAAGCCAATCTCTTTTTCGGCCGATAGTAACACCTCAGGACGTTTGATCCCGCCCGCAACGGGCCGGGATCGGGAGTTGACGGGAAAGCCCAGCCCGTCTGTGTGCTCCTGTTCTGACTCCTGCCCATGGGGGTCCCTCGCGACGTACTTTCATCGCGGGGACCTTGCGCCCCCCCATCCCATCGCCGGTCACCGAACAACCTACAGGCCCAGGGCCAGGCCGACGGAGAAGTTCGTTTCGGACTCGTTCCAGTACTGCCCGAGGGTGGAGTGGCCGGTGAACGCCTCCAGGAACAGCCGCGGGCGGGTGTCGTGGTAGACGGGGCCCAGGAACCAGCCGATCTGGGCGTTGAGGTTGACGTTCCAGTTGTTGTACTCGCGGACCTGCGCGTCGAGGGCGGCATAGAAGTCCTGGTCGCCCAGCGTGAAGTAGTACTCCGCGCCCCCGTGGAGGACGACGGTCCGGTTGATCTCGTCGGGGGAGGTATCGAAGTTGACGGACCCGCCCCCGTAGAGGCGCCATTCCTCCGTATCGTGCGACCACAGCAGCCGCGCCGCCTGACGGCTGTAGTTGATCCGCTCGCGCCGGCCGAAGTCGAGCACCTCATCGCCGAGGTGGGAGCTCTCGTGGTAGGCCAGCAGTTCGAGGGTGTCCTCCTCGTGCTGCCAGGCGATCGCGGCGCCGCCCATGTAGTCGCTGGTCAGTTGGGGGAACGACTCGGCCGTGGTCTCGAAGCGTCCGCCGGCCCGCCCGCGGATGGATAAACCGAGGGTATGTTCCTTCTCGATCGTCCACCGCAGAAGCGCGAGGTTGCCGCCGAAAACGACGTCGAGAACCTGCTCTTCGTCGGGCGGGAAGCCGTACGCGACCCGTGTCTGGGTCTCCTCGGGGTCCGCCAGCAGGGGCTTGAGCAGCCGATCCTTGGCCGGCAGCAGTTGCACCTGGTCGTCCCGCCGGTTCACCTTGGGGAACAGACGCAGCTCATCGTCCCGGTCGGCTCCCGCACATCCGGCCGTCATCGCCGTCACCAGGGCGACCAACATCCCCATCCGCGCGATCCGTCGCATCCGATCCATCATCGTCGTCTCCTTTGCCCCGTCGGTCCGTGGACCCACGCTTATACATGGATCGCCCGGCCGGATCGAGTACGATTCGAGCGATGACCTAATGTTACGCCTTCCCGCCGCCGCCGTCAGCGCGGCGGCGCAGGTTGACGGAGGATCCCGACGGCTACTGCACCAATCCCCGCCGGCTGTCCCGCGTGGTGATGCCCCGCAGCATCATGGTGAGCGATTCGGGGTTGGAGGCGGTGCGGAGGGCTTCGATGCCGCTGATGCGTTTGGCGCGGTAGAGTTCGCCAAGGTGCTGGTCGAAGGTCTGCATCCCGTCGTCGCGATTGACCATGGCCTGGACAATGCCCTCGTAACGTCCGTCGAGGATGCACTTACGCACGACGGGCGTGCCGCGAAGGATCTCGACGGCCGGGACGAGCCCGCCGCCGGCCGACTGCCGGGCCGGGGCGAGTCGCTGGCAGAGGACGGCGCGGAGGTTCATCGATAGCTGCGTCAGCAGCAGGTGGTGTTCGGCGGACTCGAACAGGGCGATGATCCGCTCGATCGTCTGGACGGCGGTGCCGGCGTGGACCGCCGCGAAGACCAGGTGGCCGGTGTCGGCGGCCCGCAGGGCCACCCGTACGCCCTCGGGGTCCCGCAATTCGCCGATGAGGATCACGTCGGGGTCCTGGCGGAGCACCTGGCGAATCGCCTGGGTATAGGTGGGGGTGTCCGGGCCGATCTCGACCTGGGCGACGAGACTCCTCTCGGAGGCGTGGACGTATTCGATCGGGTCCTCGACGGTGATGATCCGCATCCGGCGGGTGCGGTTGATGTGGCCGATCATCGCCGCCAGCGTGGTGCTCTTGCCGCTGGAGGTCGTCCCCGCCACGAGCACCAGCCCGCGATTGGCCGAGGCGATCGCCTCCACCTGCATCGGCAGGTTGAGCTGCTCGACGGTGGGGATCATCAGGTGCAGCCGGCGGATGGCCGCGGCCAGGCGGCCCTGCTGGCGGAAGATGTTCACGCGAAAACGCGAGTCGCCATACGTGAAGGCCAAATCGCAACTGCCGCGCTGGAGCAGGTCCCGCCGGTCGGTCGGGAGGAGGATCGCGTCGATGAACGCGACCATCTGCCCCTCGCTGACCGGCGGGGCGTCGACGGGGCGCAGCGACCCGGCCACGCGCATGGCCGGCGGGGCGCCCACCTGCACGTGCAGGTCGGTCGCGTCGACGGCAATCATCGTCTTGAGCAGTCGTTCCATGGTCCGCAGCGTAGTTTCACCTCCATGACGCCATGGAGGCAACGATTTTTCACCCTTTGCGGCCTGCAGGTTCGTACCTCCTTCGACTCGGAATTCGTACAATAGGGGCGAGATGAGTCAGAGCGACCCCCCTACCCCCAAACCCCGCGCCGCGGTGCTGGCGGCCCTGCGGGAGCGCCTGGGCGACCTGCCGCCCGAGCCGGGCGTGTACCTGCTCAAGGATGTCGAAGGTCGCGTCCTGTACGTGGGCAAGGCCAAGAGCCTCCGCTCGCGCGTTTCGAGCTACTTTCAGCCGGCGGCAAACCTTACCGAAAGCCGCGGGCCGGAGATCGACCGGATGATCGCCCGGCTCGTCGCGGACGTGGAGGTCCTGGTCTGCGACAGCGAGGTCGACGCCCTGTTGCACGAAGCGCGGCTGATCAAGGATATCCGCCCGCAGTTCAACATCCGCCAGAAGGACGACAAGAGCTTCCCGTACCTGATGATCACGACGGGTGAGCCCTTCCCCGGCGTGTACATCACCCGCCAGCCGCAGCGCAAGGGCGTCAAGCTGTTCGGCCCCTTCGTCAGCCCCCGGGAACTGCGGGCGGCCCTGCCGCTGATGCAGCGGGCGTTCAAATTCCGCACGTGCACGCTGCAGATCGACCCCGACGACGAGAGCCGCCGGTACTTCCGCCCGTGCATCCTCCACAACATCAAGCAGTGCACCGCCCCCTGTGCCGCCCGGATCTCGCAGGCCGATTACCGCAAGAACATCCAGCGACTCATCCGCTTCCTGCAGTCCAAGCGGACCGACGTAGTCAAGCAGTTGACCGCGGAGATGGACAAGGCCGCCAAGGCCCTGGACTTCGAGCGGGCCGCGGAGCTGCGTGACGAGTTGAAAGCCCTGGAAAGCCTCTCCCGTCGCGGCCTGGCCGATGAGCCGCTCCAGCCGGAGGTGTTCGAGGCGCCCGTGACCGTCGAGCCCCGCCAGGCCACGGCGGCTCTAGCCGAGGCGCTGGGGATGGACGAGCCACCCCGGACCATCGAGGGCGCCGACATCGCCCACCTGTCCGGCAGCGAGACGGTCGGCAGCATCGTCACGTTCATCGACGGCAAGCCGTTCAAGAGCGGCTACCGGCGGTTCAAGATCGTCAGCCACGACCGCAACGACGACTACGCCTCCATGCGGGAGGTCGTCTGGCGGCGCTACCGCTACGCCGGCATGGACGAGAGCCTCTTCCCCGACATCATCCTCATCGACGGCGGCAAGGGCCAGCTCGCCGCGGCCTACGCGGCCTTCGACGAACTGGAGTTCCGCCCACCGATGCTGATGAGCCTGGCCAAGAAGGAGGAGCTGCTCTTCGTGCACGGCCGCGACGAGCCCCTCCGCCTGAAGCGCAACGACCCGGCCCTCCACCTGCTGCAATACGTCCGCGACGAAGCCCACCGCTTCGCCCAGCACTACCACCACATCCTCCGCCGCCGCAAGCTGCTCGGCGAGAAGGACGCTGGCGCCAAGACGACCCGCGCCCAGCGGCGGGCTTCGAAGCGGTACTAGGCGCCCAATCCCTTTGTTGGTTGGCGGCATAGCTAATTCCTTTGACAGAATCCCGGACGGGATTATACTGGAGTATGTCGCGGCGGAGGGCTGGGCACGCCGGGTCGCATTTCGCTGAACAGGCCCCCTGTCCTTTGGCGAGTTCGTTCTCTTGCTCATCTGCGGGGAGTTTGGTCATGGCACCGACCGGTCAAGGCACCTGCGGGCATGGGGCGGTTGCCCTGCATTTCCTTCTTCTGGGCCTGTTGCTGCCGCTGGCGACGGCGAGGGGCGGGCCCGACGGTCCGAGCCAGTACGCCCCGCCGCTGGCGGTGTTCGGCGGCGATCAGTCCGCCGGGGTCCGCAGCGGCGTAGACTTCCTCTGTCCCGCGATCACTGTGCTGCGCATCGAGGATCTCACCGCCGACATCGCACCGGCGCCCCCGCTGGCGGGCCTGCTGATGAGCCACACGGCGGTCAACGGCTCCAACGGCGCCGACGCCTACGGGTGGAGCGTGGGCGGCGGCGGCGGCAACGGCGGTGCCGGCGTCCCCCTGTCGCTGACCTTCATGCCGGGCGAGTACGGCATCACCACCGCCGGCGACGTCGCCGAAGGCACGCGATCGCACGGCATCGTCCTGGAGAGCACCGGCGGCAACGCCGGCAGCGGGGGCGATGGGTGGGGGCTGACGCTCACGCCCGCCTTCGGCGGCGACGGCGGCCGCGGCGGCCAGGGCGGCGATCTCACCGTCGCCGCCGACGGCGACATCACCACCGCCGGCAAATACGCCGCCGGCGTCCTGGCCGCCAGCTACGGCGGCAGGGGCGGCAACGGCGGTGGAGCCTATAACGGCATCTACGTCGAGGGCGGCGACGGCGGCGCCGGCGGCAACGGCGGGGCGATCACCATCGAAACCTCCGGTACCATCACCACCACCGGCGACGCCGCGCCGGGCATCGCTGCCCACAGCGGCGGCGGCATCAGCGGGCGCGGCGGCGACGGCGGCGGCTTCTTCGGCGGCGCCGGGCCCGGCGGCGACAGCGGGCGCGGCGGGAATCTCGCCGTCACCAACGCCGGCGAAATCACCACCACCGGCGACGACGCCTACGGGCTGCTGCTGACCAGCGTCGGCGGCTACGCCCGCGGGGGCGGCGGGGGCGGGGGCATCTACTTCTACGGCGGTAGCGGCGAGAGCAGCGGCGACGGCGGCACGGCCTGGGCCGTCAACCGTGGCACCATCACCACCACCGGCCGCGGCGCCTCGGCCATCCTCAGCCAATCCATCGGCGGCGGGGGCGGCAGCGGCGGCAGCACCGGCGGACTGAGCGCCCTCGGCGGCGACGGCGCCGCCGGCGGACACGGCGGCAGCGTAAGCACCGAGAACTACGGCGCCTTGTTTACCCACGGGGACGCGGCGTGCGGCGTCCTCGCCCAGTCCATCGGCGGCGGCGGCGGGGTCGGTGCGGGCGCCGGCGGCTTCGTTATCACCGGCGGCAGCGGTTCGGCCGGCGGCGAGGGGGGACGTGTCTGCGTCACCAACGCCGGCACCATCGTCACCGCCGGACACAACGCCGAAGCCATCTACGCCGAGAGCATCGGCGGCGGCGGCGGACGCGCCGAGAGCTCCGGCGGGTCGGTCGCCATCGGCGGCAGCGGCGGCGGCAGCGGCGGGGGCAACCAGGCGATCATCTACAACACCGGACGCCTCCGGACCGCCGGCCACTACGCACCCGCCATCGTCGCCCGTAGTGTCGGCGGCGGGGGGGGGCGCG
>CAZHRW010000059.1:0-9235 GCA_964535025.1 uncultured Planctomycetales bacterium
CGCGATCCAATGAAAACAGGCTCCCTGGCGGGGAAGGCGTCTGGAGCACCCTCGCTGAGCCCAATAACCATAGGCCTTCCGCAACAACGCAACCGGCTCCTTCGCGCTACGATGGGCTCGCCTCCGCTCCCGCCGCACGGTACGATACCCCTATGCCCGACACCCGCCGACATCGCGGGGCTCACCCGAAGGACCGGGAACTGTTCGCGCCCGAGCGGATTGAGGATCTGCGGCGGGCGGTGGGGGACCTGTCGTGGCTGCTGTCGCGTCGCTACGCGGCGCCCTCCAGCCTCAAGCTCGTCGGCGACCGCTACAATCTCACGCAGCGCCAGCGGATGGCCGTGGCGCGGGCGGCGTGCTCCGACGCGGCCCTGGCGACCCGGACGGCCCGGCGGGTCCGACCCGAGCAGGTTGCCGGCGAAACGGTGATTATCGACGGGTACAACCTGCTGATCACGATCGAGTCAGCCCTCGCCGCGGGCGTCGTCCTCGGCGGGCGGGACACCACCTACCGCGACCTGGCCAGCATCCACGGCAGCTACCGCAGGATGGCCGAGACCGACGCCGCGATGGAGCTGATCGGCGATGTGCTCGACCGCATGCACGCCGCCGACGTGCGGTGGGTCCTCGACGCGCCGGTCAGCAATTCCGGCCGTCTGCGGGCACGGATGCTCGCGTCGGCCCGCGAGAAGGACCGCCCCTGGCGCGTCGACCTGGAGGCCAATCCCGACCACACGCTCATCGACGCCGGCGAATGCGTCGTCAGCAGCGACTCGGTCGTCCTGGACGGCTGCGGCCGCTGGCTGAACCTCGCGCGGCTCATCGTCGACCGTCGCATCCCCGACGCCTGGGTCGTCGACCTGGCGGGATGATATCAGGGACCGCGGTTCGCCCGGCCGGTGCCGTCGATGAAGGCGTTCGACAGCTCGGCGAAGACCTGCTCGTAGAGCTTGCTGTCGATGGGCTTGCCCTCGCCGGTGCGGACGAGGACCATTTCCCAGGCGGGGATCACGAAGCAGTAGTTGTTGTTATTGCCCTGGGCGGCATAGGAGCCGGCCGGCAGGCTGGGCCAGTAGAGTTCCCCGTCGCTGTTGCGGCCGTTGACCCACCAGTTCAGCCCGTAGCGGCCGGGCAGGTGAGTGTACCACGCGTCGGCGTCGTGGGGTGGCACGCCGGGGTCCACGCGCACCGACGTGCTCATCCGCACCCACTCGCGCGAAAGAACCTGGCGGCCGTCCCAGGCGCCCTGGTTGAGGTAGAGGTGGCCGAACCGGGCGAGTTGGCGAGCCGTCATCGACATGCCGCCGGCGCCGTTATAGACCGTCATCCCGTCGACCTCGCGAGCCACCTCCCAGTCCCAGGCCTCGTCGGGAATCCCGATCGGCCGGGCGATCCGGTCGCGGAACAGCTCTTTGAGGTCCGTCCCGGCGGCCCGGGTCATCAGCTCGTTGAGCACGATGGTCGTGGCGTTGTAGTGCAGGGCCTCGCCGGGCGCGTGCAGGGGCGGGCGGATCTCGAAGGGGCTCTGCCGCCAGGGGATGTTGTAGCCGGAGGTCAGGGAGGCCATGTGGCCGAGGGTCATCGCCGGGTAGTGCTCGGCCAGCGCCGGCAGGATCGTCGCGGCCTTCGTGTCGGGGGTACAGATCCCGTCGTCGTAGAGCAGTCCCAACACGGCGCTGTTGAGGCTCTTGCTGCACGAGTAGATGGGATGGAGGTTGTCGATGTCCGACCCGTGCCAGATCACCCGTCCGCGGCGCACGAGGACCACCTGCGTGTTGCCGGCGTGGGTCGTGCCGGTCCGGGGGTGGTCGGCGGCGATCTTCGCGATGATCCCCATCGCCCGCTCCAACCGGGCGCCGTCCACGCCCTGGGATTCCGGCGTGGCGACGACCCAGTCATCGCCGGGAAAGATCATCGCGTTGGCCGCCGGTGTCTCGTCCGGCGCCGGACGGCCGCAACCGCCCATCAACAGCAGCGAGACGGCGCCCAGGACAACTACAGGGACGACAACGGGGGCGGAACCGATCATGGATGAGCCTTTCATTATGCCGTGGGATGGTCGCGGCAGCGTCCGCCCAAGTCTACTCCTCGTCCTCCTCGAGGGGCATTTCGCTACAGCGTTCAATGATCTCGTTGAGCCAACTTCTGACGGAAGGGTAACTTAGCTCCATGACGCGGGCCGTCTCCTTCAGCGAGCCGCTGGCCATGACGAACTGCAGGATGAACCGTTGGTCATCCTCGTCCAGGCGGGCCAGGGGCGGTAGGGGAAAGTTCCCCTCGAGCACGGTGTGGCACTCTGGGCATTCGAGCCGCGTGACGTCCAGCTGCGTGTCGCAGGACGGGCACCAATTCGGAATTCGTCTCATCGTCGGCTTCTCCGATGGATTGAGCCGCGGGGATCGTTTCCGCCGACGTTCAGGCGGTCGTGCCGCGCGGCGATGTCGTCAACAAAGTAACATGCAACCTTCGGTATATTGAACCATACACCCATCTTGTTAAGCGTGCACTCAACAATGTTGGAGTTCCGGCGCATAATCTTCACATATCTTGAGGAAAAGACGAAGACCGTGCGGCGAGCATTATCCTTCTATCAGATGACTGATGAGTATCCTCACCCCGATCACGATGAGCATGATCCCGCCGACGGCCTCGGCGACGTGTTCGAACCGATGCCCGAGACGCCCGCCGAAGAGGATGCCCAGCGCCGACAGGATGCAGGTGACCACGCCGATAGTGACCGCGGCCAGCCAGATCGACACGCCCAGCAGCGCCAGGCTCAGACCCACGGCCAGGGCGTCGATGCTGGTGGCGACGGAAAGGAACAGCAGCGACCAGCCGCGGGTCGGATCAGCGGCGTGGCCGGTGGGGACGGGGTCGTGGCCGCGGGCTTCGTAAAGCATCTTGCCCCCCAGCAGGATCAGCAGGGCGAAGGCCATCCAGTGGTCGATCGCGCAGACGTACCCGGCGAAACCTCGCCCGACGAACCACCCGATCACCGGCATGCCGAACTGGAACAGGCCGAAGCAGATCCCCGCCCGCAGCACGTGGTCGTGGCGGACGCGGCGGATCTTGATCCCCGCGGCGACCGATACCGCCAGCGCATCAGCCGCCAGGGCGACGGCGATGGAGAACATGGTCAGCACCGACACGATCAGCCCCCGTCATCCATGACGGCCCGTTCGAGGTCGAGCAGCCGCCGTTTCAGGTCCACGCCCCCGGCGGCTGAGAAACCGCCGAGTCCGCCGCCGGCGGCGACGACGCGGTGGCAGGGGATGATCAGCGGGAGGGGGTTCGCCCCGAGCGCCTGGGCCGCGGCGCGTTGTTTGCCGTCTTCGCCGGCCATGCGGGCCAATTGTGTGTAGGTTTGCCTCTGGCCGTAGGGAATCGCACGGCAGGCGGCGAGGATCCGCCGGGCGAAGGGGCCGACGGTGGACAGGTCGCAGGCGACCTCGCCGAAGTCGACCGCCCGGCGATTGAAGTACGCGCGGCACAGGTCGGCGACGTCCGCGAACACGTCGTCATCGGCCGTTGCGCCGGTGTGTTCCCATGCCAGCAACTCGCGCAGGTCGCCCAGGGTGTAATGCGGCAGGATGATCTGCCGAAGGCCGTCGGGGCCGCGGACGCCGCCCATCGGTCCGGCGGCGGTGGTCCAGGTGCCGATCATTTCCGGTACGGTGCGCTTACGTGTACTCACGAACGCATCGTACCAAGTTCGGCGGCGATCTGCCAGGCGAGGTCGGCGGCGGGCATGGCGTCGTCAATGGTCGGCGCGGCGGGTTTGCCGGCGGCGAAAGCGGCCAGGACGACCGCGAGGGCCTCGGCGGTGCCATCGGCGACATCGCCGGCGATGTCGACTTCCCTGTAGTTGCCCCGGGAGCATCGCAGCGACGGTCCGTCGGGCCCCTCGAGCGTTGCGATGGCGCGGAAGCCCTGGCCGCTGAGGGTGTAGCGCTCCAACGGGGCCGGTGCCCCGCCCCGCACGCGGATCGTGCCGGTCACGGCGTCGCCCAGGGGGAGCGTGACGACGTGGCTGTCGCCGTCGGCGGCAAGGGTGTGCCCGCCCGGCCGTCCGGCCAACTGGGTCAGTCCGTCGATGGCGCGGGCGACCGTGCCGGTGATATCCACGACGCCGGCCGCCTCAAGTTCGCAGGCGATCGACCGCACCGGGCCAATCTGCCGCGCCCAGCGGTCGGCCCGGGTGAGCAAGGGATTGAACCGCCGGTTAAGCATCACGGCGTGGGGGGTTTGGGTCTCTGCGGCCGCCTCGGACAGTTCCATCATTTCATCAAGTGACTCGCCCAGCGGCAGTTCCAGCGTGCAGCGCATCGCCTGCGCGAGCAGTTGGGCGCCCTGCATCATCGTTTCCGCGGGCGGCAGCGCCAGCAGGCAGACGTCGGGGGCGTCATCGCGGATGGTCGCGGCAAGGTCCTCGCCCGCCGCCGCGAAGCCGAACCGCCCGCAGGCCTCCTGCGCCCGGGTCACATCGGTGTCGACGGCGGCCGCGAGGGCGATCTGCGCGCTATGCTCGGCGGCGTAGCGGGCCAGGGCCGGGCCGTACACGCCCATCCCTCGACGGCCGCACCCGACGAGCGCCAGCTTCAGTTGCCTGGGAATCTTGGCCATGGGACTGCGGTGACGTTTCGCCTCATCGCCACGGACGGCTTTAACAGCCGACGCGGATGCGGGCGGGTTCCGAAGCGGCCGAGGCCTCCCGCTGGAAGCCGCGGATGATGCGGCCGAGGCGTTCGAGGGTCCTGCGCCCGGCGGCGGTCTCGTTAAGCCCCACGATCTGCACGCCCAGGGTTGTGGAGAACTCGTCGGCGTTGGTGTGGCGGAACTGGCAGTCCAGCTTGATCGGGCCGTCCCCGTCGGCGTTGAGCAGCGTGGCGCCCAGGGGCGTCCCGACCGCCAGCCGCGGGTCCGCGTGGCCCAGCAGGCGCAATTGAAAGCCCCCGATTGACAGGTCCACCAGGTGCCCGTGCAGGATGAGCTTGTCGCGCAGGGGCTGGGAGGGTTCCTGCTCGAGGCCACCTTCCCACAGTTCGACGAACACGCGGCGGTGTTGAGGCACCTCGATGCGGTGAAAGACCCGCCGCTGGAGTTGGCGCATCCGCTCGGGCCAGGCGAGGTTCAGGCCCTGCACGGTCGCCTGCGGGGTCAGGCGGAATGCAGCCGTCCGGATGAGGGTGGTGGTGAACACGTACTTGTGGTGGCGCTGCTTGAACGCGACGCCCAGCTTTTGGCCCGCCGCCAGCACCGGTGCGGGCCGGTCGTCGCCGGCGGGCGGCTGGGGGGACTCGATCCAGAGCTTGCCCTCCCGCAGGCCGAGGAACCGGCTGCCGAAGGTCTGCCAGGTCTGATCCACCCGGCAGGTCACCGCCAGGGGGGTGGTTCTCAGCGCGGAGATCTCGAGAATGTCCCGGATGCGTTCAGAGGCTACCGGATGCTGGACCACCATGGCGTCCCGTCCTTATCGGTCTTTACGGCGCCGCAACTGGAGGCGCTCCTGCCGCGAGACGAAGCGCACCAGATCATCCACGACGCGCTGGTGTCGGCCCGGATCGACGTACTCAATGAACTCGATCCCAACGTGGTGGGCTCGGCGATCGGCCAGCGGCCGCACGTGCCGAAGCGCCACGCGAAATAGAAGACTCTCATTCTCACCGGGCAGAGCGAAACGGGCCCAGAGTTGCTTGTCTTGCGAATCGGCCAGCACCGACGCATCGGCCACCAGCACGCCGACCCCGCCGCCGGACAGATCCACCATGCGACCACAGGTCTCGCCCTGGACGGCCCCCGCCTCGTCGAACGGGTCGACCACCCATATCGTTACGTCGGCTGACGCGTGGCCGGCCAACGAGATTCGAAAATACCGCCGCCGCTGCACGACTTGCGGGGGGGTCAGGTCTTTCAACACCAAGGCCGCGACCCGATGCCTGGCGTTCAACTGAAAGCCGGCCCGGCTGACGATCACGCCGCTGAACCGCAGGATGTCCCGTCCCAGACGGCACGAACAGACCAGCGTGCGGCCCTCGGCGTTCTTCGTCACCCGCCCCACGTGTGTCAGGTCGGCGATCCAGAGCCGCTCGTCGGCGTAATGCAGCATTCGCGAGTTGAACGTTCCACCATCGGCCTGGTCCAACACGCAGTCCAGGTGCAAATTGCGCAGGGCGCCTTCGGCAAGTATCGACACATCGCGGTCCTGGACACCGGCCTTTACGCTCATTTCGTGGTCCGTCAGGGCACAAAGCCACCACAAGAGACCCATGGTGTTCATCGGCACAGGGCCGCGAGACCTTGAGCACCTCGGCTGCGCGTAAGGGCTGGAGGGCGGGCAATGAACAAGCCGTCGACGCCGTGAACAGCACGAACCTTCCACCGCCGGCTCAAGGCGAGTTGCGCACGTCCGTCCCGTCCTTTGTCCCCGCCCGAACGTGGACGATCCGCCCCTCGACGCTCAGGCGCCCCTCGGCGAACAGCCGCACCGCCTCGGGATAGGCGATGCACTCCTGCTCGAACACGCGGGCGGCCAGCGTGTCGGGCGTGTCGCCCTCCAGGACCTCGACGCAGCGCTGGACGATGATCGGGCCGGTGTCGTACTGGTGGTCGCAGAAGTGCACCGTGCAGCCCGAGACCTTGCATCCGGCGGCCAGGACCGCCGCGTGCACGTGATGGCCCCACATGCCACGGCCGCCAAACGAGGGCAAGAGGGCCGGATGAATGTTCATCACCCGGTCGTCGTACGACCGTGGGAAATGCCACAACTGCAGGTACCCCGCCAGGACCACCAGGTCCGGCGCGGCGGCGTCGACCGCCTCGGTGACGGCGGCCGAAAACGCCTCCGCGTCGGCGTAGTCCGCACGACGGATGATGCTGCACGGCAGGCCCACCTGCACCGCCCACTCGGCCCCCCGACAGGGGCGCGAGGCGATCACGCCGACGATCTCGGCGCCCAGGTCCCCTGCGGCGATCCGCCCGTGCAGGTTCTTCAGCGTCGTCCCGCCGCCGCTGATCAACGCGACCAATCGCAGGGGACTCTTGCGCGCTTCGCTGTTCATGAGGGGTGATTAGAGCCCCCAGGGGCCGGTACGTCAACCGCTCAGGGGCCACCGTCGAGGCGCCGACGCTCTCGACGCGATGGACAGGGTGGACAAGCGGGGTTCGTCGGTCCATACTGTCCATTCGGTCCGTTGGGACCATCCCGTGCCCTTGGGAGAAAAGGAGTGCAATGATGACAGGTCGGGTCGCTGTCATGGCTTGGCTGTGCCTGCTATGGGCGGGCTGCGACTCGAACAGCACCGACCGGCAGGCCGACTCGCCATCGTCGCGACCGTCCGGCGCGACCGCCCCCGCCGAACGCTCGGACCCGCCGGCCGAACGGCCGGAAGCGACGACGCGTTCGCGCGAGCCGGAGGTCTACACCGCCTGGCCGTTCAGCGCTGCCGAGGCGAAGCGCCGCCAGGCGGTCACGGCCGAAGCGATGGGCCTGCCCGAGCAACGCGCGTTCGGGCTGGGCAGCGGCGTGACGATGGACGTCGTCCTGATCCCCGCCGGCGACTTCATGATGGGCTCCCCGCGCGACGAAGCCGAACGGGACGACGATGAGCAACTCCACCCTGTCACGATTGCGCGGCCGTATTATATGGGGGCGACGGAGGTGACGCAGGCTCAGTGGCGCGCGGTGATGGGCAGCCATCGAGGTCATTTCAAGGGGGCGGTCGACCTGCCTGTCGAGATGGTGTCCTGGACGGATGCGACAGCGTTCTGCCGGGAGCTTTCGGAGACGCTGGGCCGCGACGTCCATCTGCCCACGGAGGCTCAGTGGGAGTATGCGTGCCGGGCGGGCATGTCGATGCCCTTCCACACGGGCGAGACCCTCAGCACGGGCCAGGCGAATTACGACGGCCACTATCCTTACCGTGACGGCCGCAAGGGCATGTATCGAGAGAAGACGACGCCGGTCGGGAGCTTCGCGCCTAATGCGTTCGGTCTGTATGACATGCACGGCAACGTTTGGGAGTGGTGTTCGGACCGGTACGGCGACTATGACGCCGCCGCCCCCGTGGCCGGCCGGTCGGAAGAGCCGCAGAGCCGCACCATCCACGTGTTGCGCGGCGGCTGCTGGTGCGACAGCGCTGGTCTCTGCCGCTCGGCTAACCGAAGCCGCTGCGAGGACGACGCCCCCTACTTCATCATCGGCTTTCGGGTGGTAGTTGAGGCGGACGGCCCGAACTGATCCGCCTTTGCCGCCGGGTCCCGTTTCGTCTCGCTCCCATCATTCACGTTCATCGACAACCACCGATATCGAGACACGACCATGGCACGATCGAAGCAACCGACCCGAAGCACCGCCGCTGTCGACGCCCGCGGCGAAACCGTCATCAACCTCGGCCGGGCGACGCTCAAGCCCCGACGGCCCGTGGTCGCCGGGTCACACGCGACAGTGACCTATACATACACGGCGGGCCACCCCGTGGACGACTCGGGCTACGTGATGGTGGCGTTCCGCCACGTAAGCGATTTTGGCACACCGCAGTTCGACCGGCCGGGTGAGGTGAACTACTGTTCGGTGCGGACAACGGGCGATTGCCGAATCCTGCCACGATGGGACGCCAAGGGCCACACGCGGCCGTGGTCGGCGGCGCTGCTGCTGCAGGTGCGAGGCGGATTCCTGGCTTGCGGCGAGAAGATCATCCTGACGTTCGGCGATACCTCGGACGGCTCGCCGGGCTGGCGGGTGCAGACGTTTGCCGAACGGGCGTGGACGTTCCGCACGCTGGTCGATCCGATCGCGACGTACCAGTTCAAGCGCCTGAACGACTCGCCTGCCCTGGCTGTCGTCGCCGGCGAGCCGGTCCGCGCGGTATGCCTGGCGCCGTCGCAGGTGACGGCGGGCGAGCCGTTTGAGATCCTGCTCAAGCTGGAGGACCGCTGGGGCAACCCCGTCGGACGGCCGTCCCGACGGAAACACCGTCCCTTCGCCGACACAGGCGTGCAGACCGTGACGGCCCGCGACAAACGCACCGGCCTGGAAGCGACCAGTCCGCCCCTCGAGGTTCGCCCCGCAGGTACGAAGGGGCTGAAGCGCTGGTGGGCCGACTTTCACGGCCAGAGCGAAGAGACCATCGGATCCAACACGATCGACGATTACTTCACCTTTGCCCGCGACTGGGCTGCCCTCGACATCGCCGCCCATCAGGGCAACGATTTTCAGATCACCGATGCGTTCTGGCGG
>CAZHRW010000060.1:0-10706 GCA_964535025.1 uncultured Planctomycetales bacterium
CAGACCGCCCGCTGTTCGAGCGGGTTGGCGTGCAGGACGACCGCCCGGCCGGGCCAGGCGGCGTCGGCGTCGATGAGGCGGACGACGTCGGCCAGGGCCGCCGCGTCGGGGACCAGTTCGGTCAGCCGGTTGGCCGCGGCGGTGAGCATCGCATCGCCGAGGACGTTGCCGGATTGCTCGGGGAAGAGGGCGAAGTAGAGCATGTCCACTTCGATCATGTCGCTGAAGAAGTGCGTTCCGAGCGAGACGTCCGGGGCGACGCTGTCGCCCATGGCCACCACCTCGCAGACCGCCGAGACCGAGTCGATCTCCGCGAACCGCACGGGCACGCCCAGCGACGGGGTCGTCGTGCCCCACCGCCCGGGCCCGATCAGCAGGATTTGCCGCCGGCCGCGGGGCTCGAGGTGGCAGACCTGCCCGATCAGCCGGGCGACCGCGTAACGCCTGGCAACCGGCAGCAGGGCGTACTGTTGCCCGACGACGTAGACGATGCGGTCGACGCGGCTGACCCGCGCCTGGCCGATCACCGCCTGGCGGGCGTCCAGCAGGATCCGCTCGGCGGGCAGGTCGGCGGGGGTGGCCGAAACCCGCCCGCCGCCTTTGACCTGGAGCGGACGGCACTGGACAACGTTGATCGAGTAGCCGTCGTCGAGGAAGTTGGTCGTGAACTCGACGTCCACGGGATAATCGTATGCCGCGTGCAGCGTCGAGAGCATCGAACGCATGTCGGCGACGAAGGGCGTTTGCGTGAACAGCTTCTCGTACGTCAGCACCCGCGGCGTCGCGCCGGCGGCCGCGCGGGGCGCTGCGCTGTCCGGCGAGGTGAGCAGCTCGACCGAGAGGCCCGCCGGCTCGGTGAGCATGTCCTGGAAGCGGACGCTGACCAACTGGTTGGCCGTCAGGTCGAGGACATCCACCTTGCGCTGGCTGCACCGCTTGATCTCGCTGAAGGTCTCCTCGGGCCTGCGGGTGGGCGCATCGAGCGCGACGACGCGGGTGTAGTCGTCGTCGGCGCGGTCGACCGCCCGCGTCCCCATGCCGTACACGATGCGGAGCATGCCCGCGCCGGGGTCGATCAGGCGGTTCCACACGTAGGGGTTCAGCGAGAACGCCACGCCCGCCACCTCCGGGAAGAACAGCGTGCCGTGCATGGACCCGCTGACCCGTTGAACGAGCAGGGCCATCTGTTCGTCGTGGTCCAACAGCCCGCGCTGGGCGCGGTAGACCAGCGCCTTCTCGCTCATGGTCGACGCGTAGATGGTGCGGACGGCGGCGAGGAAGTCCTCCAGCCGCTGGTGCCGCGAGCCCTGGTTGGCGCAGAAGACGCTCTCGTACTTCCCGGCGAAGGCGTTGCCGAAGTTGTCCTCCAGCAGGCTGCTGGAGCGCACGATGACCGGCGACTGGCCGAAGTAGTCGAGCATGTCCTCGAACTGCTGGCCGACGGCGTCGGGGAACGTGCCGATCAGCATCCGCTGGCGGGCGCGTTCGGCGCCCTCGAGATAGCGGTTGGGGTCGCGCACGCGTTCCCGCAGGGTCCAGATGCCGTTGCGAACGAGGTAGGTGTAGAACACGTCGGAGCCGATGAAGAAGGAGTCGTGCGGCTCGAGGCGGCTGGTCCACCGCGGGTCGGCCGCCCGCAGGATCGCCCGCGCCAGCAGCATGCCGACGCTCTTGCCGCCGATCAGCCCCGTGCCGATCATCCGCTTGCCGATCTCGACGATGTCTTCCAGCGTGAAGTAGCGTTCGGCCAGGCGGAGGATCTGCGCGTCCCGCGAGACGCACATCCGCAGCAGGCCGGCGAAGCACTCGGTGCGTTCGCGGGCGAAGCGGCGGTGGTCGAGGTCCCGGCGGCACAGGTCCGCCGCCCGGGTGAAGGTCTGGTTCCACAGGCCGGCCTCGAGGGTCTCGCTCTGCAGCCAGGGCACCGAGTGGCGGACCTCGGTGGTGGTGGCGCTGTCGGCGACGGGCCGGAAGTCGTCGCCGGTGCGGGCGTGGAGCATGTGCATCGTCGGCGAGTGGCGGGCCTGGACCTTCCAGGGGTGCACGTAGAGCGTGCGGTCGTGCTCGTAGACGTCCAGGAACACCTGCGTGGTCTCGGCGATCGCGCGGGTGGCGTGGAAGGAGTGCCGCCCGCGCAGGACGGCGAAGTAGGCGATCGCCTCGACGTCATAGAGGTACGGGCAGGTCAGCATGAAGAAGTTGCCGAGCATCTGGTCGCTGCGCCAGGCCTCGGCCAGTTCGCTCAGGCAGTCGAACACGTAGTACCCGCCCCGCCCGGTCTCCTCGATGATTCGGTGGATCGAGGTGACGAACCCCTCGAAGGCGTCGTTGGGGTCGAGCGTGTGGATCCGCGCGCCGGCCTCTTCGGTCAGGAACGGCTCGTGGCCGGCGAAGCGCAGGTAGACCAGCGGCTCGCCGATCCGCAGCGCGGCCTGCTGGTAGGCCTCGACGAAGGAGCGATACTGCTCGACGTCGCCGACCTGCCAGACGATGTTGTCGCCGCGGATGAGGCCCTTGAGCATGCGGTCCAGGCCGCTCAGCCCGGTTGTCAGGCGAGGATCGATCTTCGCCACCGCCGCGCTCCTTGGCCCGGGCGACGTCCGTCCTCGCCCGCTCCGGCCGCTTGTTGTGCCAGACGGCTGATCCGTCTACTGTTGGGCGAACCCTTCGTGCCCGTCGGCCTTGATCCGGTAGAGGTGCACGTCCCAGTCGGCGAAGGTGTCCTGGAAGGTGCGGCCTTCGCAGCGGATCGTGCGGTCCTCGTCGATCACCTCGACCTCGGCGTCTTCGCCAATGCCGTACACCGTGAACAGCGCCGCCGTGCGCCCCTGCCGCATCGCCGCGGCAAAGATATAGACGTAGCCGTCGTGGCTGCGGAAGGTCGCCTTGACCGGCACGCGGCGGTTGGCATTATGGCCGCCGGGACGGCGGGAATGCAACCCTGTTGTCAGCCCTTGACGGCCCCCTGGGTCAGCCCGCCGATGATCCATCGCTGAAACAGCAGCGTCAGGACCACGACCGGCACGACGGTGACCACCGAGGCGGCCATGATGGACCCCCACGGCGTCTGGCCGTGCAGGCCGGTGAACTGGGTGATGCCCACGGGAACGGTTCTCGCCCGATAGTCGCTCGTCAGCAGCAGCGCGAAGAGAAACTCGTTGAACGCCAGGATAAACGCCAGCAGGAACACCGAGAAGACCCCCGGGGCGGCGACGGGCCCCACCACCCGCACCAGCGCGCCCCAGCGGCTGCACCCGTCGACCAGGGCGGCCTCGTCGAGGTCGCGCGGGATCTGCGCGAAGTAGCTGACCAGGATCCACAGGCTCAACGGCAGCACCCAGGCCATGTATGGGAAGATCAGCCCCCACCAGGTGTTGTACCAGCCCAGCGCCTTGATCAGCCGCACCAGGTAGCCCACCAGCCCCACCTGCGGGAACATCGACACCGCCAGCACGCCCAGCAGCAGGGCCATCTTGCCCGGGATCCGCATGCGGGTGATCGCGTACGCCGCCAGCGCCGCCACCGCCACCGCCCCCGCGGCCGCCGCCAGGGAGATCCCCACGCTGTTGCGCAGGTAGTCCGTGAAGTGCAGCCGCTCGCGGTTGAGCACCTCGCGGTAGTGTTCGCCGGTGGGCTGCCACCGGACGCCCTCGGCCAGGAAATCCGGCCGCTCGGTGAGGCTCACGGCGGCCATGTAGACGAACGGCGCCAGGCTGAACGCCAGGAGCACCACCACGCCGACGGCCAGCAGCACGCGTTCGCCCCGGCGGTGCATCAGAGCACCTCCCGGGCGAACCGCCCCGCCCGCAGGTACACCACCGCCAGGGCGAACGCCACGGCGAACAGCAGCACCGACGCCGCCGAGCCGAACCCGTAGTCGCTGCCGCGGTAGTACCGGGTGGCGAACAGCGACACCGACGTGGTCGCCCCGCCGGGCCCGCCGCCGGTGAGCACGTAGACCAGATCGAACACCCGCAGCCCGTCGATGGTCCTGAACAGCAGGGCCGCCACGATCACCGGCTTGAGCAGCGGCACGGTGATGTGCACGAACCGCCGCACCAGCCCCGCCCCGTCGATGCGACCGGCCTCGTAAAGCTGGGACGGAATCGACTGTAGGCCGGCCAAGAGGATGATCGCCACGAACGGCGTGGTCTTCCACGCATCGGCGACCACCACCGCGATGAACGCGCCGGCCTCGGAGCCCAGCCAGTTGACCGGCCTGTCGGCCAGCCCCAGCCCCAGCACGATCGCGTTGGCCGCCCCGAAGCTGTAGTTGAAGATCAACTCCCACGTCCTGGCCGACACCGCCGCCGGCACGGCCCACGGCACCAGCACGCAGGCGCGCAGCCAGCCGCGAAAGGGCACATCGGCGTTCAGCACCAGGGCGAACGCCAGGCCGGCGGCCAGTTCCAGCGGCACCGAGACGGCCACGAACAGCAGCGTGAACCGCACCGACTGCCAGAACGCCGCGCTGGCCGCCAGGTGGCGGTAGTTGTCCAGCCCGATGAACTCGGGCGGCGGGCGGTAGGCGACGTCGCGGTAGAACCCGGTCACCACCGTCCCGATCACCGGCAGGACGATGAACACCGTCACCAGCGCCAGCAGCGGCAACAGGAAGGCGACCGACGTCCACGTCTCGCCCGACAGGACGGACCGGCGGCGCGCGTCGGAACGGGCCGGTTTAGTCGCCATAGCGCTCCTTGACCTTATTGATCTCGTCCTGGGCGTCCCGCAGCGCCTCGTCGGGCGACACCCCCCCCGCCAGGGCCGCGTTCAGGTGTCGCTGGAGCGCCTCGGAGACGGCCGGGTAGTACGGCACCGCCGGGCGGGGCGTGAGGTTGTCGAACACGTCGCGCAGCGACGCCAGGTGCGGCAACTCGGCCAGGACGTCGGCGTCCTGGTAGACATCCCGCCGGCCCGGGTTCCACCCCAGCTCCAGCGCCACGCGCTTCTGCGCCTGGCGGCTCACGACGTACGCCAGCAGCCGCATCGCCTCGTCCCGGCGGTCGCTGTAGCGGCTGATGCCGATGTGCCAGCCGCCCAGGGTCGAAATGCTCTGTCCGCCGGGGAAGTGCGGCAGGGCCGCCAGGGCGACCTTGCCCGCCACGGGCGAATCCTCGCCCTGGTGCAGCGACCAGGCGTAGGGCCAGTTCCGCTCGAACAGCGCGTTGCCGGCCTGGAAGGCCATCCGCGCCTGCTCCTCCTTCATCTCGGTGTACGTGTTGGGCGGCGAGATCGGCTCGTCGTGGAGCCAGCCAACCATCACCGCCAGCGCCTCGACGTTGGCCGATCCGGTCACCCGCAGGTCCTCGCCGAACCCGCCGCCGTTGCTGCCGGCCACCTCCAGCCAGTTGCACACCAGCCCCTCGTACTGCGCCCCCTGCCAGACGTAACCGACGAACGCCGGGTTGTCCGGCCGATACCGCCGCTGGGCGGTGCGGGCCATCTCGCGCAGCTCGCCCCACGTCCGCGGCGGGCCGTCGTAGCCCAGCTCGGCCAGCAGGTCGGTGCGGTAGTACAGCAGCCCCCCGTCGACGTACACCGGCAGGGCGACCAGGGCGCCGTCGGTGCCCGGGCGGACCGTGCCGTAGAAGACGGCCGGATCGATGTCATGCTCGGCCAGGGCCCCTTCCAGCTCCCCCAGCCATCCCGAGGCCGCGAACTGCGCCAACCACGCCACGTCCATCAGGAACACGTCCGGATCGCCCTGGCCGGCCCGCAGGCTCGTCACCAGCGACTGCCGGCGGATGTCCGAGTCGGTCGGCTGGCGCCGCAGCTCCACCTCGATGCCCGTCTCGGCCTCGAAATCGGCCACGACCTGCTCCCACACCTCCACCTCGGCCGGCGTGCCGCCGACGGCGAACGTCAGCACGTCCGATTCCCCGCCGTCGCCGCTGCACCCGGCTAGAAGCAACATCACCCCCACCAGAGCCGCCAGCGGCCCGCCCGCCAAGAGGGCCGCGGCGGCACGCATCCACCGACTTGCGCTCCACACGTTCATCATCATCCCTTTCGTTCGGGCCCGGCGGCAGCCCGCGCGGGCCGTTCGCTGGAATCCTAGCGGCCCGAAAGGCCAAATGCCGCAGGCGTGGAGACGTGACAAGGGGGTCCAGCCCCCCGCCCGCCCTTCTTGCCATGGCCTTGCCTTCCGGCCGACGTCCGCGACCTTACTCTAGCCCAGCCCCCCGCACCGGTTCCAGGGTAAAGCGGGGAGTCCCCCGTGCATCGGTGGAGAGGGGGATTGCGCGCAGGGCGGAACCGCATGTGAGGGAAAGCGCGCAGCGATGGCCCGAACCGGGCATGCTCACGCGAGCGGGAGCATGAGACCCGGTCGGTCGTGTGGCGGGAATGCCCTAAGGCAGCATCTGCCGGATTTCGGCGCGGGCGGCGCTGTCGAAGACGCCCGCGGCGGCGTCGATGCGAAGCGCCTCCTCGAGGTACGCGCGAACGGCGTCGCCGTCGTTGAGGTCGGCCGACGCGCGGGCCAGTTGCACCAGAGCGCGGGCGCGGGCGCCGCTGCCGGGGGCGGTGACGTCGCGGAGGCGGAGGAAGTCTTCCCGGGCCTCGGACGGACGGCCCTGGCGCAGGAGGATCATGCCGCGGGTGTCCAGGAGGTTCACGTAGTCCGGCCGAAGCCGCAAGCCCCTGTCGGCCAGATCGAGGGCCTCGTCATACGCCTGGTGGTGCTCGGCGAGGATCCACGCCAGGCCGTTGAGGGCGCGGGGCGTGGCCGGGGCATCCCGCAAGACTCGCCGGTAGGTGCGCACGGCCACGTCGGCTTCGCCAAGCCGATACTGCAGGGCCGCCAGTTCGAGCTGGAGGGCCACCGGCTCGGGGGCCGCGGCGGCGACCTTCTCGACCAGGGCGCGGGCCTGGGCCAGGTCGCCCGGGTTCTTGGACCCCACCAGTACGGATGACGCGGCGATCAGCAGTCGGGCATGGTCGCCGGGCTTGTCGGCCCACGCCGCCACCACGTCGGGGACCGCATCATACTGCCCCCGGCTCCCCAGCAGGAACACCCGAAGACGCGCGGCGCGCGGATCGTTCGGCGCGAGCTGTTCAGCGCGGCTCAGGGCCGCTTCGGCATCGTCGAGGCGACCGCCGTGCCGCAGCAGCTCGCCGAGGGCCAGCAGGCTGCTGACGCTCCGGCCCCCTTCTTCCGTCCGGCAATACGCCTCCAGTACGGCGATCGCCTCGTCGGTCCTGTCCAGGGCCGCCAGGAGGTTCGCCTGAAGCAGCCGCAGCGGCTCGGGCGCATCGGCGCCCGACGCCAGGGGTCCCACGATGGCCAGGGCCTCGCCCGTGGCCGTCCGATCGTCGGCGGCCAGGGCCGCCTGGCCGAGAATGCCGGCGGCGTCAAGGCTCGTGTTGTTCTCGTCGAGGATCCTCCGGGCCACATCGGCGGCGACGGCGGTGTTGTTCAGGGCCAGTTCCGCGCGGGCCATCGCCAACAGCAGGGCCTCGTGACCCGGGGTGGCCGACAGGGCGCGCACGGCCGTCTGCTTCGCCTCCTGGTAATCGCCCTGGCTCATCAGCAGGTCGATCAGATCCAGTTGCCCGCCGATCGACGTCGGCTCGATTTGGACGGCCCGCTGGAGCTTGTCGCGGGCCTGCGCGAGGGACGCCTCGCCGCCGTCGGCCCTGAGCACGCGGGCGCGAATCCGCATCAGTTCGGGGTCATCGCGGAACTGCTCCTCCAACCGCCCCAACAGGGCCAGGGCCCGTGTGCGGTCTTCGTCGCCGCCACGGGCAAACAGCAGTCGCATCAATCCTCGCGCCAGGGCCGGATCGTCGGGATAGGCGCGGCTTCCCGCGTCGAGGGCCGCCAGCGCGTCGTCGAGGCGTCCTCGATCGAGGTGGAAGGCCGCCAGGATCTCCCAGCCGCGTGCGCCGTGGGTCTCGAAGCCGGTCAGTTGCTGCAGGTCGCGCAAGGCCTCCTCGTCCATGCCCAGGCCGGCTTCGAACCCCGCCCGCATCAGGTAGGCGTTGAAATCCTCGCGGTCGGCGACGTAGGCATCGAGCACCGCCATCGTTTCATCGATGCGGTTTTCCGCCCTCAGGACCGTCGCCTTGGCGGCGACGATGCCCGGGGCGGTCGGATCGATCGCCTCGGCCTGGCGGAGATAGGCGAAGGCCTGATCGGCATCGCGGGTCTGCCAATACAGCAGGCGGGCCAGCAGCACCCGGGAATCGACGTCGCGCTCGTCGTTGCTGACCCGCAGCTTGAGGTTCTCGATCGCGAGGGAGAAGTCGCCCGAGTGCAGCGCCAGGCGGATCTGCCAGTCGCCGGCCGTCCGCTGCGTCAGTTCCATGCGGTCGAGCACCTCGCGGGCATCCTCGAAGCGGTTCTGCTTCTCCAGCAGCGTGATGAGCCGGTCGGCCACCTCGACCGACGCGGGGTTGCGGCTGAGGGCCTGACGGCAGACCGCTTCGGCGTTGTCCATCTGGCTGAGCTTCCGGTACATCTCGGCCAGCACGAGCACCGGGGCCGACCAGTGGGGATCGTGGTCGATGCAGTACTCCAGCGTGTCGTGGATCGCCTCCTGGTGCGAGCGCCAGTCGTCACGCGCCAACTGCCCCGCGGCCTGGTGCAGACGCCACAGCAGGCCCGTCTCGCCCTCGGCCCGGCGGATCTCGTCGACCAGGCGGTCCGACCAGGCGGGATCGGTCTGCACCTCGCGCAGGTTCAGCAGCATGGACCGCGCCCGGATCTCGTGAGGGTCGCCCGCCGCCAGATCCCGCAGCAGCGCGACGCCCGCGGGGCGCTGCCCATGCAGCAGCTCGAGCACCGCCAGGCGCAGGGTCAGTTCCCGGCGCTCCCAGGGATCCTCGGCGTGGGACAGCCCCTCCTGCAGGCACGTTCGCGCCCCGTCGATATCCTCGGCGATGACGTACAGGCCGGCCAGCGACAGCCACGGTTCGGACATCTCGCTGTGGCGTTCGCAGGCCCTGCGGCAGACCTCGACCGCCTCGTCCACGCGGTCCGTCCGGTAGTAGTGACGGGCCAACTGCATCTCCGCGCGGAGCGTTTCGGGGCACTCGGCGATTGCCAGTTTCAGTTCCCGCTCCGCCTCGGCGTGGTTCTCACGGTAGACGGCAATGATGCTCTGGAGGATTCGGATGTCGACGCGATCGGGATGCTTGCGGCGCAGGTCCGCCAGTTCGGCCGAGAGGGCGTCGAGGCGCCCGCGATCGATCTGCTGGGGTTGTTCGGCCGCCAGGTAGATGCCGGCCTCGATCCGCAACAGCTTGAGGACCATGTCCGTCGGGTCGAGCGGCTCGGCCAGGCGCGCGGTCTCGAACGCCTTGTTCCAGTCTTGCAGCTTGAGGTACTCTTTGGCCAGTTGGAGCGTCATGTCCGGATCGCGCGGGCGAAGACGAAGGTACTGCAGCAGACTGCGCACGGCCCGATCGGTCTGATCGGTGCGGCTGTACGCTTCGGCGAGGAGCCTCCACAGGTCAGGCCGGTCCGTCTCGACCATCAGGACGGGATCGAGTACGTCGATGACCTGGTAAGGGCGCTTCTGGGCGCGGGCCACCAGGGCCTTGAGATGGGCGACGTCGGCGGTCGAGGCGGAGCTTTGATCGCCCGTGCTCCGCAGGGCGAGATATTCCGCCAGCCGGGCCTCGGCCTCATCGGGCCGTCCCGACGCCAACAGGAGACGCACCCCGTAGGGCAGCGCCAAGACGCGGTGGCGCCGATCCTCGAACCCCTCCATCAGCGCCAGGGCTTCCTCGGCGTACGATGCGTCGGCCCCCGGGATCAGCGATAGCCTGGCGGCTCGGACGAAACGGGCCAGCCGCCAGTCGTTGACATCCAGGAAAAACTCCCGAATCGTCTTGGCATCGAGGTCGCGCGTCGCCTCGAGCTGGACCGCCGCGGCGGCCGCCTCGTTATGGGCAAGCCACTCGTCACAGAGCATCAGGAGAACACGGGGGTCGTCGATCCCGAGGCCGGCGGCCTGCTGAAGGTCCCGCCTCGCCTCATCCGGACGATCGTCGCTCCGAAGGAACCGGGCGCGGTACACCAGGGCCTCGGCCGAGGCCGGATCGTACGTCACGGCCCGATCGAACCACGCCTCGGCCCGCCGGCGGGCGTCGTCGGCGCCCGACGCGGCGAGCATCCCCGCCTTCATGGAGCAGGCCTGCACGTACTGGCGATGCTTCGCGTCGCTCTGTTCGCAGGCGTCGATGATCTCATCGAGCACCGGGTCGGCTTCTTCACCCTTCCGCAGGCCCACCAGGGCCTCGGCCAGCCACACCCTGGCCTGCAGGTCGTCCGGCACGTGCTCGATCCGCTTGCCGGCCAGGTACCTTAACTCCGCATACTGCCCCAATCCGGCGTACAGTCCCGCCAGACGCTCATACGGGAGCGATTCGCTGGGCACCAACTCGATCACCTGCCGATAGGCGACCGCGGCCTGCTGGACGTTCCGCCATTCCAACGGCCGCACCAGCAGGCAGGCTTCGGCGTACTGGAGGAGGATCTCGGTATCATCCTGATTCCGCCCCAGGTAGTACCGTAACTGCTGGCAGGCTTCCGCCCACTCCTCGCGGGCCAGCGCCTCCTTGCCGCGCGTGAGGGCCTGCTGGGACAGGATCCCACGCCCCACGTGGCGAGCGCCCACCAGCGCCACGCCGAGCACGACGACGGCAACGAGGAGAATCACCAGCAAGCGAAGGTTGATCTTTCCGGTCATCGAGCA
>CAZHRW010000061.1:0-4839 GCA_964535025.1 uncultured Planctomycetales bacterium
CGCGACAACACCGACGCCATGACCTTCAGCCGGTCACGCTCACGCTGGCTCATCGCGATCCGCTCCTCGTCCATCCGCTCTCCTTCCACCAAAAAGGAAAGCGGACATTCTTACATGCCGAAGACCGGACATTACTATCTGCCGATGACAGGTATCAACTCCCCCCTTGCCTGCCCGGACGGCACCGGCTAGCATGCCGTGGCGGACGAATGACCTACTGACATCGAGGTGAAACCATGCGGAAACGCAAGACGATCGCGGTGCTGGCGGCAGGGATCGGGGCACGGTACGGGGGGCTCAAGCAGATGGACCCGATCGGGCCGTCGGGCGAGTTTCTCATCGACTACTCGATCTACGACGCCCTGCGGGCCGGCTTCAACCGCGTGATCTTCATCATCCGCAGGGACCTCGAGGACGACTTCCGCACCACCATCGGCGCCCGCGTCGCGCGGCACGTCAAGACCGACTACGTCTTCCAGGACCTCAACAGCCTGCCCGGCTCGTTTACCGCGCCCGAAGGCCGCACCAAGCCCTGGGGCACCGTCCAGGCCGTCCTCACCTGCAGCGGGCGGGTTCGCACGCCCTTTGCCGTCATCAACGCCGACGACTACTACGGCCGCGAGTCCTACGAGGTCCTCTCGCGGGGCCTCGACGCGCTGGAGCCCCAGTCCACCGACTACTGCATGGTCGGCTTCAAGCTCCGCAACACCCTCTCGGTGCACGGGTCGGTCACGCGGGGCGTGGCCCGCTCGGACGGTCGCGGCTACCTCCAGGCGCTCGAGGAGATCCCCGGCATCGAGCAGATCCCCGGCGGCGCCCGCTACAGCACGCCGGACGGGGCCGAAAGGACGCTAAGCGGCGACGAGCTCGTCTCGATGAACATGTGGGGCTTCACGGCGAAGGTGTTTGCCGACCTTCGCAAGGACTTCGTGAAGTTCCTCCGCGCGAAACGCGACGAGCCCAAGAGCGAGCTGGTCATCCCGACGGCCATCGGCCGCCTGATCGACGGCGGCAAGGCCACCGTCAAGGTCCATTCCACGCACAGCCAATGGTTCGGCATCACCCACGCCGCCGATCGCCCGGCCGTCGTCGCCAAGATCAACGAGCTGGTCGACGCGGGGGTGTACCCGCGGCGGCTGTGGGACTGAGGCTTCGCTTCCCCCGGCGGTGCGGACGCCATTCGTGGCCTAGGTGTGAAATGTGAAAGGGGGGGCACACTCAGGTCTTCCGCACCGTTGGCGCGAACAGGGCGATCTCCGGACGTGCGTTGAAGCGCACCCGCCGCAGATAGCCCAGTCCGCGGTTGATGTAGGCGGTGCGCCCGTCATCGAGATCGATGCGGCCGGAGGTATAGCGCTTGTTCTGCACCGGCAGCAGGGGCGGGCCGATCAGCGGGATGTTCACCTGGCCGCCGTGCGTATGGCCGCAGAGCACCCAGCCGCGATAGTCGCCCCAGCCTGCTTCGTCGAGTGTATCGGGATTGTGGGACAGGGCGATCGCGGCGCGATCCGGCGCAAGCTGGCCGAGTGTGGCGACGGGGTCGAATCGATGGGCCCAGACCTCATCCATGCCCGCGATTTGCAGGCCGTCGATGTCGATCGCGGCGTTGCGCAGGACGGTCACGCCGATCGCCTGCATGCGTCGGCTGATCGTGTCGGCCACGTCATGTTGTCGCCAGCCATGGCCGTAGTCGTGATTGCCCAGCGTCGCCACGATGCCCAGTGGCGGCGCGCCCAACTCGGCCAGGGCCTCGATCACCGCGTCAATGTCCGCCGGGCCGCGATAGGTCATCATGTCGCCGGTGATCACGATCAGGTCCGCCCGCAGCGTTGCGACCTGGCGGCAGGCATGACGGAGATAGTCCTGATCGACAATCGGCCCGGCGTGCAGGTCGGTGATGTGGGCGAGGGTCCGCCCTTCCCACGCGGACGGCAGGCGCGCGATCGGCATGGTGTGATGTGTCACCTCCACCCAGTGCGGCTCGACCCGCCACGCGTACGCCCCGCCGCACGCGGCCGCGAGCACCGACCCACCCACCGCCGCCAGCAGACGCCGTCGCGTGATGAAGTGGTGTTTTCCTCGATCCGATGGTGATACGCCGTCGCTCACGATGTCCCTGCGCCTCTCCGGGTGCCACGGGAAGGAGATCCCGCTGGTCGGGACATCGTAATACTTCTGCCGTCGGCGGTCCACGGTGAAGGGTTGGCGGACTCGGCGGCGCCACGATGCCACCGGCATCAGCTTTGAGGCAGCAGCGGCGGCAGGTCGTCCAATTGATCCATCGACCAGAAGCGGACCCAGTCGATGTAGTAGAACGCGTCTTCGAGGTTGGGACCCTTGATCCAAGACCGCTGGCTTCGCGAATTGAAGAATATCTCGTAGTCGGGGTTGAACGTAAGGCCTTCGGGTCGCTCGAAGGTGCGGAGGATCTTCCCGTCGACGTGCCAGACGATCCGGTCGGGCAGGATGTCGAAGCCCCACACGTGGAACTCGTCCGACGGATTGAAGTCGAGCTCGACGTCCTCGACGAACGCGTTGGATTTCTCGGGACAGTGCACGGCCAGGTGCACCTGCCCGCGGCCGGGGCCAAAGGTGTACGTGAGCAGCTCGATGTCGACTTCGAACTTGGTGCCGTCGTTGGGCGTCTCGGTGGCCATGTTTTCCCAGTCGTCGGTGAACATGGTGTTGCACAGCCCCGGCACGCCCGACGGCTTCAGCCGCGCCTGCCACCGGCCGTAGGGGAACTCGATCGACGACTGCATGGACCCGCCCCTGGCCGGCTCGCCGGCGAGGAGGGTCTGCACCAGCATGCCGTCGTCGTTGGTCCGGCAACGCTCCGGCGACATTTCCGTCTTATTCTGCGTCCATGTCGCCACGCGCCATGCCGTCTGCGTGTCTGCCCAGTCGGGGTCGAAGGTATCCTCGAAGTACGCCACCGGCCCCGTCGAACAACCCGTTGCGGCCAGCATGACCAAGGACGCCGCGAGGAAAACACCGCTGACGTGTAAGACGCTCATTCTGAACATGGCCACCATCTCCTGTTATCTGAAGGTTGACGGCGGGTCCATCCCGCCACGACAACACGCCAGGCGAGACCTCCCGGATCGACGTTGGCCGACGACGGCCATCGGCCTTTCTGAAGATTCTATCACCCGTCGCGGGATCAGCAAGACCCTCTTGACCGAGTCAGACGCCCGCGTCCCGGGTTTCGTCGCGGAGATGTGTGCGTCGAATGTCGTCGACGCGCTCTCGCCCCCGCTGAGAAAAGCCCACTACGACTTTGAGTTAGCGCCATTCCAGTGTCGCCTGCGACTGGGGGGAGGGGCACCAGCCTTCCCTTGCGGTCGTCGCTTCATGCCCGGCGCGATACGTGCGTCGGGATGCCCATCGGCTTCGGCTAGATCGGCTGGTTCATCGACATCATCGTCCGCAGCTTGTCGGGGTTGGGCGAGGCGGCGACGGCGACGCGGGGGTCGATGAGGCTTTCGTCGACCATGCGGACGAGGGAGTTGTTGAAATCATGCATGCCTTCGTGCTTCTGCTCGAGCAGCTCGCCGATACTCGCCTCCTCCCCGCGCTCGATGTAGCCGCGGACGACCGCGTCGTTGAGCAGCACCTCCGTGGCGGGCACGACGGGGACGCCCTCCTTGATGGAGGGCAGGAGCATCTGGTTCATGATGGCGACGAGGGTGGTCGCGAGGTTCTGGCGGATGGCCGGCTTGCGGTCGGGGGTGAAGAAGTTAAGGATCCGGTAGAACGTCTGTACCGCCCCGGCGGTGTGCAGCGAGGTGAGGACCAGGTGGCCGGTCTCGGCGGCCATGATGGCCGTCTCGACGGTCTCGGCGTCGCGGATCTCGCCGATCATGATGATGTCGGGGTCCTGGCGGACGACGTACTTCAGCGCCAGGGGGAACGACGGAAAGTCCTCGCCCAACTCGCGCTGGTCGATACGGCAGCGGCTGTTGGTGAAGACGTACTCGATGGGGTCCTCGATGGTGACGATGTGCCTGCCCTGGCGCTCGTTAACGTAGTTGATCATCGACGCCAGCGTCGTCGACTTGCCGCTGCCGGTCTCCCCGCCGACGATGATGATGCCCTTGGCCCGCCGGCTGATGGCCGTTTCGTAGATGGGCGGCAGGTGGAGCTGCTCGAAGGTGGGGATGCTCAGCTTGATCCGCCGCATTGCCGCGGCCATGTGTCCGCGGGTGTTGTAGATGTTGATCCGGTAGCGGACCCGCCGGTGTTCGCCCTTGATCGGCACGTCCGTTTCGTAGGCGTAATCGACCGAGCCGTTCGTCTGGTAGCTGCTCAGCAGCTCCTCCCGCCGGTCGTACACCTCGGTCGTCATGGTGCACTGGCTCATGATCTCCCGGATGGCCGTGCCCATCAGCGGCTCGACCTCGGCGTCGCGAAGCGCCCCGCCGATGCGGAGATAGGGTTTTTCGTTCGGCGTCAGGTGGATGTCCGACGCGTCGGTGACTTCGGCCAGATGAAACAGCCCGTGCAGCAGCTTTTGCGGATCCATGATGTCGGGTCAACCTTCAAAAAAGGGAAATGATGCGCAGCGTGCCTTGTTGCAGGCACGGCGGTACGGCGTTGACATGTCCGGCGTGTCGTCGAGCCCATCGGTGCCACCCTTGTTGCGACGCCACGACCGACCGGGGACCGACCCCGTCGACGCCCTGCAGTATAACAGCGAAGCCCGCCTGGTCAAGAACGCCCCGCGCTGACTCATCCCCAGGTGAGCGACCTTCTTTTCTGGCAGATCGTCATGCGGCCCGCTGGCGGCTCCAGTAGTCGTCCCAGAGCTTCGAGTAGTACAAGGTGCCCAGCGCCATG
>CAZHRW010000062.1:0-18641 GCA_964535025.1 uncultured Planctomycetales bacterium
CAGTAGACCGACACCGGGCTGTACGGCCAGTGGCCCCCCACGGCGACCAGCACGATGCCGCCCCCGGTGACCCATGCGGCCGCGTACCGCCAGAAGCGATGCCCCCGGCCATGCGAGGCCCACTGCGCGCCGGCGACCAGGACGATCAGACCCGCCAGCGACCACGAGCCCCGCAGGCCGGGCAGCCAGATCCCGACGGTCTGCATCCACATCGTCGCCACGCCCATCGCCGGCGGCAGCAGCAAATACGGCAGCGCCGCTACCTGACGGCTTCGCCACACCCACCCGCCGCACAGCACCACCGCCGCGAGCACGCGAAGGTCGCCCCAGAGCCACCCGCCCGGATGAAACCGCCCGAGGCCCACGACCATCGTCCCCCCGGCCGCCGCCGCCAGCGCCCCGCCGGCACCAAGGGCCAGGGCCCACGGCATGGACGAATCGGCCGACGACCGCCGCGCCAGGACGCGGCGAATTCGCTCGATGCCCCAGGCCCCGGCGGCGTACAACAGGCCGGTCATGGCCAGCTTCGACAATGTGTCGCTGTAGCCGTCCACCACGTCCGGCCCAAGCGCCGTCAGGTGTGCCGCGGGCCACCGGGCGAGGTTCATCACGACCGCCCCGACCACGGCGGTCACGAGCCACACCGGCGCCGTCAGTCGCCGGCTGAAGACCGCCTCGGCCGCGCCCAACACCCCGCCGGCCACCACCGCCGCGGCCAGCGCCGCCGGCAGCGGCGTCCCCGCCGCCGCCAGGGCCCAGCATACGACCGCCCCCAACGCGGCGCAGCCCCAGACGCTCAGGTTCACCACGCCCGCGCGAACGCTCAGCAGCAGCGCCAGCGCCACCGGCAGCCAGGGGTTGAACATCGCGCGCAGGCCCGAAAGCGCGGCGATGGGCTTGAAAACGCCTCCAAGGAGCAGACCGGCGATCCCCTCCGCGCGCAACCAGGACGGCAGGAGAGCCGCGGCAAGGGCCACCACCAGCCAGAGGGCCACGGGCAGCCGCAAGCCGGTGGCGCCCGTCGCGTCGGGAAGCACGCCAATCGACGTCCCGCATGCCGGACACCGCACGGCCGTACCGGCCGCGTCACTGGAGAACCGCCGCCCGCATGTGCATTGAATCATCGCCATCGCCGACCGCCGATCGCCGCGCCGGTCATGATGCGACGGGAACCGGCGCGGCCAGGATGTCAAAGTCGGTCATCGCGCTGCGATCGCCGCTGAGGACCATCGCGTGGAGCTTGGCCACCTCGGGCATGCGGGTGACCACCCATCGCCGCGCGACCGCCTGCTTGCTCTGCGACTCGAGCCCCTGCAGGCAGAACCAGTAGCCCACCAGCAGGTCGATGGCCATGTCCACCAGCTTGCGGCCGACCAGGTCCATGTATTCGGTGCCGCCCTGCTCCTTCGTGAAGGCGATCGCCTCGGTCAGCTTGCCGACGTGCTCGTCGAGCGAGGCGACCCACGGCTGAGCCCAGTCCGGCCAGTTGCGCTCGGCCAACTCGGCGATGAGCGCCTCGGCGGCGCCGCTGACGACGCCGCGGACCGCTGCGACGACCTGCAGTTGCGAGGTGCCCTCGTAGATCGTCGTGATCCGGCTGTCGCGCAGGTGGCGTTCGACGGGGTAGTCTCTCATGTAGCCCGACCCGCCCAGGACCGCCACGGCGTTCATCGCGACCCGCATCGACATTTCCGAGGCGTAGTACTTGCTCATCGGCGTGAGCATGCCGTTGCGGCGTTTCAACTTGCGGGCGGTGTTCTTGAGGGCCTTCAGTTCGTCCTTGTCGGTCACCCGTCCGGACGCCTGGGCCCGCAGCGCGCCGTGCTCGGTATCGACGAAGAAGCACGTCCAGTACGTCAGCGTCCTAGCCGCCTGGATATCGAGGGCCATCTCGACCAGCAGATCTCGGACGGCCGGGAAGTTTTCGATGGCGGTGTCGAACTGCTTGCGGCTGGCGGCGTAGTCCCGCGCGACGCGGTAGGCCGCCTCGCCGATCCCGAGGCCCTGGGCGGCGATCCCGACGCGGGCGCCGTTCATCAGGCTCATCACGTAGGTGATCAGCCCGCGCTGGCGCTCGCCGATCAGGCGGCCGGGGGCATCGGTGAAGATCAGCTCGCACGTCGGCGAACCGTGGATGCCCAGCTTGTCCTCGAGCCGCCGGACCCTCACCCACGGCCCGCGGTCGACGACGAACAGGCTCAGCCCGCGCCCGTCGGTGATCTCCGGCTCGCTGCGGGCCAGCACCAGCAGAACATCGCCGCAGCCGTTGGTGATGAACCGCTTGACGCCGTTGATCCGCCAGGTGCCCTCGGCGTCCTGGTGGGCGGCCACCTTGACGGCCTGCAGGTCGCTGCCGGCGTCGGGCTCGGTGAGCACCATCGCACCGCTCCACTCGCCCGAGGCCATCTTCGGCAGGTAGTCCTGCTTGATCTCCTCGCTGGCGAAGGCATTGATCGTCTCGGCGATGCCCTGGAGGCCGAAGAGGTTCATCAACGCCGCGTCGGCACGGCTGATGATCTCGTTGGCCATCGTGTACAGCAGGTTCGAGCAGTTCAGCCCGCCGAACCGGTAGGGCAGCGTCATGCCCATCAGGTCGGCCTGGCCGAGCCGGCGGATCGCCTCGGCGATCCCGGGCGCATAGGTGACGCGGCCGTCGCTCTCCAGGACGTTGCCGACGCGGTCGGTGTCCTCGGCCGTCGGCTCGACGACCTCGCCGGCGATCTCGCCGACGATCTCGAGGATTCGCTCGTAGTTGTCCACCGCGTCGGCCGTATCGGTCGGCGCGAAATCGAACTGGTCGGCGAACCGATACCCCTCCTCCATGATGTCGGCGGTACGGCCGATATCCATGTGGCGGAACATGAATCGAATGTCATCGTTGTCCGTGTAGAAGTTTGGCATTCGGGGGAACTCCGTCTAAAACGGCGAATATCCTTAACGGCGAATATTGAATATCGAACAAGGAATATCGAATTTCGAAATAGGGCTGTCGCTTAACGGAGGCGCCGGCCCCTAACGGTAGTGTCACTTTCTCATGTTCTTCACGGCTGTGGCGATACTCGCGACAAAGATGGAGATCAGTTCGTTGACCTCTGTCGCCAGCGGGGCCAGCTTCTCAGCGCGCCCGACAAGCGATCGCCGCTGCATCAACATCAGCCATACTCTGGTTTCGCGCAGCTCCTTGAGTGCGATCTTCATCTTGTGGACAAAATCCGACCGCGATTCGGCGCCCTGGGCTTCACCGTAGAGAGCCGCCGGGGCCGTCCCGCATCGTACCAGTTGTGTGCCAATGTGCCTGCCGGCCATCGTCCGCGGCAAAGCATCCACGACATCCATCACGCGCGACGCGAATTCAATCAACCGCTCCTCCAGGTCAAAGCGTCTTGGTGCGACCTCGGCCATCGCGCCCCCGTTCTGTTCCCTTTGGAACTCAGTATTCCTTCGGGCCACCTGGGCATCCGGCGTCATTCGCCGTTGCTGTTCCTTGGAAATTCGATATTCCTTGTTCGATATTCGATATTCGCCGTTACATCCGATCCTCGCCCATTCGTCCTCCGCCGCTGCGGATCGTCTTGATCAACTTGGGAATCACCACATTCAGGTCTCCGACGATGCCGTAGTGGGCGACGTCGAAGATGGGCGCGTGGGGGTCGGTGTTGATGGCGAGGATCTTGGCCGATTCCTGCATGCCCGCACAGTGCTGGATGGCGCCGCTGAGCCCGGCGGCGATGTACAGGGCGGGCCGGACGGTCGTGCCGGTCTGGCCGACCTGGTGGTCGCGGTCGACGTAGCCGAGGTCGACCGCGGCGCGGGAGCCGCCGACGGCGGCGCCGAGACACCCGGCCAGGTCCCAGATCAGCTTGAAATTCTCCCGCGAGCCGACGCCCGCGCCGCCGGCGACGATGACGCGGGCGGCCTTGAGGTTGACCTTGCGCTCCCGCCGGACCGACTGGAGGATCTCCAGCGGCAGCACGAAGCCGTTGAGGCCCGCCTCGCACTCGATCACCTCGCCGGGACGGCCGGGGTCGGGTTCGCTCATGGGCATGACGCCCTCGCGGACGGTCGCCATCTGGGGCCAGCGGTCGTAGTTGATGATCGTGGCGATGATGTTCCCGCCGAACGCCGGGCGAATCTGCAGCAGCAGCTTCTCGTGCACCGTCCCGTCGGGCAATGTGTGGTCGCCGATCTGCAGGTCCGTGCAGTCAGCCGTCAGGCCGCACCGCATCGCCGAGGCCACCCGCGGGGCCAGGTCGCGCCCGAGCGGCGTGGCGCCGAACAGGCAGATCTGCGGGCTGTGGGCGCCGATGAGGTCGCAGAGGACCTTGGCGTAGCTGTTGGTCTGGTAATGGCCAAGGCGCTCGTCGGTGGCGACGTATACCTTGTCGGCGCCGTGGGCGATCAGCGTGGGCGCCAGGGCCTTGACGTCCGAGCCCAGCAGGATCGCCCCCAACTTCACGCCCAGCGCGTCGGCCAGGTCGCGTCCCTTGCCGAGCAGCTCCAGCGGCACGTCGGACAGCGTGCCGCCCTCCTGCTCGGCAAACACCCAGACTTCGCCGTTGCGGTTCACTTCGATCATGCTTGCTCTACCCAATCGTGTGGTCTTCGATCAACTCGCCGATCAGCGCGGTCAGGCCCTCGTCGGTCGCCTCGACCCGCTTGTGGCCCTTGCCGGTCAGCACGACGGCCTGGATGCGGTGCACCTTCGTCGGGCTGCCGTCGCGGCCGCACCAGGCGAGATCGGCGTCGATGTCGGCCAGGGACCACTGGTCGATCAGCAGTCCCCGCCCGGCCAGCTCGGCCGCCCGGCGGTCCGCCTCAGCGGCCCGGGCCGCCTCGTCGGCGTCCGGCATGGCGTCGGCAATGGCGGCGGCGAGCTCCACGGGGGCCCGCGCCTTCTTGAACTTCATCACCCGCCGCGCCGCCGGGGGACGCGCCGGGGGAGCCGTGTCGGTCGCCGTCAGCAGCGCCGGCAGGGCCGCACGGACGACCTCGTAGCCGTTGCCGATAGTGCGACGGACGGTGATCGTCCCGTTTTCGATCCCGTCGATCGACTCGGCGTACGTAATCTGGGGCAGGTCGAGCTTCTCGGCCAACTGGGGCCCCACCTGGGCGGTATCCCCGTCGATGGCCTGGCGGCCGCAGAACACCAGGTCCACGTCTTCCAGCTTGCGGACGGCACAACTGAGGATGTAGCTGGTCGCCAGGGTATCGCTGGCGGCGGCCTTGCGGTCGGTCAGCAGGATCGCCCGGTCGGCGCCGCGGCCGAGGCAGTCCCGCAGGACCTCGCACGCCGCCGGCGGGCCCATGACCATCGCCGTCACCGTCCCGCCGCAGCGGTCGCGGACCTCCAGGGCCATCTCCAGGGCATGGAGGTCCTCGGGGTTGAAGATCGCCGGCAGCGCCGCGCGGTTGACGGTGCCGTCGTCCTTCATGGCGTTCCCGGTAATCCTTTTCGTGTCAGGCACTTGCTTGACAAGAACCACGCAGTTGTAACCCACTGCTTCAGCTCCTACTGGTGTTGACGGCCTCCTCCGGCGCGCGGAGTCACCGTAGTGACCACGCGGGACTGTAAAGTGTGGGTCGCGGCAAGTCAACCAGGGATTTGCCGCCGTCTCGACGAGGGCAACCGCATGTCGGTAAGCAAGCGGCCCCGGGCGGAACGGCGATGACCGCCCCGCCCGGAGCCGCACGCCATCCGGAGCGGCTACGGCCGCAGGTCGGTGCCGAAGTACTGCTTGAGGATGGCGAAGTCGTCGAGGTCGACGGCGCCGTCATTGTTGAAGTCGCCGTCTTCCCACGTGACGTTCACGCTGGCGCCGAAGTTCTGCTTCAGCCGCGCGAAATCGTCGAGGTCGACCACGCTGTTGCCATCGGCGTCGCCGGGGAAGCGCGAGAGGATCTTGTAGAGCCCCACGCCATAGGCGTCCAGGTCGTCACTGAACACGCCCCCGTACACCGGGATCTCCCGGTCCTCGCCGAGGACCTTGGCCACGGCGATCGGCGGCAACTGGGCGCTGAAGAAGCTCGCCGTCGTGGGCAGATCCCGCATGCCCACGGCGAAGATGTACGTGTAGCCGTTGTGGCGCTTGACCATCGTGTCGACCGGCACCAGCGGGCTGGAGCTCGAGGTGCTCAGCGCACCGGTGATCGTCGGTGTGTTCAGCACCGGCGCCAGGGAGCGCACCTGCCAGTTGATCTCGCCGACGGCGGCGAGCATCACGTCGTCCTTCAGCAGCGCCTGCTCGTCGAAGGAGGAGTCGTCCGAAACGCCGTGGCAGAAGTAGAGGATGCCCTTGGACCCGTGGATGATCGACATCCACACCTCGGCCTTGACCTCGGCCGGCGTGGCCTGCCCGTTGCCGGAGATGTTCGTGCACTCGACGAAGTTCCACACGACCTGACCCGGGCGGGCGATCGAGACCAGGTGATCGACGCCCTCGGCGACCAGCCACAGCTTGCCGGCGGTCTCCGAGCGTCCGGAGGCGGCGGGGTAGATGTCGAAGCAGATGATGTCGCAGCCCTCGGCGTACTCGGGGTAGTCCTCGGCATGGCCCGTCCGCGAGCCGCGGCCCGGCCAGTCGTTCCACGCGACGCCCTGGCCGAGGTTCATGAACACCGGCCGCCGGTCGTCGACGGCCTTCAGGTTCTGGTAGCGGGTGTACATGTCGGTGCCGGGGTAGTTCGACCACGTCGTCGTCGGCAGCGGCGCGATGGGCGAATAGTACCCCCCGCTCGGGTTGGACTGGGCGTTGTCCGGCTCGTCGCGCTGGAGCCAGCCGACGATGACGTCGTCGTCCATGTGGGTGGGGGCGTAGTCGCCGTTCTGGTTGAGGATGATCTTCATCCCGGCATTCCGCAGCCGGTTCATGCCGGCCTCGGTCTCGTCCCACGAGCAGCCGACGTACAGGTTGATCCCCGCGTCGGCGAAGGCGTCCACGCGATAGCTCCGCGGCGCCTGCACCCACACGCCCAGAGGGAAGTAGTCCGGATCCGTGGGCGGCCCCAGCGACCACTGGGCGTAGGGGCTTTCGGCCCGGCTGACCGCCACGGGACCGAGGGAAATGAGGACCAACGTGCACACCACAAGGGCGCAGCCTCGACGCTTTCGGGACATCAGACGCCTCCTTCACTCCCCCTGCCGTGTGTAAACAACAGTATACCACCGAATGCGGATTCCCGCAAGGCGGGGACGACCGGCGGTACCGGGGCCCCTAGCGGCTCGCCGCCTTCGCCGCGCGCCGGATGGCCAGGTCGACGGCCAGCTCAATCGCGGCGGTCATGCTGCCGGGGTGGGCCTTGCCGCGGTGGACGATGTCGAAGGCCGTGCCGTGATCGGGGCTGGTGCGGACCACCGGCAGACCCAGCGTCACGTTGACGGCCTCGTGGAAGGCGAGCATCTTGACCGGGATGAGGCCCTGGTCGTGGTACATCGCGACGATGCAGTCGTACCTGCGGCGGTGGTCCTCGACGAACAGCGTGTCGGCGGGGAACGGCCCGTGGACGTCGATGCCCGCCTCGCCGGCCATCAGGATCGCCGGGGCGATGATGCGGATCTCCTCGTCACCGAACCGCCCCGCCTCGCCGGCGTGGGGGTTCACGCCGCATACGGCGATCTTCGGTTTGTCGATCCCGAACCACTCCCGCAGCGCCTCGTCGGCCAGGTCGATCGGGGTGAACACGGTCCCGATGCAGAAGCCGTTGCGGATCTCGAACAGCGGCTCGTGGATCGTCGCCAGCACCACCTTCAACTGCGGGGCGACGAACATCATCGCCACCCGCTTGGCGGCGAAGCGCTTGGCCAGCAGTTCGGTGTGGCCGGGGAACCGGTAGCCGGCCATGACCCAGGATTCCTTGGAGATCGGCGCCGTGACGATCGCGTCGATCAGGCCGGCCTTGGCGGCGGCGATGGCGTCCTCGCAGAAGGTCATCGATGCGACCCCGCCGGCCTTGGACGGCCCCCGCTCGGAGGGCCCGGGACGGCCGAATTCGTCGTAGTCGAGCAGGACGCACGACTGGGCGTACCGGCGGATGTTCTCGTGGTGGTCGCGGTGCCAGAAGCACTCCAGCTCCGCGAGGTCCGCCTCGTAGTCCATCAGCTCATTGGACCCGAAGATGACGTACCGCGCCCGAGCGCGCAAGGCCGGGTCGGACAACGTCTTGACGATGATCTCCGCCCCGATGCCGGCGGGGTCGCCCATCGTGATGCCAATTGTGGGTCGAAACGTCTCGCTCATCGGCTAAACAAACCCCGCCTTCCGCAACTGGTCCAGACTCACCCCGCCGGCGCCCTGCTCGCGACCGGCGAGCATCCGGCGGACGTACTTGCCCAGGATATCCGTTTCCACGTTGACCGCATCGCCCGCGCCCAGCGACCCCAGGGTCGTCTCGGCCAGTGTCGTGGGGATCAGCGCCACGCTGAACCGCCCGGCGGCGACGTCCACGAGCGTCAGGCTCACCCCGTCGATCGCGACCGAGCCCTTGGCGACCATCGCCTCGGTCAGGATGGGCTCGGCGGTGAAGTGCATCACGTGCCCGCCGCCGGCGCGGTCGATCCGTTCGAGGCGCGCCACGCCGTCCACGTGGCCCTGGACGAGGTGCCCGTCGAGCCCGTCGCCGATCCGCAGGGCGGCTTCCAGGTTCACCGCAGCGCCCGCCGTCAGCGACCCCAGCGTCGTCCGCCGCAGCGTCTCGGCGACGGCGTCGAACTCCACCGCCGTGCCGTCGGCGGCGGCGACCGTCTGGCAAGCCCCGTTGACAGCGATACTTGCCCCGTGCGTCGCCCGAGGGGCCAGCGGCCCGACCTCCACGCGCAGCCGCCGGCCCGCCGACGTGGTCGTCGTCCGTTCCAGCCGCCCCACGTATTGGATGATCCCGGTGAACATCAGTCCGGTTATGCTAGGCGATCGGGGCCCCAAAGGCAACTGCCGGGCCGGCGCACGGAAATGCCCGTTGACATCGGTTACCTCACGGTTATCATCCCCCCCATGGTCACCGGACGCCGGGCGATCCCGCAGGCCGGGTCGTCACAGGGAGTTGCCATGCCTATCGTGGGAGACGCCGTGATCACAACCGAACGGCTCCTGACCGTGGGGATCGTGCTGCTGGCGGCGTCCTGCCTGCCGGCGCTCGCCCAGACCAACGAGACGGCCGATGAGGTCGTGGCGGTCCATATCCAAGGCAATGAGCGGATCGACGAACCGCGAATCCTCGCCCTGATCCGCACGCGGCCGGGCCAGCCGTTCGACGAGCAGATCGCCCGGGACGACCAGCGACGGCTGATGGAAACCGGCCTGTTCGACGACGTGGCGGTCCTCCGCACGCCCACCGACGAGGGCGTCGTGGTGACCTTCGTCGTCCGCGAACGCCGGTCCATCCAATCCGTCGAGTTCCGGGGCAATAAGTCCATCAAAGAAAAGAGCCTGCGACGATCCCTCGGATTCGATGCCGGCGGCGCCCTCGACTATGGCCAGGCGGCCATGGGCCGTCTGGCGGTCGAGGACGTCTACCGGGACAAGGGGTTCCACTTCGTCGACGTCCGCCTGGACGAGCAGGCCCTGCGGCAGGAGCGCCGGATCATCTACACCATCGTCGAAGGCCCGCGGGTGCGGATTCGCTCGGTGACGTTCCGCATCGAGGGCGAACCGTCGTTCAGCACCTGGAAGCTCCGCAGGCAGGTCGAGACCTCCAAGGGCATCTGGCTGCTGAGCCCCGGACGACTCGATGAGCAGCAGCTCGAGCGGGACGCGACGGCCCTGCGGATGTTCTATCGCGACCAGGGGTTCTTCGACGTGCAGGTGGCCGCCGATGTCCGTTTCAGCGCCGACAAGACCGCCGCGGACGTGACGTTCATCATCGACGAGGGCCCCCGCTACACCGTGGGCGACGTCCGCATCGCCGGCAACGAGGTCTTCTCCGACGCCGAGCTGATCGACCGGCTGGAGATGGTCCCCGGCGAACCCGTCACGGCCGTCGAGCGCCGCCGCGACGTAGAGGCCCTCCGCGACGCGTACGGGCGGATCGGCTACATCGACGCCGAGGTGGACGACCGGGTCACCTACCTGCCGCCCGGCGCGCCCGCCCCGCCGGCGGCGCCGGCCGAGGCCGCCGGACCGTGGGTGGCCATGCATTACCGGATCCGGGAAGGCGAGCCCTACCGCCTGGGCCGGGTGGCGATCCGCGGCAACACCATCACGAAGGACCGGGTGATCCGGCGGCAGTTGACGCTCTTCCCCGGCCAGTGGTTCGACCTGACGGCCCGCGACGAGAGCCGCCGCCGCCTGCTCGACAGCCGCCTGTTCAGCAAGGTGGAGATCACCCCCTACGGCGATGAGCCGGGCGTCCGCAACGCCCTGGTGACCGTCGAGGAAGGCGACACGGCCCAACTGGTCTTCGGCGCCGGCTACAGCAGCAACGACGGCGTGCTGTTCAACACCAGCTTCGCCCAGCGCAACTTCAGTTGGACCCAGTGGCCCACCTCGTTGGGCGACCTGATCAGCGGCCGCGGCTTCAAGGGCGACGGTCAGACCCTCCAGCTCCAACTCGAAGTCGGCAGCGAACTGAGCCGCTCGTCGATCCACTGGCGGGAACCTTACTTCCTGGACCGCCCGATCGCCCTGGGCGTCGGGGCCCATCACTTCGAGCGGGAGCGGGAGAGCTACGACGAGGTCCGCAGCGGCGGTCAGGTGAGCCTGGGCAAGCTGTTCGCCAACCGCTGGTACGGTGAGATCGCCGTGCTGCCCGAGAACGTGCGCCTGGAGAACTTCGACGACGACACGCCCAGCGAGATCCGCGCCGACAGCGGCGACATCTTCCTGGCGGACCTCCAGGGCATCCTGGTGCGGGACCGCACCGACAGCACCTGGAACCCCTCCACCGGCGGCCGCCTCATGCTGAAGGCCGAGCAGTTCGTCGGCGACGAGAGCTTCGCCCGCCTGGGCGCCGAGTACAAGTATTACTGGACGCTGTACGTCGATCCGGTCGACCGCAAGCACATCCTCGCCGCCCGTGTCCGCAGCGACGTCATCGTCGGCGACGCCCCGGTCTTCCACCGCCTCTTCGGCGGCGGCGTGGGCAGTCTGCGGGGCTTCGAGTACCGGGGCATCGGCCCGCGGACGGCCGACCCGGGCCTGGACGACCCGATCGGCGGAGACTTCCGGGCCTTTGCCGGAACGGAGTACACCTTCCCCCTCGCCGGTGAACTGCTTCGAGGTGTCCTGTTCCTCGACAGTGGCACCGTCGAAGAGAGCGTCGAGATCGAAACGTGGCGGGTCAGCACCGGGTTCGGCTTGCGCCTGCTCATCCCCCAGGGTGGGGGCATCCCTATCATGCTGGACTTCGGATTCCCGCTGGTCAAGGATGACGCCGACGACCGGCAGACCTTCAATTTCAGCATCGGCTGGGCGTTCTGAACGGCCGGCCGGAGGGCAGGCGCGCAAGAGCCGCCGTTGAATCCGCGCCCAAGGGGTGATACCGTAGGGGACCGCCGGCGGCCACACGGACGACCGCGGGCGGGTGAAGGATCGACAACGACAGCCGGACGAGGAGAAGCCATGAACGCCAATCGACTTTACTGGGTGGCGATCGCGGGCCTGGTGGCCCTGGCGATCGGGCTCGGACACGGCATCGCCGACCCCCAGGCGACCGCGCCGGCCGCACCGACCGGAACCGTGGCCGTATGCAATCTCACCCGCACGTTCGCCGAATACCAGCGGACGGCGGACCTGTACAAGATGATGGAGGACCTGCAGGCCGACTACCAGCAGCAACAGCAGCAGCGCGAACAGAAACTCCAGCAGATGCGGCAGGACCTGGACGCCCTCCAGCCCGGCTCGGAGGCCCACCAGGAGCAGATGGAGGCCCTCGAGTCGTACGCCGTCGAGACCCGCGTGGCGTTCGAGCTGGCCCAGGCCCGCCTCAAGCGGCGGCATCGCGAGGCCACCAACGAGCTGCTGGGGATCATCGAGCAGACCATCGCGGACGTCGCGGCCGAGCAGGGCTACACGGCGGTGTTCAATCGCAGCCGGATCGACCTGGGCGAGGATCCGGCCGGTCAGTTGGCATTACCGCACGTGCTGCACGCCGCCGACGCCGTAGACATCACCGACAACGTCGTGGCCCGCCTGAACGCCCAGTACGAGCCGCCCCAACCACCGGCCGACCAGCCGTAGCGGGGTGCGTGGACCGTCACCATGGCACAGACGCTGACCCTGCAACAGATCGCCGACGCACTGGGGATCGCCTGCGAGGGCGATCCCGAGGTTGCGATCTCGACGGTGGCCTCGATCGACGCGGCCGGGCCGACAGACGTAACGTTCGCCGTGGATGAGCGGCGGCTGGCCCACCTGGCCGAGTCGCGCGCCGCCGCCGCCATCGTCCCGCAAGGCGCCAAGGTCCCGGCGGGGATGGTCGCGCTGCGAACGGACCATCCTGAGGCGGCCCTGGCGACGGTGCTGGGCCTGCTGGCAGAGGAGGAAGCCCTCCCGCCGGTCGGCGTCCACCCCACGGCGACGGTCGATCCGTCGGCCGACGTAGGCCGCGACGTGACCATCGGCCCCTACGTGGTGGTCGGCCCCGAGGTCGTGCTGGGCGACCGGGTGATCCTGGCCGCCCGCGTGTCGGTCGGTCGCGGGGCCGCCATCGGCGACGACAGCGTGCTGCTGGACGGCGCGGTCGTGTACCGCCGCTGCCGGATCGGCCGCCGGTGCCGTCTTGGCCCCAATGCCGTGATCGGCGCCGACGGGTTCGGCTTCTACCAGCGGGACGGCCAATGGCATCGGGTGCCCCACATCGGCACCGTCGAGATCGGTGACGACGTGGAGATCGGGGCCTGCGCCTGCGTCGATCGGGCCAAGTTCGGCGCCACCCGCATCGGCGACGGGACCAAGCTGGACAATCTCATCCAGATCGGCCATAACGCCCAGCTCGGGCGCCAGGTCCGCGCCGCGGCGCTGTCGGGCGTCGCCGGCAGCGCCGTCGTCGGCGACAACGTCGTGCTGGGCGGCCACGCGGGCGTGGGCGACAACGTCCGCGTCGGCGACGACACCCAGGTGGGGGGCTACTCGGCGGTCACGCGGAACGTCGCCGGCGGGCAGGCCATCTGCGGCATTTACCTGACCCAGCCGGTCCACCGGCATATGCGGACGCTGACGGCCTGCCAGTCGGTCCCGCAGTTGCGTAAGCAGGTCAAGGAACTTCAGGCGAGGCTCGATGCCCTCGAAGCGCGCACAGACGACGATCCGCCAGGCCGTTGAGGTCCGCGGGGCCGGGCTGTTCAGCGGCGAGCCGGTCACGCTGCGGTTCTGCCCCGCGCGGGCCGACACGGGTGTCCTGTTCGTTCGCACGGACCTGACGCCAGCGGCGACGGTCCGCGCCCAGGTCACCCACATCGCAAGCCGCGCCCGCCGGTCCACGTTGCAGCAGGGCCAGGCGGTCGTCGAGACCGTCGAGCACGTGCTGTCAGCCCTGGCGGGGCTGGGCGTCGACAACGTCCGCATCGAGCTGTCGGCCGCGGAGACCCCCGCCGGTGACGGGTCGGCCGCCCCGTTCGCCGCGGCCCTGGCCGAGGCGGGGATTGTCGAGTTGGACGCGACGGTCGAGCCGATCATGGTGGCCGAGCCGATCACGGTCCGCGACGGCGACGCCTTCGTGACCGTGCTGCCGGGCACGGACGACACGCTCGACCTGGTGTACGACATGGACTACGCCGCCCACCCGGCCGTCGGCCGCCAGACCTTCGCGTTCCGCCTGGGCGTCGACGATTACGCCGCGGCGCTGGCCCCGGCCCGGACGTTCGTGCTCAAGGCCGAGGCCGACGAGCTGCTCGCCCAGGGGCTGGGCACGCACCTGACCCCGCAGGACCTGCTGGTGGTCGACAAGGACGGACCGATCGACAATCCCCTGCGGTTCGACAACGAGTACGTCCGCCACAAAATGTCCGACCTGCTGGGCGACCTGCGGCTGCTGGGCGGGCCGCTGGTCGGGCGGGTCGTCGCGTCCCGCTCGGGCCACGCGCTCAATCACCGGCTGGTGCGGGCGATTCTCAATCAGAGCGCCCCGCCCGGCCGGACGGCCGAGGCGGGGGTGCTGCTGGACATCCGCCGCGTCCAGGAGATCCTCCCCCACCGCTACCCGTTCCTGATGATCGACCGGGTGATCGAGGTGGACGGGGACCGGCGGGCGGTGGCGCTGAAGAACGTGACGATCAACGAGCCGTTCTTCCAGGGCCATTACCCCGGCCAGCCGGTAATGCCCGGGGTGCTGATCCTCGAGGCGATGGCGCAACTGTCGGGCATCCTGCTGAGCCGGCAACTGGACAACACCGGGAAGGTGGCCATGCTGATCAGCATGGACCGGGTGAAGATCCGCCGGTCGGCCCGCCCGGGCGACCAGTTGATCCTGGAGGCCGAGAGTCTCCACGTCCGGCGGCGCACCGGGCACTGCCGCTGCCGCGCGACCATCGACGGCCGCGTCGCCGCCGAGGCGGAGATCAAGTTCATGCTGATCGACGAGGACGACACGTGACCGACTTGCAGCGAGACGAGTAGCGCTATGCCCACTGTATCGCCCCATGCCGTCGTGGAGTGCCCGGCGAACCTCGCCGACGACGTCGTCGTCGGGCCGTTCGCGCACGTCGGGCCCGACGTGCACGTCGGCGCGGGCACCCGCGTGGAGAGCAACGTGACGCTCGCCGGCGACGTCCGCATCGGCGCCGGGTGCCACATCTACCCGTTCGCCGTCATCGGTCACACCGGCGCCGACGGCCGCCCCGGCGGACAGGTCCGCATCGGCGACCGCTGCAACATCCGCGAGCACGCCGTCATCCGCGGCGGCGGCGACGCCGCCGACGGACCGCCGACGACGCTGGGCGACGATAACCTGGTCATGACCGGCTGCTTCATCGGCGACGGCGTGCAGATCGGCTGCCATGCCGTCCTGGGCAACTACAGCCAGCTCGAACCCGGGGCCGTGATCGAGGATCACGTCTGGGCCGCCGCCTTCACCGGCGTCAGCGCCGGCGTGACCATCGGCCGCTACAGCTTCACCAGCGGCTACGCCGGCATCCACCGCGACGCCCCGCCCTACGCCGTGCTGCAGGGGTTCCCGTTCCGCGTCCGCGGGGTCAACACGCTGAACCTCCGCCGCTGGAAGATCGACGAGACCCACATCACGCGGCTGAAGGCCCTGTTCCGCGAACTCTACGACGACAACGACACGCCCGTCCCCACCGCCCTCCATGCCGCGGCGGCCCGGGCCGACCTCGATGAGCACGAGCGGTACCTGGTCGGCTATCTCATGGACCGCAACGGCACCGCGCCGGCCGCGGAGGAGACGTAAGCGATGACCTCCATCGACGTGGTCTGCGAGATCGCCCCCGGCGCGCAGGTGGACCCGGCCGCGCGCGTCGGGCGCTGGTGCGTCATCGGCCCGAACGTGCGGATCGGCCCGGGAACCCGCCTGGACGGCCACGTGACCGTCCTGGGCCGTACGACCGTCGGGCGCGACAACGTCATCGGCCCCGGCAGCGTGATCGGCGGAGAGCCGCAGGACAAGAAATACCGCGGCGGGGCCGCCTGGCTGGTCATCGGCGACGGCAACCGCATCGGGCTGAACGTGACGATCAACGTGGGCACCGAGCTGGGCGGGCGGGTAACGTACATCGGCGACGACAACGTCATCGACGACGCCGCCCACGTCGCCCACGACTGCTACGTCACCGACCGGACGCACCTGCACCGCAAGGTCCTGCTGGCCGGCCACATCGTCATCGAACCGGGGGCGATCGTCGAGTCGATGACCGGCATCCACCACTTCGTCCGCGTCGGGCGACACTGCCGCATCGGCACCCGCACGCCCGTGCGCCGCGATGTCCCGCCCTACGTGCACTACTACAGCCACGACTACTACTGGGACCCGCCGATGGTCCGGGGCATCCACCATGAGGGCCTCGCCGCCGCCGACCTGGCACCCGCCTCGGCGGCGCGGCTGCGTGAGGCCCTCGAGCGGCTCTTCGCCGACCGCGGCGCCCTGGCGCCGAAGCTCGACGCGCTCGAGGCGGCCGGCGGGCTCGACCCCGAGGTCGTCCACCTGTGCCGCTTCTGCCGCGAAGGCCTCAGCGGCCGGTACGGCCGCTACCGCGAGCGGTTCCGCAATCAGAGTCCCCCCGAGGCCGAGCGGTACCTCCCGCCGGCCCTGGTCGCCTTGATCAGGAAGGAAGACGCATGCCCGTGAGATTTGCCGTCATCGGTTGTGGGCGCATGGGCAAACTGCACGCCCGCGTCCTCTCGGAGATGGACCGCGCCGAGCTGGTCGGCGTGGCCGACACGAACCCCGCGGCCGCCGAAGCCGTCGCCGCCCAGCGCGGCTGCGCGTGGACGACCGACTACGCCGAGCTGACCGACCGGATCGACGCGGCGGTGATCGCCACGCCGACGATCGACCATATGACCATCGGACGGGCCCTGGCGGCGGCGGGCAAGCACCTGCTGATCGAAAAGCCCCTCACCGACGACCTCAACGCCGGCAAGGCCTTCATCGCCCTGGCCGGCGCCCACGGCGCGATCGTCCAGGTCGGCCACGCCGAGCGGTTCAACCCGGCGGTGATCGCCATGCGGACGCACGCGATCCGGCCGAAGTTCATCGAGTGCCTGCGCGTGAGCCCCTACACGTTCCGGTCCGTCGATGTGGGCGTCGTGCTGGACATGATGATCCACGACATCGACATCGCCCTGATGCTCGCCGGCACCGAGCGGATCGACCGGGTCGACGCCGTCGGGGTCAACGTGATCGGCGCAACCGAGGACATCGCCAACGCCCGCGTCCGGTTCGCCAACGGCTGCATCGCCAACATCACCGCCAGCCGCCTGTCGATCAAGACCGAGCGGCGGGTCCGCGTGTTCAGCGAGCAGGCGTACCTGTCGGTGAACTACCATGCCAAGACCGGGGTGGTCATCAAGAAAAACGCCAACCTCGACCTGCTGCAGATGGGCCGGAAGATGAACGCCGACGACCTGGCCGACCTGGCCGCCACCGGCGACTACCGCAAGCTGGTCAATGTCGAGCAGCTCGTCATCGACGACACCGCCGAGCCGCTCCGCCTGCAGGCCGAGGCGTTCCTCACCAGCATCGAGCAAGGCCGTACGCCCGATATCTCCGCCGCCCAGGGCCTCGCCGCCGTCGACCTGGCCGGCCGCATCACCGACGCGATCAAGCACTACGCCTGGGACGGCGACCCCGCCGGCCGCGTCGGCCTCGGCGTGCTCGGCGACGGGGCCTAGTCGTCGCTGCGCCGTCCGCCCCGAAGCGGCGACGGAGTTCAGCCGGGCCCGTCAGCCCCCGGATCCGGTGTCCTTTTTGCGCCGTCCGCCTCGAAGGGGCGACGGAGTTCAGCCGGCCCGTCAGCCCCCCCGGATCCGGTGTCCTTTTTGTGCCGTCCGCCCCGAAGCGGCGACGGAGTTTGGCCGGGCCCGTCAGCCCCCGGGATCCGGTGTCCTTGTTGCGCCGTCCGCCCCAACGGGGCGACGGAGTTTAGCCGGGCCCGTCAGCCCCCGGGATCCGGTGCCCTTGTTGCGCCGTCCGCCCCAACGGGGCGACGGAGTTTGGCCGGGGGCGTCAGCCCCCGGATCCGGTGCCCGTCATACGCGACAAGCCCCGAAGGGGCGACGGACGCCTCGCCCGACGGCCCGCGCGACGTCCCGACGGCCGGGCACGATTCTGCCCCCCTATTTCCTGCTTCCTTGACGCCCGCCGTCTTAAAGGGGATGCTACACGCATTCGCCGGCCGCCGAGGGCGCCGGGCGCGGATGCGACCGATCGTCGGCGGCTTTTGTGTCCACGTGCCGCCGACCACGTCAGACGGCCGACGCCGGCAGTAGCGACCAGCGTGGTTCCTCGACCACCCGGACCGGCCGACGGGACCAGCTCCCGCATCCGTCCCGTTCCTCAGTGAAGGGTCGGACACAGACCGCGCTCAAGTCGCTTCTGTGCATCAACACTGCCTCCGGATTGACCCTTGCCCGATCCTCGAGGCGCGGTATACTGTAAGCTCGTATCGGTAAGGGTCGTATGAAAACCGGGGCGATCGCCGGCCGCTTCTCCGGTCGCGTGGGGTACGCGACGGCGGCCATGATCACCAGTCAGGAGATGAACCGATGGGGACCTTTTTCGCGCACCATGACGACGCCACGTCTTGGCACCATGACCACGCCGCCGGCGCCGTTCTCGGCCCCGGCCGTCCGGCGATGGAGATGTTGGAGACCCGCCTGCTGCTGTCCGGCACGGCGTACCTCGTCGACAGCCTCGCCGACACCGTCGCCGCCGACGGCGTCGTAACGCTGCGCGAGGCCATTGAAGCGGCCAACACGAACGCCGCCGTCTTCGACGCCCCCGCCGGCTCCGCCACCGACACCGACACCATCACCTTCGACGTGGCGGCGCTTCAGGCCGAGGCCGGAGCGGGCGAGCCGCCGGTGATCACGCTGGGCGGGTCGGAGTTGGCGATCAGCGACGATCTCGATATCACGGGACCCGGCGCCGGCGTCCTGACAATCGACGCGGCGGGGGCAAGCCGCGTGATCGATGTCGCGGCCGACGCCGCGTTGTCACTGGCCGGCGTGACGATCACCGGGGGGGACGCCGGCGAGGAG